>JAGNWJ010000137.1 GCA_017986065.1 Rhizobacter sp. | reverse complement strand
AAGGAACTGATCGAAGTCACGCTGCATTCGATCGGCGATGGCGTGGTGACCACCGACCCGCAGGCTCGCATCATCTACATGAACCCGGTGGCCGAACAACTGACCGGTTGCGACCTGCCAGCGGCCCGGGGCCGTGCTTTCGGCGAGGTGGTCCAGCTGTACGACGAGAGCAGCGATGCAGTGCTGCCGAGCCCGATCCAGAACTGCCTTGCCGGCGGCCGAGTCGCCGGACTTCCGCAGAGCGCGCTGCTGCGCGATCGGCACGGCAGGGAGTACGGCGTCCAGATCTCCGCCGCCCCGATCTTCAGCAAGGACCGCTCGCTGATCGGCGCGGTGACGGTATTCCAGGACGTGACCGAAGCACGTGCGCTTTCGCAGAGGCTGGCCCATCTGGCCCATCACGACAGCCTGACGGACCTGCCCAACCGGGTGCTGTTCCAGGACCGCGTCCATCAGGCCTGCCAGTCCGGAATGCGTCACCGCGCGCGCTTTGCAGTCGTCTTCATGGACCTGGATCACTTCAAGCACGTCAACGACTCGCTCGGGCATGCGGTCGGCGACGAGTTCCTGCGAGCCGTCGCGCGGCGCCTCACCGCGACGTTGCGAGGCAGCGACTCCGTCTGCCGCCTCGGGGGCGATGAATTCGTCATGCTGGTGTCCGACGTCGCCGGGCCCGACGATGTCGCCGAAGTGGCCAGAAAGATCCTGCGCGAGGTGGCTGCGCCGTGCTCGCTGCAGGGCACCGAGGTCAGTGTCGGCATCAGCCTGGGTATCGCCGTGTTCCCGGACGACGGCGAAGACCCCGCGACGCTGATGAAGCACGCCGACGCGGCGATGTACCGCTCCAAGCGCGAAGGCCGCAACCGCTATCAGTTCTTCTCCAGGGAGGTCGATCTGGCCGCTTCGGCACGGCTGCGCCTCGAGTCCGACATCCGTCGCGGGCTGGCCGAAGGGCAGTTCGTCGCGCACTACCAGCCCATCATCGATGCGGTGACGGGCCGGCCGGTCGCCGTGGAAGCCCTCGCGCGCTGGAACCGGCCCGAACACGGGCTGCAGGGGCCGCTTGAATTCATCAGCGTGGCCGAGGAGAGCGGGCAGATCGTGGCACTGGGTGCGGAAATGCTGCGGCAGGCCTGCGGGCAACTGCGCGCCTGGCGCGGCAGCGTGCTCGACCGGATCACGATCGCGGTGAACGTCTCGCCCGTGCAGCTGGCCGAAGCCGGTTTCGTCGACATGGTGTCCGAGACGCTCAGGTCCACCGGGGTGAACGGCCCGCAGCTGGCCTTCGAGATCACCGAATCGACGCTGATGCACGATCCCGAGGCCGTGCTGGGCGTACTGCGGCGGATCAAGGGACTGGGCATCCGCATCGCGGTCGATGACTTCGGCACGGGCTATTCCAGCCTGAGCTACCTGAAACGGTTTCCGGTCGACAGCGTCAAGATCGATCGATCCTTCGTGCGCGATCTCGAAACCGACCCGGACGACCGCGAACTCGCCCGGGCGATCGTCGCGATGTCCAGGAGCCTGCGGCTGCGCATCGTGGCCGAAGGCGTCGAGACCCCGACGCAGGCCAGCATGCTCGGTGCGATGGGCTGCACCTCGCTGCAGGGATTCCTCTACGCCAGGCCCGCCGATGCCCAGACCGTGAGCGCCTGGCTGCACGCGAAGCTGGTGGATGCCGAGCCGGTCGAAGTGCTCAAACACACAATTTGAACCGATCAGTCGCGCGGCGACTCAAGTATTCGCATCGCGATGTCGATACCGGTCCCATCAGCCATAGGAGTATCCCCTGTGAATATCAAGACCATCCGCGCTGCCGTGATGCTTCTGGGCGTTGTCGCGAGTCAGGCCTGGGCCGGCAGACCGCTCGGAACCGATGATGCGGCCACGGCCGATCTGGGCACCTGCCTGCTCGAGGCCTGGAACGAACGCACCGGGAGCGATCGGGCGCTGATCGCAGGCTTCGCCTGCGGCGTTGCCAAGGGCATCGAGCTCGGGGTCGACTACACGCATCCACATCCCCGCGACGAGATTCGCGGAGAGTCCGGGCTGGCGCTGAAATGGGTTCCCGAGTCGTGGTCGCATGAAACCGCCGCCGGCAAGTGGGATCTGGGGCTGAAGTTCTCCACCGCCTTCGAACATCCGGCGCACCGCAGCTGGCGCCACGCGGAGGCTTCTGCGCTCGTGCTGTCGACGCTGACCCCCTCGGACGACTGGACGATTCACGCCAACCTCGGCGTGGCGCACAGCCGCGATGCGCACCGCACGGGCGGCATCCTCGGCGTGGCCGCAGTCTGGACGCCGGCGGAACCGCTGCTGCTGTTCACCGAGGTGCTGGCCAACACCCGCTCGCAGGTCTTCGGTGGCACGGTGAAGACCGCCGGTGCCCGCTGGTGGCTGATCCAGGACGTGCTCGGTCTCGATCTCACCGCCAGCCGCGAATCCGGCTCATCCGCCACCCTGTGGTCCGTCGGCTTCGGCTGGTACGGCATCTCGTTCTGACAGCACTGGAAGTACCCGCCATGAAACTTCGAACTCAAATCCTCGTTCTTGGTCTGTTCGGCGCGATGCTCGCGGCGGTCTCGGGCGGCATCGGCTTCATGGGTGTGACTCGTCTCGGCGGGTCCATCGACGGGGCCATCCAGGCCGGCAGTGCGCTGCAGACCAGCCTGAGCGCAGACATGATGCACGACGCCGTCCGCGGCGATGCGCAACTGGCCTACCTCGGCGCGCTGGACAAGAACCCGCAGCAGATCGCCGAGGCGAAAGCCGGTCTGGCCGATCACGCCAAGACCTTCGACGAAGCGATCGCCGAGCTGGGCAAGCTGCAGCTCAGCGACGAAAGCCGCGCCGCACTGACCGCGGTCCAGCCGGTGATCCGCAAGTACATCGACACGGCCTCGGTCGTGATCACCGATGCCGCTGTCGACCCCATCCAGGCGAAGGCCCATCTGCCGGCCTTCCAGGCGGCGTTCAGCGAGCTGGAGGACAGCATGGCGGCGCTGTCCGAATCGATCGAGAAGAACGGAACCAGTGTCATCGACGGCGCCACGGCCGATGTGCAGCGGACCAAGGCCTTCGTCGTCGTTTCCCTGCTCGTCGGCGCGGCATTGATCGTCGCCGCTGCACTGGCCCTGGCGCGCAACATGAAGCGCCCGATGGAGCATGCGGTCGATGTCGCCGACCAACTCGCTCATGGCGACCTGACCTCCGAGATCCAGCCCAGCGGCAACGACGAGACCGTGCGGCTGCTCGAGTCGATGGCTGCCATGCAGGAAAGCTTCTCGCGCATCGTCCGCAACGTGAAGGCCAATGCCGAGACCATTGCCACGGCCAGCACGGAAATCGCTTCGGGCAACCACGATTTCTCCAACCGCACCGAGCAGCAGGCCAGTTCGCTGCAGCAGACGGCGGCGACCATGGAGCAACTGGGCTCCACCGTTCGAACCAACGCCGACAACGCCAGGCAGGCCAACCAGCTTGCGGAAGGCGCGTCCACCGTGGCGGTCAAGGGCGGCGAAGTCATGGGCCAGGTGGTTGCGACGATCTCCGGCATCAACGAAAGCTCGAAGAAGATCGCCGAGATCATCGGCGTCATCGACGGCATCGCCTTCCAGACGAACATCCTGGCGCTCAATGCCGCGGTCGAGGCGGCCCGGGCCGGTGAGCAGGGTCGGGGTTTCGCCGTGGTGGCCGGCGAGGTGCGCAGTCTCGCGCATCGCAGCGCCGAGGCCGCACGCGAGGTGCGCAACCTGGTTCACGCCAGCGTCGAGCGTGTCGAAGCCGGCACCGTGCTGGTCGACGAGGCCGGCAAGACCATGCAGGAGATCGTGAGCTCCATCCGGCGCGTCACCGACATCGTGGCCGAGATCAGCGCGGCGACCACGGAACAGAGCACCGGCATCAGCCAGGTGGGCCAGGCGGTGTCCAGCATGGACCAGACCACGCAGCAGAACGCCGCGCTGATCGAGCAGAGCGCCGCGGCCACGGAAAGCATGAGCAAGCAGGCCCACGAGCTGGTCCAGTCGGTTGCGGCATTCAAGGTGCGAGTCTGAGTCGAGGTAGTTCCCCGTGCTTTCAGCCAGAGATCGTGACAACGAAGCCGCGTGCCTGGCGGCCCTGGATGCCCTCGAAGTTCTCGACACCGCCCCCGAGCCCGAGTTCGATGCGCTGACCCGTGCGGCCGCGATGCTGTGCGCGGCGCCGATCGCACTGATCAGCCTGGCCGACCGCGGTCGGCATTGGCTGAAGGCCAAGGTCGGCCTGCCCGACCTGACCGAGGTTCCCCGCAGCATCGGCCTGTGCTCGTACGCCATCCTGTGCGACGACCTGCTGGAGATTCC
>JAGNWJ010000136.1 GCA_017986065.1 Rhizobacter sp. | reverse complement strand
ACCCGGTCGCCCGGCACGACCAGCACCGCCTCGACCTCGGCATCGCGCTCGGCAGCGACGTGGGTCTCCATCTTCATGGCCTCGAGTGCCAGCAGGGTGCTGCCAGCCGAGACGCGCTGGCCCGGCTTGACGGCGACGCTGACGATCGCGCCGGGCATCGGTGCGGCCACATGGAGCGGGTTGGTGGGGTCGGCGACCGGCCGACCCTTGGCGGCATCGCCGGCATCGGGACGCAGCACGCGCACGGTGCGCGACTGGCCGTTCAGCTCGAACTGCACCTTCTGCGCGACATCGCCATCGGGCGAGATCGATTGCAGCGCCACCAGCAGCGTCTTGCCGGGATCGATCTCGATGGCCAGCTCCTGCTGCGGCTGCGCACCGTAGAAGAACACCGGCGTCGGCAGCATCGAGGTGTCACCGTTGAGCCGGGTGTGCTCGCAGTAGTCGCGCATCACCTTCGGGTACATCAGGTACGAGGCCAGCTGGCTGTCGTCCATCGGCAGCTCGCACTCGGCTTCGGCCCGGGCGCGCACGGCCTCCAGATCGACCGGCGGCAGCCGATCGCCGGGGCGGTACGGCACGGGCGGCTGATCGCCTTCGCCCAGCTTCAGCACCTTGCGGCTCAGCGCAGCCGGGAAACCGTCGGGCGGAAAGCCCAGCTCGCCCTTGAACAGCGACACCACCGATTCGGGGAAGGCGACCTCGCGCGCCGGGTCCATCACGTCGGCAGGCGTCAGGTCGCTGGCGACCATCATCAGCGCCATGTCGCCGACGACCTTGGAGGTGGGCGTGACCTTGACGATGTCGCCGAACAGCCGGTTCACATCGGCGTAGGTCTGCGACACCTCGGTCCAGCGGTGCGCGATGCCGAGCGAGCGAGCCTGCTCGCGCAGGTTGGTGTACTGGCCGCCAGGCATCTCGTGGCGGTAGACGTCGGCGGTGCCCGAGCGGATCTCGGACTCGAACGGCGAGTAGAACCGCCGCACGCCCTCCCAGTACATCGACGCGGCGTGGAGCGCGTCCTGCGGCAGGCCCGGGTCGCGTTCGGTGCCGGCCAGTGCCGCCGCGATCGACGACAGGTTGGGCTGCGAGGTGAGCCCGCTCATCGCATCGAGCGCGCCATCGACCGCATCGCAGCCGGCCTCGATGGCCGCCAGCACCGACGCGGCCGACGCGCCGCTGGTGTCGTGGGTGTGGAAGTGCACCGGCAGCCCGGTCTCGGCCTTCAGCGCCTTGACCAGCGCGGCCACCGCGCGCGGCCGGCAGATGCCGGCCATGTCCTTGATCGCCAGCAGGTGCACGCCGGCCTTCTGCAGTTCGCGCGCGATGCCGAGGTAATAGGCCAGGTCGTACTTGCCGCGCGCACTGTCGTAGAGGTCGCCGGTGTAGCAGATGGCGCCCTCGCACAGGCCGCCGTTCTCGATCACCGCATCGATCGCCACGCGCATGTTCTCGACCCAGTTCAGCGAGTCGAACACGCGGAACACGTCGACGCCGTTCGTCGCCGCCTGCTTGACGAAGTGGCGCACCACGTTGTCGGCGTAGTTGGTGTAGCCGACCGCGTTGGAGCCGCGCAGCAGCATCTGGAACAGCACGTTGGGAATGGCCTGGCGCAGCAGGGCGAGCCGCTGCCATGGGTCTTCCTTGAGGAAACGCAGCGCCACGTCGAAGGTGGCGCCGCCCCAGCATTCGAGCGAGAACAGGCCGGACAGCTCCCGGGCGTAATACGGCGCGATCGGCAGCATGTCGGCGGTGCGCATGCGGGTGGCCAGCAGCGACTGGTGCGCATCGCGCATCGTGGTGTCGGTGATCAGCGCGGGCTTGTGCGCCAGCATCCACTGCGCGAAGCCGGCCGGCCCGAGGGCCTGCAGCCGCTGGCGGGTGCCGTCGGGGATCGGCGATTCGAGGTCGACCTTCGGCAGCACCGGCTTGGGCAGCGGCAGCGCGGGCAACGTGCGGCCCTGCACTTCGGGGTTGCCATTGACCGCCACCTCGCCCAGGAAGCGCAGCAGCTTGCTGGCCCGGTCGCGCCGCGCGGCGAAGGCCAGCAGTTCGGGCGTGTTCTCGATGAAGCGGGTCGTCAGCTCACCGTTGACGTCGTTGCCGAACGTCGGGTGGTTGATCAGGTTCTCGAGGAACTGCAGGTTGGTCGATACGCCGCGGATGCGGAACTCCCGCAGCGCGCGGTCCATGCGCTGGATGGTCTCGCGCGCGGTCGGCGCCCAGGCGGTCACCTTGACCAGCAGCGAGTCGTAATAGGGCGTGATCACCGCGCCGCCGTAGGCCGTGCCGGCGTCGAGCCGGATGCCGAAGCCGGCCGCGCTGCGGTAGGCGGCGAGCCGCCCGTAGTCGGGCAGGAAACCGTTCTCCGGGTCCTCGGTGGTGACTCGGCACTGCAGCGCGTGGCCGTTCAGCGGGATCCTGTCCTGCGCCGGCACGCCGGTGGGGTGCAGACCGCTCGCCTCCTCGGGCGATCCTTCGGTGACCCCGATGTGCCCCCCCTCGGTGATGCGGATCTGCGCCTTGACGATGTCGACGCCGGTGATCATCTCGGTCACCGTGTGCTCGACCTGGATGCGCGGGTTGACCTCGATGAAGTAGCACCTGCCGTCGTCGGCATCCATCAGGAACTCGACCGTGCCGGCGTGGGTGTAGCCGACCGAGCGCATCAACCGCAACGCACTGTCGCAGAGCGCGGCGCGCCCGGCGGCGTCCAGATACGGTGCAGGAGCGCGCTCGACCACCTTCTGGTTGCGCCTCTGAACGGTGCAGTCGCGCTCGTGAAGGTGCACCAGGTTGCCGTGCTGGTCGCCGAGGATCTGCACCTCGACGTGGCGGGCACGGCGGATCAGCTTCTCGAAATACACCTCGTCGTTGCCGAAGGCGGCCAGCGCTTCCCGGCGCGACGCTTCCAGCGAGCCAGCCAGTTCGCCCTCGTTCTCGATCACCCGCATGCCCCGCCCGCCGCCGCCCCAGCTGGCCTTCAGCATCACCGGGTAGCCGATGCCGGCGGCCAGCCTGGCGCATTCGGCCACGTCCAGCGGCAGCGGCGGCGTGGCCGGCATCACCGCGACGCCGGCGGCCACCGCCGCGTGACGCGCCGCGACCTTGTTGCCCAGCGTGCGCATCACGTCGGGCGACGGGCCGATCCAGCGGATGCCGGCGGCGATCACCGCATCGGCGAATTCGGGGTTCTCGGACAGGAATCCGTAGCCCGGGTGGATGGCGTCGGCGCCGGCGCTGCGCGCGATGCGCAGGATGTCCTCGCCGTCCAGGTAGGCCGCCAGCGGCTTCTTGCCCTCGCCCACCAGGTAGCTCTCGTCAGCCTTGAAGCGGTGCAGCGCCTGGCGATCCTGCTGGGAGTAGATCGCCACGGTGCGGATGCGCATCTCGGAGGCGGCACGCATCACGCGGATCGCGATCTCCGAGCGGTTGGCGATGAGGATCGAGCGGATCGGACGGTGGTTCATGGGCAGTTCTCGGGTCGGGTCGTCATGAACGGGGGCCGCAGGGCAGGCTGCGCGGCTCGGTCGGAGCAACCCGTATGCAAGCCAAGTGCCGGCGAAACGGGACAATCGCGGGTGTCTGCCCAGAACTGACCCCGCGAGGCCCCATGAACCGCACCCACCACTACACCCTGACCTTTTCCTGCCCCGACCGCGTCGGCATCGTTGCCCGCGTGACCGGCTTCTTCGCCGAGCACGGCGGCTGGATCCTCAGTTCGAGCCAGCACGCCGATGCCGACTCGGCGCGCTATTTCATGCGCGTCGAGGTGCGTGCCGACTCGCTGCCCTTCGATCACGCCGAGCTGAAGCGGCGCTTCCAGGTCGTGGCCACCGAGTTCGGCATGGACTGGCGCATCAGCGACAGCAGCGTGCGGCGACGCGTGCTGATGCTCGTGTCGACCCAGGAGCACTGCCTGTACGACCTGCTGGCGCGCTGGAAAAGTCAGGAACTGGACGTCGACATCGTCGGCGTCGCGTCCAACCACGAGGTGTTCCGCGGCCTGGTCGAATGGCACGGACTGCCGTTCCACCACATCCCGGTGACGAAGGAGAACAAGCCCGAAGCCTTCGCGAAGCTGGAGGCGCTGTTCGAGTCGTCAGGCGCCGACACGATGGTGCTGGCGCGCTACATGCAGATCCTGCCGCCGTCGCTGTGCCGCAAGTACCCGGGGCAGATCATCAACATCCACCACAGCTTCCTGCCGAGCTTCGCCGGCGCGAAGCCCTATCACCAGGCCTGGGACCGCGGCGTCAAGCTGATTGGCGCCACCTGCCACTACGTGACCGAGGACCTCGATGAAGGACCGATCATCGAGCAGGACGTGATGCGCATCGACCACAGCGACGC
>JAGNWJ010000062.1 GCA_017986065.1 Rhizobacter sp. | reverse complement strand
CCGGCGCACTCATGCGGTCACGGGCGTGTCGAGCACGGCCTGGAGGTTCAGCGTGACGTTGTTCTTGGTCGCGTCGACGTAAGGGCAGATGCCCTTGGCGCGTTCAAGCAGGTTGTCCGCGTCGGCCTGCTCCAGCGCGCCGGCCATGTGCACGGTCAGGGTCAGGGCCATGCGGTAGGCGTCTTCGTCGGTGACAAACATCGACAGCGCGGCCTCGACGTAGCAGCCACGCAGGGGCACATGGCTCTTCTTCGCGATGTGGCGAACCGAGTGTTCGAAGCACGCCGCGAAGGCGCCTGCGAACAGCTGTTCCGGGTTCGGCCCGTCGCCCTTGCCGCCCATCGATGCGGGCACCGCAAGCTTGATCTTGACGCTGCCGTCATCGCTCTGGATCGTGCCGCTGCGGCCGCCCTGGCTCAGCATCTCGGCCTTGTAGACGAGGTCCATGTCCTGCTCCCTGGTTCACTTGGTCAGCTTGGCCCGCTCGGCCGCGCTGAAGTTGCTGAAATGGCCTTCGCGCGCAGCTTGCCGCCGGTTCGATGCACGGATCGCCTCGATCTTCCCGGCCGGTGCGATGCGCGAGACCGCGCGCTCGAGCTCGGTCGCACCACATTTCGGACAGGTCGGCACGGTGCTCGATCGCACCAGAAGCTCGAACTCGGCGTCGCAGGACTTGCAGTGGTAGTCGTAGAGCGGCATCTGTGGTGCTCCTCAATCGGTGGACTGACATCTCGGGTGGGTGGGCGCCGCCGCGCAGCCTTCCAGCGACGCGGCAGCGGGCGATGCAGGCACGCCTGCCAGCCCGACGAAGCGGTCGACCTCGGCGGCGTCGAAGCCGACCAGGCGGGCGCCGCTGTCGGTGCGCTGCATCAGCGGGCGTCGGATCAGCAGCGGCTCGGCCAATAGCTGCGTCAGCGCTGATTCGGCCGACAGCTGCTCGGGCACGACGTCGCCGCTCTTGATCCGTGGTGCGGCGCGGTTGAACCACTGAGCCACCGGCAACGGGGCGAGGAAGGCGAGCAGGGCGTCGCGCGTCCACGGCGCGGCGAGGAGGTCGCGGCGGTCGGGCGTGTGGCCGGCGGCCTCGAGCAGCTTGCGCTGCCTGGCGTTGCCTGCGCAGCCCGGCTTTTCGAAGAAGACGATCTGCACCATCTCGTGACCCGATTCAGGCCGTTGCCCGGGTGGTTGCGCGCAGCAACTGCAGGCACTCGATGCTGGCGGCCATGTCGAGGGCGCTGTAGTCGTCCTGCGTCAGCAGATGCGGGTTCGCTCCCAGTTGCAGCAGCTTGCGCACGATCTCCGGCTTGCCGCTGGAAGCGGCGTACATCAGGCAGGTGGCGCCGGTCAGGTTCTGGTGGTCGATCGGCACGCCGGCCTCGACCAGTCGAGTGACAAGCTCGGGGTTGTTGGATACGCAGGCCAGCCACAGCGCGTTGTTGCCGTCGCCGTTGGTGTCGTTCAGGCTGGCGCCCTGTGCGAGCAGGCTTTCGACCGCCGGCATGTCACCCCGCCAGGCCGCCTGCATCAACGGTGTGTTGCCATGCGCGCCAACTGCCTGCGCCGGTGTCATTGCAGTGCCTTGCTGCTTCCAGGCCTCCCAGCCGCCGATCAGGTCGGCCACGTCGTGGAAGCCGAAGTCGGCGAACATCTGCGCGTAGGTGCGGCTGGCGTTTCCGTGATAGCAGTAGATGAAGACCGGACGCGCCTTCGGCTCGCCGAGCAACAGGGCCTCGTGGTTGCGCCCGTCCAGGCGGACGCTGCCGGGCAGGTGGCCCAGCGCGTGTTCCCGGGCGTCGCGCGCATCGAGCAGCAGCGCGTCGGCATGTGCTGCCAGCCAGGCCGGCGCATCCTGCGCGGTCACTCGATGAAACCGGCGAGCAGAGTCGATCATGGTGCGAGCGCGTCCTGGGGTGCGGTGATTGGGCTGCGGTCGGCATACGGTGGCTCGAGCGAGATCCTCGTGTCGGACAACGGCATGCCGACCGTGAAGTGGTAGAGCACCTGCAGGCGCTGGTCAGCCAGGCCCAGGAATTCGTGGACGGCATCGTCGAAGTAGCAACCGATGCCGGTGCCTCGGTAGCCCTCGGCCTCGGCGCTCAAATACAGCACCTGACCGATCAGGCCGCATTCGCGGAACAGCTGGCGGTAGCCCGATGGGGATCCGGAGAACGCCGTGTCCACCTCAGCGACCAGGCTCACGGCAAAGCACGCATCGCGGGCGATGGCCTGATGGCAGCTGAGCGTGCGCAGGGTCTCGGCCAACCTGGACGGGGCGGCCAGTCGCTGCAGCGGCACGCCGGGCGGCACCTGCGAAACCGCCTCCCAAGCGCGGCCGGCCGTCAGTGCTCCGGACAGCAGATCTGCGCCGGACGTGCTGCGCGGCAGGATGTATGCGCCCGGCGCCAGCCCGTCGACCCGGTGCGCGTAAATCACCGCATGCACGAGCGGCACGGACGGCATCGTGTCCCACGGCAGGCCCGGGCCGGGCAGCAGCGACTCGACGATGCGCAGGAACGCATCCAACGACATCGCCGCAGCGCGCTCGAAGTGCTGTGCGCTGCGGCGCTGCAGGATCAGTTCGGCGGCAGGCCGGTCTGCCTTGTCGGTGACAGGCGCAGACCGGCCCGGCCCGGGTGTGCCGTCGGCTTGCGAGGCACTGCCCGCATCCCGCGTGGCCACCGCCACCTCGTCGATGACCGGCCAGCGGTACATCGGATGCGCATCGAGGCGGTTGGCCCGCCCCTGCCACCGATCGGTGTTCGTCCATCCCCGAGGAACCACGAGCGGCTGGGGTAGGTGGGGTCCGACCTGGATCAGCACCTCGGGCTCCTCGGCCTCGGCGGTTCCGAAATCCATCTTGCGGTCGAGGCCGAGCAGCGCGGCGAGTTCGGTGTGGCTGATGTTCGTGACGACGCGTGCCTGCCAACCCAGCGTCGCTGCGGCGTAGCGCAGTGCACCCAGCGCATGCCCGGTGTCGAGCTGGCAGTACCGGAACGCGCGCTCGCCGTACTTCCAGGCCTCGCGCCACGAGATCGAGCTCAGGCCGATCCACAGCTGGGGCGCACTGTTCGGAATGCTGGCCACCAGGGGAGTGCGAAGTTCCAGCGCATGCTCCTTAGGGGCGTAGTGATACAGGCCGTCTTCCAGGTCGCTGACCTGCGCAGCGAGCAGGTAGGCCTCGGTCGGATGCAGGTTGCCGCTCGACGGATTCGCGCGCAGGGCCCATCGGTCGGGGCCCAGCTGCTTCCATGCCGTGAGGCCGAAGCTGAGCTCGAAAAGCGCTCCGATCGTCTCGCGGCTGATGCCCCGCGGCGCGACATCACCGTGCAGCTCGGACCACGTGGTTCTGATCGATGCCGCAACCAGCGGCAGCGTTGTCAGCGGTGAGCCCGCCCAGCGGCGAAACGGATCGGGCTGAGCATCCCAATCCAGGGTCTCGGGTCCGGCGGCGTATCGGCGCAGCTGGTGCTTGCTGCGTTCGTGGTACGCCCGCACCGTGTCTTGCGACGTGCTCATCTCGTCGCCCTGCCTGTCCATGTCGCAGGCGCCCGTGTCCGCAGGACCGCGAACGGAGGTGTTCGCGGTCTCCGGCGCAACGAAGGCTTCGGAAGCCGCGGATCCATGTCAGACCGGTCGGTTCTCGTAGATGTTGCGCACCGGTCCCATCAGCTTGAGGCCTTCCTCGAAGCTGAGCTTCGGGAAGCTCTGGTCGAAGCTCATCGCCTTGTCGACGATCGCGTCGACCTTGCCCGCGGTGTCGAGCTTCTTGAGGTCGTTCTTCTCGAGGTAGAGCAGTTGCAGCGTCTCGTTGTAGACCGTCGCCTCGTCGATCGGCAGCACGTAGAACGACGCACCGCCGTACTCGACCTGGTACCGCTTGGAGATGTCGATGTTGTCGCAGAACAGGAAGTACTTTCCCTTCGGTGACAGCGAGTCACCGAGCACCTCGGTGAGCAGCTTCAGGTATTCGAAGCTGAGCAGGAAACCGGCAAGGAAGCAGATGTGAGCCTCGCCTTCCTGTGCCGCAGCGATCACCTGGTCGCTGCTGATCTCGGGCGGGCGGGCTTCGTCGGCCATCTTGGCCTGGAACTTCAGGGCGATGTCCCCTCGGAAGCCGATGCGACCGGCCTTCTTGGTCGGGCCCTTCAACACGCTGTTGAGCAGGCGTCCTTCGGCCTCGAGGTGGCCGAGAGCGGTTTGATCGATGGTGGTCATGGTGTGCGTCTTCTTCAGTGGTGGGGAGGGGAGGAATGGGACTCGGTGTTGCGCATGAAATCGGCGACCTTGTAGAAGGCGCTCTCGAGTTCGAGACGCAGCGCCGCGTCGCCGCAGACTTCGTTCAGGGCTTCGCGCATGCAGAGCATCCAAGCGTCGCGGGCATCGCTGTCCACTGCGAAGCGCTGGTGGCGACGGCGGAGCATCGGTGCGCCGTGTTCGGGGCTGTAGAGCCGTTCACCGCCCATCCATTCGGTCAGGTACTTCACCAGTACCGAACGCGTCTGCGCGAGATCGGGTTCATGCATCGCGCGGATCGTGGCGGCCTGCGGCAGGCGTTCCATGGCCAGATAGAACGCATCGACGAGTCGAACGACCGCCTCGTGGCCGCCGAGCCGAACGTAGTGGCGGTTGCTTTCGAGAACGGCGGGTTTCGCTTCCATGGGGGCGGTTACTGCAACCGCCGTACCAGCACACGCGACGGACATCCAAGCCACTGTCCGCGCAGGGGAATGCGTTGTGCAAGGCCGTCCTCGAGCGTGTACCGACAGCCTGCCACCGCAGCTTGCTTTGTCGGGTTCCGAACAAATTCCACGGACCCCGCCGGAAGGCCGGAAAAGCGGCTTTTCCCTCGTGAAAACAAGCACTTGGATGCCGTGAAGTTGCATGGCACGCGCATTGCGAAGAAGAGGCTGCGCGGACCCCATGTCAGGCACCGAGGGACCTTCATAAGAAGACCCATACAGGCACCGAAGACTGCATCGAGATCGCGACGACCGCTTGTGTGAATCGTCAACCTCTATCAATTCATTGGAGTAATGAAATGGCAAAACTTCGGCAGATCGCCTTCTATGGCAAAGGTGGCATCGGCAAGTCCACCACCTCGCAAAACACCCTGGCCGCTCTGAGCGACCTGGGCCAGAAGATCCTGATCGTCGGCTGCGACCCCAAGGCCGACTCGACCCGCCTGATCCTCCATGCAAAGGCGCAGGACACCATCCTGTCGCTGGCTGCAGAGGCCGGCTCGGTGGAGGACCTCGAGCTCGAGGACGTCATGAAGATCGGCTACAAGGACATCCGCTGCGTCGAGTCCGGCGGCCCGGAGCCTGGTGTCGGCTGCGCTGGCCGCGGCGTGATCACCTCGATCAACTTCCTTGAAGAGAACGGCGCTTACGACGGCGTGGACTACGTCTCGTACGACGTGCTGGGCGACGTGGTGTGCGGCGGCTTCGCGATGCCGATCCGCGAGAACAAGGCTCAGGAAATCTACATCGTGATGTCGGGCGAGATGATGGCCATGTACGCGGCCAACAACATCTCGAAGGGCA
Organism: Rhizobacter sp.; assembly: GCA_017986065.1. Lineage (GTDB taxonomy): Bacteria > Pseudomonadota > Gammaproteobacteria > Burkholderiales > Burkholderiaceae_C > PBB1. Next base: position 10,855 of record JAGNWJ010000062.1, on the reverse strand, counting down.
TCCTGAAGTACGCCAACAGCGGCGGCGTTCGTCTGGGTGGCCTGGTGTGCAACGAGCGCCAGACCGACAAGGAACTCGAGCTCGCCGAATCGCTGGCGAAGATGCTCGGTTCGCGTCTCATCCACTTCGTGCCGCGCGACAACATCGTCCAGCACGCCGAGCTGCGTCGCATGACGGTGCTCGAGTACGCACCTGAGTCCAAGCAGGCCCAGGAATACCGCACGCTGGCCGAGAAGATCCACGCCAACGCCGGCAACGGAACCATCCCCACCCCGATCACGATGGATCAGCTGGAAGACCTGCTGATGGAGCACGGGATCATGAAAGCGATCGACGAAAGCCAGGTCGGCAAGACCGCGGCCGAAATCGCCGCCTGACGCAACCGAGAGGGGTGGCGCTTCGGCGCCACCCAGCCCAGCACCCACGGAGCACACACCATGAGCATGACGGTTGAAGACCGCAAGGCCGCAAACAAGGCCTTGATCGACGAAGTCCTGAAGGCCTATCCCGAAAAGATGGCCAAACGCCGCGCCAAACACCTCGGCCAGTTCGAGGAAGGCAAACCGGACTGCGGCGTCAAGTCCAACATCAAGTCATTGCCCGGCGTGATGACGATTCGAGGCTGTGCATACGCCGGCTCGAAGGGCGTGGTGTGGGGCCCCATCAAGGACATGATCCACATTTCGCACGGGCCGGTGGGCTGCGGCCAGTACAGCTGGGCCGCGCGCCGCAACTACTACATCGGCACCACCGGCATCGACACCTTCGTGACGATGCAGTTCACCTCCGACTTCCAGGAGAAGGACATCGTCTTCGGTGGCGACAAGAAACTCGACAAGATCATCGACGAGATCCAGGACCTGTTCCCGCTGAACAAGGGCATCTCCATCCAGAGCGAGTGCCCGATCGGCCTGATCGGCGATGACATCGAAGCGGTCTCGAAGAAGAAGACCAAGGAATACGAAGGCCACACCATCGTGCCGGTGCGCTGCGAGGGATTCCGCGGCGTGAGCCAGTCGCTCGGCCACCACATCGCGAACGACGCGATCCGTGACTACGTGTTCGACAAGGTCGACCCGAACAAGCGCCCCGACTTCGTGTCGACGCCTTACGACGTGGCCATCATCGGCGACTACAACATTGGCGGTGATGCGTGGAGCAGCCGCATCCTGCTGGAGGAAATGGGCCTGCGCGTGATCGCGCAATGGTCGGGTGACGGCACGATCGCCGAGCTCGAGAACACGCCCAAGGCCAAGCTCAACGTGCTGCACTGCTATCGCTCGATGAACTACATCAGCCGGCACATGGAAGAGAAGTACGGGGTGCCTTGGGTCGAATACAACTTCTTCGGCCCGACCATGATCGAGAAGTCGCTGCGCGAGATCGCGACGCACTTCGACGACACCATCAAGGCGAACGCCGAGAAGGTCATCGCCAAGTACAAGGCTCTCACCGATGCGGTGATTGCCAAGTACAAGCCGCGCCTGCAGGGCAAGAAGGTCATGCTGTTCGTGGGTGGACTGCGTCCGCGTCACGTGATCGGCGCCTACGAGGACCTGGGCATGGATGTGGTCGGCACCGGCTACGAATTCGGCCACAACGACGACTACCAGCGCACCACGCACTACGTCAAGGACGGCACGCTGATCTATGACGACGTGACCGGCTACGAGTTCGAGAAGTTCGTCGAGAAGGTCCAGCCGGACCTGGTCGGCTCGGGCATCAAGGAGAAGTACGTGTTCCAGAAGATGGGCGTGCCGTTCCGGCAGATGCACAGCTGGGACTACTCCGGCCCGTATCACGGCTACGACGGCTTCGCCATCTTCGCCCGCGACATGGACATGGCCATCAGCAGCCCGGTCTGGGCGCTGACCAAGGCGCCATGGAAGAAAGCCGCTTGATCCACCTCGGCTGACTGGAGATGCGGGCTCGCCTGCATCTCCAGGCGAGTCACCTGATTTCCACTTTTCGGCGTCACCGCCAGGAGTTTCACCATGCCCCAGAACGCAGACAAGGTCATTGACCACGAGATGCTCTTCCGCGAGCCGGAATATCAAGAGCTGTTCGCCAACAAGAAGAAGGACTTCGAGTTCAACCACTCGGACGACCGGATCGCGGAGATCCGTGACTGGACCAAGTCCAAGGAATACAAGGACAAGAACTTCGCCCGCGAAGCCTTGACCGTGAACCCGGCCAAGGCCTGTCAGCCGCTGGGTGCGGTCTACGTGGCCAACGGCTTCCACAAGACGATGAGCTTCGTGCACGGTTCGCAGGGCTGCGTCGCCTACTACCGATCGCACTTCTCGCGCCACTTCAAGGAGCCGACGTCGTGCGTGTCTTCGTCGATGACCGAGGACGCAGCCGTGTTCGGTGGCCTGAACAACATGATCGACGGCCTGGCGAACACCTTCAACCTGTACAAGCCGGACATGATCGCGGTGTCGACGACCTGCATGGCTGAAGTCATCGGAGACGACCTCAACGCCTTCATCAAGACATCGAAGGAGAAGGGCAGCGTGCCTGCCGAGTTCGACGTGCCGTTCGCGCACACGCCGGCCTTCGTCGGCAGCCACGTGACCGGCTACGACAACGCGCTGCTCGGCATCCTGCAGCACTTCTGGGACGGCAAGGCCGGCACCGCACCGGCACTCGAGCGCGTGCCTGACGAAAGCATCAACTTCATCGGTGGCTTCGACGGTTTCGTCGTCGGCAACATGAAGGAAATCAAGCGCATCTTCGACCTGTTCGGCTGCGACTACAACGTGCTGTGCGATCCCTCGGAAACCTGGAACACGCCGACCGATGGCGAGTTCCGCATGTACGAAGGCGGCACCACCAAGGAAACCGTCATCCGGGCGCTGAACGCCAAGGCGACGATCGTTTTCCAGGAGTACAGCTGCGAGAAGACGATCAAGTACCTGAAGGAAAAGGGCCACGAGGTCGTGGTGCTGAACAGCCCGATCGGCGTGGCAGGCACCGATGCCTTCGTGATGGCCCTTTCCAGGTTGACCGGCAAGGACGTGCCTGCACAGCTCGAGAAGGAACGCGGCCAGCTCGTCGATGCGATGGCTGACAGCCAGGCTCACCTGCACGGCAAGCGGTATGCGCTGTACGGCGATCCCGACATGATGCTGGGCCTGACGCAGTTCCTGCTGGAACTCGGTGCCGAGCCGGCGCACGTGCTGGCGACCAACGGCAACGAGGGCTGGGCCGCCAAGGTGCAGGCGTTGTTCGACGCTTCTCCTTACGGCAAGGGCTGCCAGGTCTATCCGAAGCGCGACCTCTGGCACATGCGCTCGCTGCTGCACACCGAGCCGGTGGACTTCCTGATCGGCAACACCTACGGCAAGTACCTGGAGCGCGACACCGGCATTCCGCTGATCCGCATGGTGTTCCCGATCTTCGATCGCCACCACTACCACCGCTATCCGATCTGGGGTTACGAGGGGGCGCTGCGCACCCTGGTGATGTTCCTGGATGAGTTCTTCGAGACCCTCGATGCGAACACCATCGTCCCGGGCAAGACGGACTACAGCTACGACATCATTCGCTGACGGCGTTGACTCCGTCCACGGGGCGGACTTCCGCCCCGTGGCGCCCAGCGCCACGGGGCTTTTTTGTCTTGTCACTTCTGCGCGAGGTTCGTCCCATGACTGCTCCCGAACCGGTTTATGTCAAGCACCTGTCCGACGATCGCGTGGTCGCGGTCATTGGGCGGCACGTATGCATCGACGGACAGCCTGAGGCCGATCACCTCGTCGTGATCGACGAGCACCCGAACCGGCAGGCCATCCTGCGCGCCGTGCCGGGCGCCACCCACGTCGCGGGGCGCGTACCGCTGACGATGCCTCAGGCATCGATGGCGCAGGCCGCATTGCGGCGCGCGCACGACAGCTTCGACGGCAGTGCTCGGGCGGTCAATGAACGGCTGCGCAACGCGGTTTGGCAGAAGGTGTTTGCCGACGGCGTCGAATGAGTTTCAACCGTCATCGACATCACCAGGCGATTCCATGATCTATGTCGTCGAAATCCCGGCACAGGGTGACGCGCATGCCTGGTTCGCGTTCAACGAGGACGACCTGCTGCGCAAGGTCGCTGCGGACGATCGGCGTGCAGTGCATGAAATCTGGGACAGCGCGACAGCGCGCGAACTGCTGGATCTCTTCGACGAGCAGCCCGACACCGCAGGGGTGGAAGAACGCTATCCCGGCATCCATCGGCTCGGCATCGAGTTCGGCTGGGACGCGCCGCTGTTCAGGGCGGACTACCTGCAGGAGCCCGGTCTCTACGTACCCGAACCGACGCGCCTGATCGATGCCTGCCGCGCTGCATTGCGTGCCCGAGGCGGCGAATGGCGTTTCTATGAAGGCGAGCAGCATGCGCTGACCGCCGTCGACAAGCCGGACGAGTTGTATGACCGGCCGGGCGGCTGGCGGGCGCGCTGGGCCCTGCGTCAGCAACTGATCGCGGTGGAAGCCCTCGCCGATGACCTCTGAAGCCGGGGCGCTCCAGGTCGACGTCGGCGTCCCCATCGACGCCACCGACTTCGAACTCTTCGAGGTCGCACCCCGGTTTGTCCAGGACCGGGCGGTGCTGGATGCCAGGTGGAAGTGGCTTCAGACGCAGGTGCATCCGGACCGCTTCGTGACCCACGGTGCCGTCGCCCAGAGAGTGGCCATGCAATGGACGCTGCGCGTCAACGAGGCCTACCAGCGTCTGAGGGTTCCGCTGTCACGTGCCGTCTACCTCTGCGAATTGAACGGCCAGTCCATCGGAGCTGAAAGCAATACCGCGATGCCTGCCGAGTTCCTGATGCAGCAGATGGCCTGGCGAGAGGCATTGGACGAAGCGCCGAACCTCGAGACTGTCGAGGCACTTGCCGACGAGGTTGCCGAACGGCAGCGGACCTTGCTGGATGATCTGGCCATCGTGATGGACGAGCTCAGCGACTGGCCTGCCGCTGTGGTGCAGATCCGCGCCCTGATGTTCGTGACGCGCTTTGCCGAGGACGTGGAGCGTCGGGCTGATGCACTGGGTGGCTGAGAGCGCGCGAAGGTTGTTCTCGTATCGATTCCTCGCGCGTGAGCCGGCTCCGATGCTGCCGCTGTCATGGCACGAGGCCAAGTCCCCGATGGCCTCCTCGGGCCCGGCTCAGAAGCGGAAACTCGTAACCAAATTCGGGAGAATGGCGCCAATGGTCAATATAATGTCGCTCTCATGCAAGAGAGAACGGGGGCCCTGGAAATATCATCCCCCGCGGCATCGAGAGGTGTCACAAAACAGTGTTGCGGCTCTCTTTCGAGCAGCGACAGTCAACGCAGGCGAATGAGACAAACAGGCCCCACAATGGTGCCTCGGCGACATGACCATGCGTGATTGCGATTGCAGTCCGACTTGTCGCCTTGGACGATTGCACCGACGCACAGCCCTGAGACATAGGCGCCATGTCATGCATGGCGCAGGATTACTGGAAAGCAGATGAAGTACTTGCGTCGATTCGGCACGTTCGCTGCCGATGGGAAGCACCGGCTCCTGGCCAGAGGTTTGGCCGTTGCTGCTCTTTGGATTGGCGCATGGGCCATCGCGCCAGCGCAGGCAGCCGATATTCAGGGCGATGCCGCTGCCGGTGCGCAGAAGAATGCCATGTGCATAGGTTGTCACGGCATCGAGAATTTCAAGACCGGCTTCCCGATCGTCCATCGCGTTCCGATGTTGCATGGCCAGAATGCCCAGTACATCGCGGCAGCGCTGGCCGAGTACAAGGTCGGGGATCGCAAGCACCCGTCCATGCGTGCAGTGGCCGGAACACTCAGCGAGCAGGACATGGCCGATCTGGGTGCGTATTTCGAGTCAGCGGGCCCGCGGAAGATCGACCCGCCAGCTGCAACGACCAATGATCCAGCGGTCGCTCTGCTCAATCGTGGCGGATGCCAATCCTGTCACGGCGCCAATTTCAACAAGCCGATCAATCCCGCCTATCCCAAGTTGGCCGGCCAGCACGCCGACTACCTCTACGTTGCGCTGAAGGCCTACCAGCAGACGGAACCCAAGCCGTTCATCGGTCGCGGCAATCCGATCATGCAATCGATGGTCAAGCAGTTTTCAGCGAACGAGCTACAGACTCTGGCTGATTACCTGGAGAGTCTGCCCGGTGACGTTGTGACTGTGCAGCGCAGCCGTTTTCGGTGATTGAGGGGCGGCCTCGGAGGCCGCCAGCACAGCGGACGACCTGGTAGTCGACCGCCTACCCTGTTTTGAAGAGAGAAGCGAGCTATGAACACTCCGAAAAGGACTGCGTTCGGCGTTGCGGCGGCCACGGCGCCCGCAGTTTCGATGGCGGATTACAGTTTTAACTTTCCCGATCCGGTGACGCCCATTGCGCACGAGACGCTTCATGTGCACAACCTGTTCATGATCGTGATCCTGGTGATCTTCTTCGCGGTGTTCGGCGTCATGCTCTATTCGATGTGGGCGCACCGCAAGTCGCGCGGCCACGCAGCCGCCGGCTTCGTCGCACCTCGGTCCGGCAAGCAATGGTTCTGGGTCAGCGTTCCGTTCGCCGCCCTGCTGGTCATCGACTACGGCGTGTTCGGCGTGCCTGCGTACCACGCCATATTGAGCTACGAAGACACCCGCACGGAAGCGGACATGGTCGTCAAGATCACCGGCAACCAATGGCTGTGGCAGTACGAGTATCCGAAGGAGGGCATCCAGTTCTCCAGCCGTTTGACCACGCCCCGCGCACAGATCGACAACGAGGAGGCCAAGGGCGAGCATTACCTGCTCGAAGTCGACAATCCTCTGGTGCTGCCGGTCGGCAAGAAGATCCGGTTCATCACGACGTCCAACGACGTGATCCACAGCTGGTGGGTGCCTGCTTTCGGCGTCAAGCGCGATGCGGTGCCCGGATTCCTGCGGGAATTCTGGGCCAAGGTGGACCGGCCGGGTACTTACCGCGGTCAATGCTCCGAGTTGTGCGGCAAGGAGCATGGTTTCATGCCGATCGTCGTGCACGTCCTTCCGGAGGCCGAGTTCAACGCCTGGCTCGCGGCTCAAAAGGCGGGGACGGCCGCAGCCCCCGCGGACGCGAGCGCGCCGCCGGCCCCCGAGACGCCTGCGGCAGATGCCCAGACCAAGAGCTGATACCCTTTTCCCGAGAATTCCAGGAGTCGCCCCATGTCCGATGCAACAACGATCGACGCGCATGACCACTACACCCCGGGTGGGATGTTGCGCTGGATCTCGACCACGAACCACAAGGACATCGGGTTGATGTACCTGATTTTCGGTATCACGATGCTCGTGACCGGCGGCTTGATGATCCTCGGAGTTCGTGCCGAGTTGTTCAAGCCTGGCTTGCAACTGATGCAACCCGAATTCTTCAATCAGCTGATCACGCTGCACGGCCTGATCATGGTGTTCGGTTTCGCGATGCCGGTCGCCACCGGCCTGGCGAACTACATGCTCCCGATGACGCTCGGCGCTCCCGACATGGCACTGCCGCGCCTCAACAACTGGGGTTTCTGGATTCTTCCTCCTGCTGCCATGCTGCTGGTTCTGCCGTTCTTCCTTGGGATTTTCGGCATTGGACCGGGTGCCGTCGATGCCGGCTGGACCATGTATGCCCCGCTCTCGATCCAGAGTGGCTGGGGTATGGACTTCGCTATCTTCGGGATTCACATGCTGGGCGTGTCGTCCATCCTGGGCTCGATCAACGTCATCGTGACGATCCTGAACATGCGCGCACCCGGCATGACGCTGATGAAGATGCCGCTGTTCGCCCACGGCTTCCTGGTCACCGCGATCCTGCTGATCACCGTCATGCCGGTGCTGGCAGGGGGCGTGACCATGATGTTGATGGATCGCCATTTCGGAACCCATTTCTTCAATGCAGCCGGCGGCGGTGATCCGGTGCTGTGGCAGCACATCTTCTGGTTCATGGGTCACCCCGAGGTCTACGTGTTGTTTCTGCCGATCGCCGGCGCAATCCCTCACGTCCTGACCGCCTTCACGCGCAAGGAAACCTACGGCTACCGTGCTCAGGTCTATTCGATGTGGGCCATCGGCGCGCTGTCAGTCATCGTCTGGGCGCACCACATGTTCACCAGCGGCATGTCCACGAATGCCCAGCTCTACTTCATGTACAGCACGATGTTGATCTCGGTCCCGCTGGCAGTGCTGTTCTTCTGCTGGATCGCGACGCTGTGGCGCGGTTCCATGTCCTTCGAAACGCCGATGCTGTTCGCGATCGGTTCCATCGTGTTGTTCGGTTGGGGTGGGCTGACCGGGCTCGTGCTCGCTGACGCTGCCGCCGATCCGCAGTACCACAACGCCTACTTCCTGGTGGCGCACTTCCACTACGCGTTGTATCCGACGACAGCTCTGGGTTCGATGGCAGCCATCTACTTCTGGCTGCCCAAGTGGACCGGTCACATGATCAACGAGCGTCTGGGAAAACTGCATTTCTGGATCGCGATGATCGGTTTCAACCTGACCTTCATCCCGCAATTCATGGTGGGTCTGGCCGGCATGCCGCGCCGCATTCCCGACTATCCGTTGATGTTCCAGGAATGGAACATGCTGTCCAGCATTGGAGCTTTCATCCTCGGCGCGTCGCACCTGATCTTCATCTACAACATCTACCGCGCCTACCAAGGTGGACCGAAAGCGGAAGCCAAGTCCTGGGAGGGCGCACAAGGTCTGGAATGGACCCTCCCTTCGCCGGCGCCTTACCACTCCTTCGGCACGCAACCGGTGATCAAGTAACAGGTCTCGGAGCGAGAACGGGCCCAGAGGTCGTTCTCGCCCAACCTGTAGAAGAGATGTGAAGATGAAGAGTCCAGTTTCCAGGAGTCATTCGAGTGGCTCACAGCCTTTGAGCAATGTGCAGCTCGGATTGATCATTGGCGGTGTGGCCGTCGCTCTGTTTTTGCTTGCGCTGTGGAAATTTCGGCCGTTTTGAACGAGACCGACGGTCAACGGCGCGAGCGAGGAAATCGGCGCCTGATCGTCAAGCTTGCCGTTGTGGTCGTCTTCTTTTCCGGATTCGGCTTCGCGATGGTTCCGCTCTACGACGCGTTCTGCCGAATCACAGGCCTCAACGGTCGCACCAATGCGGCTGCGATGCCTGTCGTTGCCAACACACAGGTCGACATGGCCCGTTCGATCCGGGTCGAGTTTCTGAGCCACTCCATGCCGGGAGTGGGCCTGAGCCTCAAGCCCGAGACGTTCTCCATTCACGTGAACCCCGGCGCGATCATCCACACCACATATGAAGTGCGCAACATCACTGATCGCGTGTACGTCGGACAAGCCGTGCCGAGCATCACGCCAGCCACTGCCACACAGTACTTTCAGAAAATCGAATGCTTCTGCTTCGAAAAGCAGACCCTCCAGCCCGGCGAGGTTCGCACCATGCCGGTGGTCTTCGTGGTCCGGCCGGAACTGCCCGACGCACTGCGAACCATCACGCTGTCGTACACGTTTTTCCAGGCCGTTTGAGCCCGCCCGGATTCCACGATTGACTTGATCCCCCCGCCGAAGGAAATCATCACCATGTCGCACACCCCATCGCCTGGGACCCACGCCCACTACTTCGTGCCGGAAGTTAGTCGCTACTCCCTGCCCTTGTCCGTTTTCATCTTCCTGCTTGCGGCGGGATATGTGCTTCGAATCAACGATCTCAGCGCGGGAATCTGGGGCATGCTGCTCGGGGCAGCCGGGATCCTGTTCGTCGTGGTTGCATGGTTCGGTGTGGTCATCGGAGAGAACATCCGCGGCGTCTACACCGGCTGGGAGGATCGGACCTATCGCATCGGCATGGTCTGGTTCATCTTCTCGGAGGTGATGTTCTTCGCCTGCTTCTTTGGTGCGCTCTATTACGTTCGCGGCATTGCGCTCCCTGAACTCGGCAGCTATGAACCCGGTCTGACGCCCTACAGCGGCTTCACAGGTGCCTGGCCAAGCAGCGGGCCACTGGGCGACAAGTTCACGCCGATGGCGGCATGGGGCATTCCTGCGCTGAACACCGGTTTGCTCCTGACATCCGGTGCGACGCTGACCTGGGCCCACTGGGGCCTGCTCAAGGGCAATCGCTTCCAGTTGAACCTGGGACTCGCACTGACCATTGCACTCGGTCTGGCCTTCCTGTTCTTCCAGGTCGAGGAATACATGCATGCCTACAGCGAACTGGGCCTGACCCTCGGAGCTGGCGTGTACGGTGCAACCTTTTTCATGCTGACCGGGTTCCACGGGTTTCACGTGACCTTGGGCACCATCATGTTGATGGTCATGCTCGGACGTGGCCTGCGCGGCCACTTCTCGAAGGACAACCACTTTGCTTTCGAGGCGGTCGCCTGGTACTGGCACTTCGTCGACATCGTCTGGTTGCTGCTGTTCGTTCTGGTGTACTGGCTCTGAACGTCGCTGGACGGATGCTGCTCAGGCGCTGGATCGTTCCAGCACTGGCCACGGCCCTGGGCGCTGGCCTGTTCACCTATCTCGGACTCTGGCAAAAGGGCAAGGCCGAGCGGGTTGAGTCGACGATTGCGCAATACGAGCTTCGCGCTCAGCAGCCTCCCGCGATCATCGGCCCGGCGCGAATTGATCCGGCGCAGGCTGCAAATGCACGATTCACGGTGCGGGGCCGCTATGAGCCTGATCATCAGTTCTTCGTCGATAACCGACAGGAAGCCGGGCAGGCTGGGGTGCATGTCGTCACGTCGCTGCGGATCGATCAGAGCGATGTGCGCATCCTGATCAATCGGGGCTGGATCGGCTGGCCGGGAGGCCGTCGGGTCCTGCCTGAGGTGGCGGTTCCTGATGGCATTGTCGAAATCACCGGCACGGCGCAGGT
>JAGNWJ010000135.1 GCA_017986065.1 Rhizobacter sp. | reverse complement strand
TCTCCGTCGGTGGCAGCGCCCGCTTCGGGCTCACCACGCTGCAGTCGCCGCTGGTGCTGCCGGGGCCGGGAAGCACGTTCGGGGCTTACGGACTGCAGCCCGATGACCTGAAGTGGGCGCCGATGGCAGCGCGCAAGGCGGCCATCGACCTGATGTACGCGCAACCGCAGGACGCTGCGCTGGCCGACGCCTATTCGCGCATGCAACGCGATGCATTCGCGATGTCGCAGCGCCTGGGAGCGCTGGTCAAGGTCGAGCCCGGCAAGGCAGGCTCCATTGCGGCGATCGACTCGGCCTTCGCGTCGATCACCGTCAGCGGGCGCATTTCCAGCGGCCTCGGCCGGCAGCTGTACCAGGTGGCCAAGCTGATCGCGAACAACGCGACGGTGCAGGGCGACCGGCAGATCTTCTTCGCGCAGGCGAGCGGCTTCGACACCCATGCCGGGCAGATCGCCGGCAGCGCCACCGACGGCGAGCACGCAAGGCGCCTGCAGGAAGTCGGCGATGCGCTTGCCGCGTTCTACACCGCGATGAAGAACCTCGGCCTCGGCCAGTCGGTCACCGCCTTCACGCAGAGTGACTTCGGCCGCACCTTCAAGCCCAACAGCAGCAACGGAACCGACCACGCCTGGGGCAACCAGCATCTGGTGGTCGGCGGTGCGGTGCGCGGCGGAGCCACCTACGGCACCTACCCGCAGCTGGTGCTCGGGGGGGAGGACGATGTCGGTACCGAATCCTGGGAGCAGCAGGGCCGCTGGATACCGACGACCTCGGTCGATCAGTACGCGGCCACCTTGCTGGGCTGGTTCGGTGCCAGCGATGCGCAGCTCGACGCCGCTTTGCCGAACCTGCGCAACTTCGGTACGCGTCGGCGGCTCGGCTTCGTCTGAGCGGCGTCGGGGTGTGGCAAGGTGGCGCCGCTACGGCGCCACCGCCTGTCGCACCGCATGCTCCCAGCGCGCCATCAGCTCGCTGACCCGATCACGCGGCAGTGCGGGCATGAAGGTGCGTTCGGCCTGCCACATCGCGCTCAGCTCATCGGCACTGGCGTAGACGCCGCAGCTCAGGCCCGCCAGATACGCCGCGCCGAGCGCGGTGGTCTCGACGACCTGCGGGCGCACCACAGGAATGCCGAGCAGATCGGCCTGGAACTGCATCAACAGGTCGTTGACGCAGGCGCCCCCGTCCACCCGCAGTTCGGCCACAGGCGGGCCGCCTGCCGCCACCGCGTCGCGGCTCATCGACTGCAGCAGCACGGCACTCTGGAACGCGATGCTCTCCAGCGCTGCGCGCGCGATGTGCGCGACCGTGCTGCCGCGCGTCAGCCCGACGATCGCGCCGCGTGCATCGGGCCTCCAGTAGGGTGCACCGAGACCGGTGAAGGCCGGCACGAACATCACGCCGCCGCTGTCGGGCACGCTTTCGGCGAGCGCCTGCACGGCCGCGCTGCTGTCGATGGCCTGCAGCCCGTCGCGCAGCCACTGCACCACGGCGCCACCGATGAACACGCTGCCTTCGAGTGCGAACTGCGCCTGGCCTGAAGTCTGCGCGGCCCGCGTGGTGATCAGCCCGTTGTGGCTGGGCTCGAACTGGTCCCCGGTGTGCATCAGCATGAAGCAGCCGGTGCCGTAGGTGTTTTTCGCCAGGCCCGCGCGGAAGCAGGCCTGCCCGAACAGGGCGCTCTGCTGGTCGCCGGCCACGCCGCCGATCGCGATCGGCGCGCCGAACAGCCCGGCGGGCGTGTGGCCGTAGACATGGCTCGACGGATGCACCGCCGGCAGCACCTCGCGGGGGATGCCGAGCAGCGTCAGCAGCTCGTCGTCCCACCGGCCGCTGTGTGCATCGAGCATCAGCGTGCGCGAGGCGTTGCTGACGTCGGTCGCATGCACTTCACCGGCTGTGAGTTGCCACAACAGCCAGGTGTCGACGGTGCCGAAGGCCAGCTCGCCACGTTCGGCGGCCGCGCGTGCGTCCGCGACATGGTCGAGGATCCATTTCAGCTTGGTGCCCGAGAAGTACGGATCGATCACCAGCCCGGTGCGCTGCCGGAACAGGTCTTCGAGCCCGCGCGCCCGCAGGTCCTCGCACATCGGCGCCGTGCGGCGGTCCTGCCAGACGATGGCGTGGTGGATCGGCTCACCGGTGCGCCGGTTCCACACCACTGTGGTCTCGCGCTGGTTGGTGATGCCGATCGCCGCGACATTGCCTGCCGCGAGCCCGGCCTTCGCCAGCGCCTCGCGCGCGGTGTCGAGCTGCGTGGTCCAGATCTCGATCGGATCGTGCTCGACCCAGCCGGGCTGCGGGTAGATCTGCCGGAACTCCCGCTGCGACATTGCGACGATGCGTCCGCTGCGGTCGAACACGATGCTGCGCGAGCTGGACGTGCCCTGGTCCAGCGCGAGGAGGTGGGTCGGCGTCGTCATGAGGTTCGCTGGGCTGCAGGCGCGGACCGCACAGTGGGCCCGCTGCTTTCCAGCTTAGCCGTCGGCATCCGTGTGGACATACTGGATTGCGCGCTTGCTCCCCGCGCGCACCCGGCATAAAACGAAGCTGCACCGCAATCACCAGGGCGAATTCTTCTGCAGCCGTCCACCCCCGCCTTCGAGCCGTCCCGTGCGCCGGCTTCCACCGACGATGCACATCGCGGCTGCGACGTGCTGATCGTCGGCGGGGGCATCAACGGCGCCGGCATCGCGCGCGACCTGGCCGGGCGCGGCCAGCAGGTGTTGCTGTGCGAACAGGACGATCTGGCATCGCACACGTCGTCTTCGTCGACCAAGCTGATCCACGGCGGGCTGCGCTACCTAGAGCACGGTGAGTTCGCGTTGGTGCGCAAGGCGCTGGCCGAGCGCGAAGTGCTGTTGCGCAGCGCCCCGCACATCATGTGGCCCCTGCGCTTCGTGATGCCTCACGACCCCGACAACCGATCGATGCGGCCGGCATGGTTGATTCGCGCCGGGCTGTTCCTCTACGACCACCTGGCTCGGCGCGATCTGCTCGCCGGATCGCGGGGTGTCGATCTGCGCGTGCATCCGGCGGGTGCACCGCTGAAGCGCCACTTCCGGCTGGGCTTCATCTACTCGGACGTCTGGGTCGACGATGCGCGACTGGTCGTGCTGAACGCGATCGATGCGGCCGATCGCGGAGCCACGATCCTGACCCGCTGGCGCTGCGTCGATGCGTGGCGTGACGGCGAGCACTGGCAGGCGACGCTGCGCAGCGCGGGCGGCGCGACGAGGCAGGTCACCGCGCGCGCGCTGGTCAACGCGGCCGGTCCGTGGGCGGCGCAGTTCCTGGACCAGCGCGCGCACGTGGCGCACGCCAGGGCATTGCGGCTCGTGAAGGGCAGCCACATCGTCGTGCGCAAGCTGTTCGATCACGACCACGCCTACCTGCTGCAGGGCGTTGACCGCCGGGTGGTGTTCGCGATTCCCTACGAAGGGGATTTCACGCTGATCGGCACCACCGAAGTCGATCACGCGGGCGAGATCGGCGAGGCACGCATCGATGCGGCCGAGACCGCCTACCTGTGCGAGCAGGCCAGCCGCTGCTTCTCCTGGCCGGTCGAGCCGAAGGATGTGGTCTGGAGCTACGCCGGCGTGCGGCCGCTGCTCGAGGATGGCTCGGGGGCGGCATCGGAAGTGACACGCGACTACACGCTCGAACTCGACACCGTCGGCGCACCGCTGCTGTCGGTCTGGGGCGGCAAGCTGACGACCTTTCGCCGGCTGGCCGAGGAAGCCGGTGACCTGCTGGCCGCGCCGCTGGAGATCCGGTCGGGCGCGTGGACCGCAAGCGCAGCGCTGCCCGGCGGTGATCTCGGCGGTTTCATGGGCGAGGCGATGCGGCCAGGCGCCGACTTCGCACGCTTCGTCAGGGCGCTGGCGCAGCGACTGCCGGAAGTCCCTGCGGCGGTTCTGCGGCGCTGGGCTCGCTGCTACGGTGCACGCGCAGTGATGCTGCCGAATTCACACGGCCTGGGTGCCGAGATCGCGCCCGATCTGTTCGAAGCCGAACTGCACTACCTGCACCGCCATGAATGGGCCTGCTGCGCCAACGACGTGCTGTGGCGTCGCACCAAGCTGGGCCTGCACCTGACACCGGCGCAGCGTGCCGCAGTCGCGCTCTGGTGCGATGTCCACTGGGACACGCGGGACACCTGCGCCAGCACGCAGCGCTAGGAGGTCGCGGTGAACGCCCGGGCCTCGCCCGCGTTCGCCGGTGCGGCCGATGCGGAGGCCGCTGCCGAAAGCGACAGCTCGCCGCCCAGTGCGTCGATCAGTTCCGGAATCAGCTGCACCAGCTCCCCGGTGGCGATGGCGGCGTCGGCATCGAACGCGTCGTCCTGCTTGTCGGCGCGCAAGCGGCCCTCGAACACCACGTCGAGGAA
>JAGNWJ010000134.1 GCA_017986065.1 Rhizobacter sp. | reverse complement strand
AGGATCACCGTGTCGGCCGCCGTCAGGTTCAGCCCGACGCCGCCGGCTTTCAGGCTGATCAGGAAGATCGGCGTGTTGCCCTCCTGGAACGAACGCACCACCTCGCCGCGATTCACCGTGTCTCCAGTGAGCTTGACGTAGGCCAGGTCCAGCCGATCGAGTTCGTGCTCGATCAGCGCGAGCATCTCGGTGAACTGCGAGAAGACCAGGATGCGGCGCCCGTCCTCGACCAGCGTCGGCAGCAGGTCGCGCAGCAGTTCGAGCTTGGCCGAGGGCGCGGTCGAAGTCGCGTGGCGGTGCACCGGCCTTTCCGCCAGCACGGCACCCGAGCCCGCGGCGTCGGCCTCGGACACCGCCTCGTCGAGCTCGCCCGAGACCGCCCGCAGCTTCAACAGGCGCGGATCGCAGCACACCTGGCGCAGTTTCAGCAGCGCATCGAGCACCACGATCTGGCTGCGCGCGAGGCCCTGCCGGGCGATGGCCTCACGCAGCTTGCTGTCCATCGTCGCCCGCACGGTCTCGTACAGGTCGCGTTGGGTGCCGTCGAGTTCGACGCGCAGCAATGTCTCGGTCTTCTCGGGCAGGTCCTGCGCCACCTGCAGCTTCGTGCGGCGCAGGATGAACGGCCGCACGCGACGAGCCAGGTTCTCGGCCTGCAGTGATTCCTGGCGCTTCTCGATCGGGTTGCGGTAGTGCTCGCGGAACTGGGCCTCGTTGCCGAGCAGGCCCGGGCTGACGAAATCCATCAGGCTCCACAACTCGCCCAGGTGGTTCTCGAGCGGCGTACCCGACAGGCACAGCCGATGACGCGCATTCAGGCCCTTCAGTGCCAGGGTCGCGAGACTGCGGCTGTTCTTGATCCGCTGCGCCTCGTCGAGCACCAGGTAGTGCCAGGCGTGGCTCGAGAGATGCGCCATGTCGCGCACCGCCAGCGGGTAGCTGGTGACGACCACATGCGCGCCAGGAATGCCCTTGAACTGCTGCGCGCGCTGCTTGCCGTGCAGAACCAGCATGCGCAGCTGCGGCGTGAAGCGCGTCGCCTCGGCCTGCCAGTTCTCGAGCAGGCTGGTCGGCACCACCACCAGGCTGGGCCGGTCGAGCCGGCCTGCATCGAGTTCGGCCTGCAACAGCGCCAGCGTCTGCAGGGTCTTGCCCAGGCCCATGTCGTCGGCGAGCACACCACCGAAGCCGGCTCGGCGCAGGAAGTCCATCCAGGCCAGTCCATCGAGCTGATAGGGACGCAGCTGCGCCTGCACGTTCGGCGACACGGCCACCGCCGGCAGGCCCTCACCTGTGCGCAGCAGGCGCAACTGGTCGAGCAACTGATCGAGCGCGGGCGGCGCACGCAAGGCCAGCCCCGCGGACAGCGTCTCGATCGCACCCAGTTCGAAGCGCGAGACCTTTGGCTCGCCTGCACTGAACCCGCTGGTGCTGAAGACACCGCGCAGCCACGCCACCAGCGGTGCGATGCGCGCCACCGGCAGGCGCAGCAGCCGCTCGCGGCGCAACCCCGGCGCATGCTGCGCAGCCCCGACCACCGGTGCGGTCTCGTCCGGCCAGGGCAGCAGCACCTCGCCATCGGGCTCGCGCAGCGAGGCCTCCAGCTTCAGCCAGCCGGCCTGGACCAGCCCGACCAGCAGCGGCACCAGATCGACAGGCGAGCCGCCGACACTGACTTTCAGGCCGATGCGGAACCAGTCCGTGCCGCCTTCGCTCGCCTCGTCGAGGCTCATCTCGAAATCGTCGGCCTCGTAGACCTCGAAAGGGAAATCGTCGGCGCGCTCGATGCGCCATCCGTCGGCCTGCAGGGCGGGTACATCCTGGCTGAGCAAGGTGGGCCAGCGGTCGCGCGTGGTCGGCACCAGCATCAGCAGCCCATCATCGAGCGCCGGGGGCAGCGCCGAAGCCTGCAGCCGTGCGGACTTCAGTGCGGCCATGCGGTCGAGCGCAAAGGCAGCGACACGGCTCCAAGGCCGCAATTCGAGGCGGTCGAACAGGCGCTGCAGGGCCTGCGCCTCGGCTTGCGCATTGCGGCGGAATCGCACCAGCCGGGTCTGACCAGGCCGCACGGGATCGGGCTGCTCGATGAAGGCCACGTCGGACGCACCGGCTGGAAAATTGAAATCGACCGAGGAACCTCCGCGCCTGGTTTCCCCTGGCGCTGACAGTTCGTAGCGCAGCAGCAACTGGACGGCCGCCTGGCGCAGTGGCTGGCCGGCAGGTGGCGGACGCTGATGTCCCTCCAGCCAGGTTTCCGAAGGCACGTTGGGACAGGTCAGCAGCCGCAACACCGGCTGCAGCGGCAGCTCACCGAGTTCCTGCAGCGGCTGCGCATGCTCGTCGGGCAGGGGCAACACGACCTGATGCGCCAGACCCAGCGCTCGCAACCGGTTGACGAGAGACGGCAGCGCGTGATTCGGCACCGCCGGCATGCCGGCCAGCCAGCGGATCGTCGGTGGCGTCAGGCCACTGGAAGACACGTCAGCCGGCCGCACGCTCGGACGACCACGCGCATCGCGCACGAACGCGTGCGGTTCGGGCAACAGCACCAGCGCATCGACAACCGGCGCTGGATCACCAACTGCTGTTGCATCGCCGGCGAGTGGCTCGGCTTCCCAGCGGGTGAGCCAGTGCCCCTGCTCGTCGGTGCGCCAGCGCAGACGCAGGTCCAGCGGCTCGTCCACCCAGGTGAGCGGCGGGCCCGGCGGCGTATCGGGCAGCGCGTCTTCAGGGCCGACGAACCAGCAGGCTCCCCCACGCACGAGCTGCTGCAACGCCGCGGCGGCGGTGCGCCCGCGCAGCGGCACCAGGCCACCGACGCGGTTCAGCGTGAAGGGCAGCAGCGCGGCCAGCAGTGCCTCGTCGGGAGCCCCGACGTAAGACGGCTTGGTGCGCAGCATGTCGGCGACGCTGGGCGCGTGGGGATGGTGTCGGCTGATCTCGCCGCTGCGCCGCGCGCTGCCCAGGTGCAGCTTCAGCGACAGCCGGGCTTCGGCACTGCACAGCACGTACATCAGCCGCTTGTTCGAGGCGGCACCGGTCGACTCGGAGGCAGCGATGCGTTCGCCTGTCATCCGGGCGTCGATGCCGGCTCCCGCGCTGCCGAGACTGCCCAGCCAGGTTTCAAGCGCATGCGGCAACACCGTCTGTGCGGACGTCGTGCGCACCTCGCCGGAGGAGCCGGATCGACCGGAGCGGGCCACCGCAGGCAGCCCGGCCGACGCAAACGACGCCACCGCAGGCGACTCGGCACCGCCGCCGTCGGTCTGACCTGCGCCGAGCCGCCGAGCGCGCGCGAGCGCCGCCTCGTGAGCCATCAGCGCGGCAGCCACGTGCTTGCAGTTGAAACCCACCGGACAGGTGCACAGGCCGCGCAGATGCAGGCCGGTCTTCGGATCGACGAAGAAGCTGATGGTCTGTTCGTAGACCTCGGTGCCGCTGCCGCGCAACCGGGTGTGCAGACGACCGGTGTCCTCGTGCTCTGACAGCAGCGCCTGCTCGGGCTTCATCCCGATGGCACGCATCAGCGTCGGGTGATCGAAATGATCGCTGAGATCGAAGTCGGCAGGCAGTGAGAACTCGGGCATCGGACAGCGCAATCGGCAGGGCAACCGGGCATTGTCGGTCAGGCCAGGGGGCGAATGCGGCCTGTGCGATCCTTGTCGGCGTGATTTCTCGTGACACGCCGTTTCTCGATGCGCTCGTCGCCACGCACCGACCGGGTCGACGGCGAGCGCTGCAAGCCATCGCGGCGCTGCCGGCGATGGGGTTCGGTTCTGCAGCGACGGCGCTCGCCAGCTCCGCACCGACGGGCGTTCGACCTCGGCCGCTCGAGTTCCCGGCGGACCACGGATCGCACCCCGACACACGCATCGAGTGGTGGTACGTGACCGGCGCCGTGCAGCCGGTCGTCGGGGCAGCGGGCGGCGAAAACCGCGGCGCGCAGGTCGACACCTGCGGCTTCCAGGTGACCTTCTTCCGCTCGCGAACCGACGTGGCCGCCGATCACCCGAGCCGCTTCGCCGCCAGACAGCTCATCTTCGCGCATGCGGCGCTGACCGACCTGGGACGCGGCCGGCTGCAGCACGACCAGCGCATCGCGCGCATCGGATTCGGCATCGCGGAGGCCGCAGTCGGTGACACCGACGTGTCGCTGCGCGACTGGCGCCTGGGCCGGCAGGCGCGCAACGGCGGCAGCCGCTATCGCGCCCTGGTCTCCAGCGACAGCGCCGGATTCGGCTTCGATCTGCAGTTCGACACCGTGCAGACCGTGCTGCTGCAAGGCGATGCGGGCTACTCGCGCAAGGGCCCGCAACCGGCGCAGGCCAGCCATTACTACAGCCAGCCGCAACTCGCGGTCAGCGGCTCGGTGACGCGCGACGGAAAGACGCTGCCGGTGCGCGGCACCGCCTGGCTCGACCACGAATGGAGCGACTCGCTGCTCGACCC
>JAGNWJ010000133.1 GCA_017986065.1 Rhizobacter sp. | reverse complement strand
GACACCGCGTTCTCGAAGCGGCTCTGCACCGCACCCAGGGTGGCGCGTGCGCTGTTGATCTGGTCGAGCGAGTCGTCGATCTGCTTGATGGCGAGCCACGATTCCTCGGTCGTCTCGACCGACAGGTCGGCGATGCCGGTGGCGTTGGTCGCGGCGATCGTGGCGCTGGTGTCGCCGATGCCGGTCTCGGCAACGGTGAACCCGCCGAACGAAACCGCAGCCGGAACGCCGGTCGAATCAAGCTTGCTGGAGCGGAATTCGATCGTGTAGTCGCCGTCCGTCTCCTTCGAGAGGTAGGCGGTGACACCGGTGTCAGACGCGCGTCGGTTGATCGCTTCGGCCACCTGGCCCAGGCGCTCTTCGGCACTGCGTGCATCGCCGAGAGCAGCGAGGTCGTACTCCGTGCCATCGACCGTCATGGCCAGGGTACCGGCGGCCACTGCGGTCAGTGTCGTGATCGTTCCGGTGCTCACGTCGGTGACGTTGCCAGCACCGTAATCGACGTTCGAGAGGCCGTCGGTCGATGCGTTGGTCAGGGCAGCGATGGTGATCGCCTCGCCGGAGTTGGCGCCGATCTGGAACGTCGCCGCCGAGAAGCTGCCGTCGAGCAGCTTGGTGCCGTTGAACGACGTCTGCTTGGCGACGCGGTTGATTTCATCGCGCAGCTGGCCGACTTCGGACTGCAGCGCCTTGCGGTCGTCTGCGCTGTTGGTGGCGTTGGCCGACTGCACTGCCAGTTCACGCATGCGTTGCAGCATGTCGCCGACCTTGCCGAGGGCGCCTTCCGCCACCTGGGCCAGCGAGATGCCGTCGTTGGCATTGCGGGCCGCGACATTCAGGCCGCGCACCTGGGTGTTCATGCGCTCGGCGATCGCCAGACCGGCCGCGTCGTCCTTCGCGCTGTTGACTCGCAGGCCGGAGGACAGCCGCTGCATCGATGTCGAGAGCGAGCCCTGCGATGCATTGAGGTTGCGCTGCGCAGTCAGCGAATTGATGTTCGTGTTGATCGTCTGTGGCATGGCCGCTCTCCAAAGTCATCGGGACCGAGATCCGGCGGGTTGCCGGGACCGACGCAGCCCAAAGGACTGCTGTTCATGTCCTCATTCTTCGGCAGCGGCGCACGACGCCATCGTCTGATAAGCGCCTGTTAATCCGGCCAATCCTCGATACACGAGCGTTCAATGCAAGTTATCGCGACCACAAATCAAAAGGCCCCGTCCGGAGGGACGAGGCCTGGTGAAACCACAGTGGTAGCGGCTTTCGCCGCCCCAGTCTGTGTGCCGCGAGATCAGCGCAGCAGCGACAGCACCTGCTGCGGCAACTGGTTGGCCTGGGCCACCATCGCCGTACCCGCCTGCTGCAGGATCTGCGACTTGGACAGGTTGGCCGTTTCCGACGCGAAGTCCGCATCGACGATTCGACCGCGGGCCGCTGCCGTGTTCTCCGACTGGATCATGATGTTCGACACCGCGTTCTCGAAGCGGCTCTGGACAGCACCCAGCGTGGCACGTGCACCGTTGACCTGGTCGAGAGCGTCGTCGATCTGCTTGATGGCGAGCCACGAATCTTCGGTGGTCTCGACCGACAGGTCGTCGAAGCCGGTGACCGCGGTGGAGGCGATCGTGGCGCTGGTGTCGCCGATGCCGGTCTCGGCCACGGTGAAGCCACCGAACGACACGGCCACGGCTGCGTCGGACGAATCCAGGTTGCCCGAGCGGAACTTCAGGTCGTAGTCGCCGGTGCTGGCATCCTTGGACAGGTAGGCGGTCACGCCGGTGTCGGAAGAGCGGCGGTTGATCGCTTCAGCGACCTGACCCAGGCGTTCCTCTGCGGAGTCCGCGGCGCCGAGGGCCGACAGTTCGTACTCGGTGCCATCGACGGTCATCGCCAGCGTGCCGGCGGCCACTTCGGTCAGGGTCGTGACGGTACCGGTGCTGATGCCCGTGACATCGCCAGAGCCGTAGGTGACGTTGGACAGCTTGTCCGACGATGCATTCGTCAAGGCGGCGATCGTGATGTTCTCGCCAGCGCCTGCGCCGACCTGGAACGTCGCGGCTGCGAACGAACCGTCGAGCAGCTTGGTGCCGTTGAACGACGTCTGCTTGGCGACGCGGTTGATTTCATCGCGCAGCTGGCCGACTTCGGACTGGAGAGCCGTGCGGTCGTCAGCGCTGTTGGTGGCGTTGGCCGATTGCACTGCCAGTTCACGCATGCGTTGCAGCATGTCGCCGACCTTGCCGAGCGCACCTTCAGCGGTCTGCGCCAGCGAGATGCCGTCGTTCGAGTTGCGTGCAGCGACGTTCAGGCCGCGGGTGGTTGCGTTCATGCGCTCGGCAATCGCGAGGCCGGCCGCATCGTCCTTGGCGCTGTTGACGCGCAAGCCGGAAGACAGACGCTGCATGGATGTGGACAAGGCGCTTTGCGACGAACTCAGGTTGCGTTGTGCGGTCAGCGAGGCCACATTGGTGTTGATGGTCATTGCCATGAAAAAGCTCCTTATGTTGATGAACTCCCGGCGTGGACGCCGGCTTTGCCTCGATGGAGGCGGGTCGCCCCACCTCTATCGAGCCAGTCTTCGGGCGGGCAGTGCCTAGGCACTTTCCGGGACTCCCTGGACCGGCTGCGCCCGGCGGCAGTCATCCTGCAAAACCCCTGATCGTTTGTTACGGGGACCTGCGGTCTGCTGTTCCGGACAACGAGGCTTGGGACTGACGCCTCGTTGCCATGTTTTTCGTCAGATCACTTTGCAACTTGAGGAAATTTGGAGAACCCGCACCAACATCCTCGAGAAAAGCACGGTGGGTCGAGAGCTTTTCAACGCATCGCCCGCGCCTGTCGCCCCTAGATTCACGCGAGTTGGGCAGTTCGCATGCGCCCCGGATCCGCAGCACCCCCGGCCCGACGAACGCACTCACCCATCGGCAACCGAATGCAATCCGAACGCGCCTTTCTCACTGCCAAGCGCAACGCCTATCAGCACGTCACGAAGCACGACTGGGTCGGCGCCGCGCAGGACCTGGGTGCACTTTCCAGGGACGCCCGCTTCTCGGCGAAGGACTGGCTGTCTCTCGCCATCGCCAGCATCCATGCGGGTTCGCTCGTCGATGCAGCACGGGCCGCACGGCGTGCGCTGACCGAGGATCCCGACAATTTCCGCGTGGTGCAGGTGCTGACCATCGCCTTGATGGAGCAGCACCGCTGGTCCGAAGTGGTCGAGGTGTTCGAGAGCCATGGCCATCTCGAGGCGGCCCAGGCATCGTTCAGCTTCCTGGTCAATCAGGGCACCGCCCTCTGGCAGCTGCGCCGGCTGAAGGAGTCCCTGGATGTCTTCCTGCGCGCACTGTCACTGAATATCAGCGACCCCAGCGTGCACCTGCGCATCGGCCTGGTCCTCAAGGACCTCAAGATGTACGACGAGGCGGCCG
Organism: Rhizobacter sp.; assembly: GCA_017986065.1. Taxonomy (GTDB): domain Bacteria; phylum Pseudomonadota; class Gammaproteobacteria; order Burkholderiales; family Burkholderiaceae_C; genus PBB1. The sequence continues at coordinate 1,030 of JAGNWJ010000133.1, read as the reverse complement.
AGAGCTTCCTGACCACCGTCGCGCTGCAGCCGGATCGCCTGTCGGCGCGCCTGATGGCGATCCACATGCGCCAGTACGCCTGCGACTGGCGGGACTTCGACGCCAGCTGCAGCGAAGCCGTCGCGGCGATGGCACGGCTGAATCCCGAGCAGCCCGAACACGGCGAGGGCGCCACCTTCGCGTTGCTGGGCATCCCCCACCCGCCCGCGCTGTTCAAGGTCGCGGCGCAGCAGGCAGCGGCGTTCCACACCGGCCGCGTGCTGCCCCTGCCGCCGCAGACACGAGAACGCGACTCGGCTGGTCGCATTCGCATCGGCTACCTGTCGTGCGACTTCCACAACCACGCCACCGCGCAGCTGCTGGTCGAGACGCTGGAGAAACGCAACACGCGCGATTTCGAGGTCACGCTCTATTCATATGGCCACGACGACCACACCGCGATGCAGCATCGCGTGCGAGCGGCCTGCGAGCATTTCGTCGACATGCGCGCGATGGGGCCTCGCGAGATGGCCGAGCGCATCCGTGCCGATGGCATCGACGTGCTGGTTGAACTGAAGGGCCACACGCAGGGCAGTCGCCTGGCGGTCCTGGCCTATCGCGCTGCGCCCGTGCAGGTCAGCTGGCTCGGCTTTCCCGGCACGACAGGCATGCACTGCATCGACTACTTCATCGGCGACCCGGTCGCGACCCCGCTGTCGCACGCGGCGCACTACACCGAGTGCCTGGCCCAACTCCCGCACAGCTACCAGCCCAACGACAGCCAGCGGCCCCGGCCGGCGCCGTCGCAGCGGATGCAGTGGGGGCTGCCGAAGCAGGCGCTGGTCCTGGGCTGCTTCAACCAGAGCTTCAAGCTGACGCCGCAGACGTTCGATGCCTGGATGCGCATCCTGCGTGCGGTGCCGAATGCCGTGCTCTGGCTGCTGAACGACAACCCGCTGGCGACCGCGAACCTGCGGCGCGAAGCGCAGCAACGCGGCGTCGACCCCGAGCGCCTGATCTTCGCGGCCAAGGTCAGCGTCGGCGAGCACCT
>JAGNWJ010000061.1 GCA_017986065.1 Rhizobacter sp. | reverse complement strand
GCGGTGGCTTTGAAATGTTGGCGGAGTGGACGGGACTCGAACCCGCGACCCCCGGCGTGACAGGCCGGTATTCTAACCAACTGAACTACCACTCCAATACGCACATGGTGCGGAGCAAATTCCAGATTTCTCTGCAAGCTCTGCTCAAGCTTGGCGTCCCCTAGGGGATTCGAACCCCTGTAATCACCGTGAAAGGGTGGTGTCCTAGGCCTCTAGACGAAGGGGACATGTTCTCCGTCACGTCTTGAACCGCGCGCCACTTTCAACTGGCGATCTGCTGCCTGTCGTTGGTGGAGGTAAGCGGGATCGAACCGCTGACCTCTTGCATGCCATGCAAGCGCTCTCCCAGCTGAGCTATACCCCCCTTTGCTGCCAGTTCCTGTAACCCCTGACATCCCTTGGGGAAGTGACACGGAGATCGATTTCTGTGTCGCTTCGCGCTGTTCAAGCGAGACCAAGAGTATAGCCAGCTTTTTAACGTTTCTGCAATCTGGAGATCACGACTTCGCGAGGAAACAGCTCGAGCACCGCATCGATGGACGGGGTCTGCGCGCGACCGCAGACCAGCACGCGCACCGCATGTGCCAACTGGGGCATCTTGATGCCATGCGCGGTGATGACTTCCTTGATGGCGGCGCTGATCGCGGGCTTGGACCACTCGATATCGGTCAGGCGTTCGCGCAGGCTCTGCACGGCAGGCATCACCGCGTCGGTGACATGAGTGGCGAGGTCTTCATCGCGAGGTTCGACGTCCATGAAATACATGGCGAGCCACTCGGCGAGTTCCATGGTCGTCGCGCAGCGATCCTTGAATAGCGCGCACAGCCGGACCAGGTGATCGTCGACAGGCACGTCGATGCCGCGCGAAGCGAATCGGCTCGACACGTGTGCCGCGAGGGATGATTCCGGCAAGGTCTTGATGTAGTGCGCATTGACCCAGTTGAGCTTGGCGACGTCCCACTGCGCGGGACTCCTGGCAAGGTGGTGGCCGTCGAACCAGGTGACCAGTTGCTCGCGGGTGAACAGCTCTTCGTCGCCATGGCTCCAGCCCAGCCGGGCCAGGTAGTTCAGCATGGCCTCGGGCAGGTAGCCGGCGTCTTCGTACTGCGTGACGCTGACCGCGCCGTGGCGCTTCGACAGCTTGTCGCCGTCCGGGCCGAGGATCATCGGCACGTGCCCGTAGACGGGCAACACCGCGCCGAGAGCTTGCAGGATGTTGATCTGGCGCGGCGTGTTGTTGACGTGATCGTCACCGCGGATCACGTGGCTGATCTGCATGTCCCAGTCATCGACGACGACGCAGAAGTTGTAGGTCGGCGTGCCGATCAGCGTCTGGGCGTCGGCACCCGGACGCGAGATGATCAGGTCGTCGAGTTCGCCATTGGAGATGGTGATCGGCCCCTTGACCATGTCGTCCCAGGTCACCGCACCGTCGATCGGATTGCGAAAGCGGATCACCGGCTTCACACCCTCAGGCGCGACCGGCAGCACCTTGCCTGGCTCCGGCCGCCAGCGGCCGTCGTAACGGGGCTTGTCGCCCCGGGCGCGCTGCGCCTCGCGCATGGCGTCGAGTTCGGATGGTGTGCAGTAGCAGGGATAGGCCGAACCCGCGGCCAGCATCTGTCCGATCACCTCGCGGTAGCGCTCGATGCGCTGCATCTGGAAGAACGGGCCCTCGTCGTAGTCGAGATTCAGCCACTTCATCGCGGCGACGATCTGATCCACCGCCTCCTGCGTCGAACGTGCCTCGTCGGTGTCTTCGATGCGAAGGATGAAGTCGCCACCGTGATGCCTCGCGAAGGCCCACGAAAACAGGGCGGTTCGGGCCGTTCCCAGGTGCAGGAATCCGGTGGGGGAAGGCGCAATGCGGGTTCGAACTTTTCGGGTCATCGGTCGGGTGTCGTCAATGCGTCATCAAAGTGAATTCAGGCCGCGCAGCAGGTCGGACTTCAGATCTTCCACGTCGTCGAGTCCGACCGCGATGCGGACCATGCCCTGCGTGATTCCGGCGGCCTGCCGCTGCTCCTCGGTCAACCGGCCATGCGAAGTGCTTGCAGGGTGCGTGATCGTCGTCTTGGTATCGCCGAGGTTCGCGGTGATCGAGCACACCCGGGTGCTGTCGATCACGTGGAATGCCGTGAGACGCGCCGCGGCTGCATCGCCCGGAGCCCGCGCCCTGACCACGAACGACAGCACAGCACCACCGCAACCCGACTGCTGCGCCATTGCCAGTTCGTGCTGAGGGTGCGACTTCAACCCGGGATAGAACACCCGTTCGATCTGCGGCTGCTGCTCGAGCCAGGTGGCGAGCTTCAGGGCACGCTCGCTCTGGGCCTGCATGCGGATCGAAAGCGTCTCCAGCCCTTTCAGCACGACCCAGGCGTTGAACGAGGACAGCGTCATGCCGGCACTGCGCATCACCGGCACGAACTTGTCGTTGATCAGCTGCTCGGGGCCGCACACCGCACCGGCGATCACTCGGCCCTGACCATCGAGGTACTTGGTACCCGAATGGATGATGAGGTCGGCGCCGTACTCGATGGGGCGCTGCAGGGCCGGCGAGCAGAAGCAGTTGTCGACCGCGAGCAGCGCGTTCGCCTCGCGCGCCACCTCGGCCAGTGCGCGGATGTCGCAGACCTCCGTCAGCGGATTGGTCGGCGACTCCGCAAACAGCAGCCGCGTCGTCGGCCGGATGGCCCGCCGCCAGTCCTCGACATCGGTCTGCGAGACGAAGGTGGTCTCGACACCGAACTTCGAGAACTCGCGTCCGAGCAGCGTGATCGTCGAGCCGAACACGCTGCGCGAGCAGATCACGTGGTCGCCCGCCTTCAGCAAGGCCATCGCCGTCAGCAGGATTGCCGCCATGCCGCTGGCCGTGGCGATGCAGGCCTCGGCACCTTCCATCGCGGCCAGACGACGCTCGAACATCGTCACGGTCGGGTTGGTGAAACGCGAGTAGATGAAGGCTTCTTCCTCGTTGGCAAAACGGGCCGCAGCGGTGGCCGCGTCGGGCTGCACGAAGCTGCTGGTCAGGAACAGGGCCTCCGAGTTCTCGCCCCACTGGCTGCGCGGCAGGCCTTCGCGCACTGCCAGCGTGTCGATGCGGGTGCCCTCGGGCAACACCACGCGGGGAATCGTCTTCTTCGTTGACATCAGGCCTGCTCCGCCGCGTTCTGCAGCGCCAGGCGCGAACGGTCGGCCGAGTCTTCTTCCTCGACCTGGGACCGGCGCTGCGTGGCGATCTCATCGAAGTCGGCCGCCGTGATGTCCCCGGTGATGTAGTGCCCGTCGAAGCACGAGGCCTCGAATCCGGCCACCATCGGATTGAGGGCGCCGACCACACGCTTCATCGCGTTCACGTCCTGGTAGATCAGCGCATCGGCGCCGATGAACTGGCGGATTTCCTCGATGCTGCGGTTGTGGGCAATCAGCTCGCTGTTGGTCGGCATGTCGATGCCGTAGACGTTCGGGAAACGCACCGGTGGCGCGGCGGAGGCCATGTAGACCTTGCGCGCCCCGGCCTCGCGCGCCATCTGCACGATTTCCTTCGAGGTGGTGCCGCGCACGATCGAATCGTCGACCAGCAGCACGTTGCGGTCCTTGAATTCGACACCGATCGCGTTGAGTTTCTGGCGCACGGATTTCTTGCGCACGCCCTGCCCGGGCATGATGAACGTGCGGCCGACGTAGCGGTTCTTGACGAAGCCTTCGCGGTAGGGCTTGCCGATCTTCTGCGCCAGCTGCATCGCCGAAGGCCGGCTCGACTCGGGGATCGGGATCACGACGTCGATCTCGCTGGGAGGGATCGTCGAGATCAGGCGCTGCGCCAGCGTTTCACCCAAGTTCAGACGCGCCTGGTAGACCGAGATGCCGTCCATGATCGAATCCGGCCGTGCCAGGTACACGTACTCGAACATGCACGGATGCAGGCTCGGGTTCTCGGCGCACTGCTGCGCGTGGACCTGCCCTTCCGACGTGATGAAGATCGCCTCGCCGGGTGCCACATCGCGGGTCATCACGTGGCCGGTTCCTTCGAGCGCGACCGATTCGCTGGCCACCATCACCTGCCGGCCGTCGGGCGTGTCTCCCTCACCGAAACACAGGGGGCGGATACCGAACGGATCACGGAACGCCAGCAGCCCGAATCCGGCGATCAGCGCCACCACCGCATACGAACCCTTGAGTCGCTTGTGCACCGCCGACACGGCCTTGAAGATGATGTCGGGCGTCAGCGGCAGGTCACGCGCCGCGACCTCGAGTTCATGGGCGAAGATGTTGATCAGCACCTCGGTGTCGCTGTCGGTGTTGATGTGGCGACGATCGATGCGGGCCAGTTCCTTCTTCAGGGTCGCCGCATTGGTCAGGTTGCCGTTGTGGACCAGCACGATGCCGAACGGGGCGTTGACGTAGAAAGGCTGAGCCTCTTCTTCGCTGTAGGCATTTCCGGCCGTGGGGTACCGCACCTGGCCCAGACCCACCGGCCCCAGCAGGCCGCGCATGTTGCGCGTGCGAAACACGTCGCGCACCATGCCGCGCGCCTTGTGCATGTAGCAGCGCGAATCCTGCATCGTGACGATGCCCGCAGCATCCTGACCGCGGTGCTGCAGCAGCAGCAAGGCGTCATAGATGAGCTGGTTGACCGGCGCCTTTGATATCACTCCGACGATGCCGCACATGAAATCACTCCCGGTTCAAGAACTTGCGAGGACGCTTCGGGTCCGTCGCGCAACTGCCATTGTCTGCGGGTCGGGCCCGCTTCACAGCCGCAGCTGATCAGAGATCGTCGTGGGCAGGCTCGGCTTCAATCCGACCAGCAACACTTTCACCCAGGCGGCGCCGGTCGATTGCTGCCAGGCAGGCGACTGGGCCCAGGGTGTGCGTGTCACCACCGCAGCCACCACGAGCAACAGCACCACGCCACGCAACAAACCGAACGCAGCACCGAACAACCGGTCGACCAGACCCAGCGGCGTCGCGTGGATCAGCATTTTCAGCAGCCTCGACAACAGGCCCCACGCGAGCAACGCGACGAGGAACGTCGCGATGAACGCTGCAGCATGATTGATCGCCGAGCCAGGCGCACCGATCGGCACGTGGACTGCAAGCGACGGGGTGAGCCATTGCGCAGCGAGGTAGGCCACGAACCAGCCTACCAGCGACATCAATTCGAACACCAGCCCGCGCCACGCGCCGACCAGCATCGACAGCAGCAGCGCCGCCAGCATGAAGATATCGACGGCGTTCCAGGAGGCGGTCATCGTGCTCATTCAGTCGACCCCGGCGGGCGCCGGCGTCGCCCCGATCGGATCAAAGCGTCAGTACCACCGCAGCGATGCCAGCGTCCTTCGAGCGGGCCTGCACCTTTTCGGCCTCGGCCCGGGTCGCAAACGGACCCAGCCGCACGCGGATGCGCTTGCCAGCGCTGGTCTCTGCCACCTGGGTGTAGGTCTTCAGGCCCAGCTTTTCCACCTTCGCGCGGAGTTCGCGAGCAGCAGCCGGGTCGGCGAACGCGCCCACCTGCACGACAAAACGCCCCGTGGCCTCGGGAGCCGATGCGGGGGCGGCGTCGGTTGTGCTCGCAGCAGAGGAAGTGACAACCTTGGCCGGGCGCGCCGCAGAGGTTTCAGACGCGGCCTTGGATGCGGGCAGCGGCGAGTGAACCGAGGCCGCAGGCTCTGCGGCAACGACCGGCTTCGAAGGCATGACTTCGACCTTGCCACTGGCCACCGTCGACGCGGCAGCGGGAGGTGTGATCGCTGAAGCGCTTGCCGAAAGCTCGGCTGAGGGCATCAGGTCGGCAGGCGACTCGCGCGTCACGCCGGCCGCCGCCGCCTCCGCTCCCTCAGCACTGCGGGACGCTGACGTCTCGGCCGGTGCGGGTGTCACTTCGCGCCGCGGAGCAGGCAGGACCAGTGCGGGCGCGTTGTCCTGACGCGGAATGTCGATCGGGATGTCGACCGGGATGGGTCGCGGCTGCGACTCGAATATCAACGGGAATCCGATCACGCCGATGGTCAGCAGCACGACGGCACCGATCAGCCGCTGGCGCGTGCGTGTGCGCACCTTCTCGACCGCATCGAAGGTCGGCGCCGAACGGGTTGTGCTGGCCGGGGCATCGCCCGGGGTCTTGCGCTTGAAGAAACTCGTCAGTCCCATGGGTGCTGGTTGGCGCGCAGGTGGAAGGCAGCGTTCGCGCGTCAAACGCCGTGTGAACTGCCCAGCCGGGGCAAGCCGTGTTTCAGCACGCCACCGACGGTCAGGAACGACCCGAAGACGATGATTCTATCTGTCGGGTCCGCCACTTCGAGGGCGTGATTCAGCGCTTGCATGGGGTCGGCGTGCGTCGAGACGGCGATCGGTCCGGGACCCTTCAGGGACAGTTGCTCATGGACCGTTTTCAGGTGCTCGGCGGTCGCCGCGCGCGAGATGGGGAGGTCGGTGAAGCACCAGGTGTCGACGATCGGGGCCAGCCGCCGGAAGATTCCGGCCAGGTCCTTGTCGTGCATGGCCCCGAACACCGCATGGGTGCGCGGATGAAAGCCCATGCGATCGAGGTTCTGCGCCAGTGCGGCCACTGCATGCGGGTTGTGCGCGACATCCAGCACCAGCGTCGGCTGCCCCGGCACGATCTGGAAGCGACCGGGCAGGTCGAGCATCGCGAAACCCTGGCGCACCGCCTGCGCAGTGATCGGCAACCGGTCACCGAGGGCCTCGAATGCCGCCAGGGCACCCGACGCATTGATCAACTGGTTGGCTCCGCGCAACCCCGGGTAGGCCAGGCCGTTGTAGCGCTTGGACCGCCCCGCCCAGGCCCACTGCTGCTGATCGCCGGAGTGGTTGAAATCGACGCCGAAACGGCGCAGGTCGGCGCCGATGTCCCTCGCACGGTCAAGGACGCTTTGCGGAGGCACCGGGTCGCTGACGATCACCGGGCGGCCGGCGCGCATGATGCCGGCCTTCTCGCGGCCGATCGATTCGCGGTCGGGGCCCAGAAACTCCAGATGATCGAGGTCGATGCTGGTGATCACCGCGCAATCGGCATCGAAGGCGTTGACCGCGTCGAGTCGGCCGCCGAGGCCGACTTCGAGGATCACCAGATCGAGCGTGGCCTGCGACAGCAGCCGCGCGATCGCGAGCGTCGTGAACTCGAAGTAGGTCAGTCCGATGTCACCGCGGGCAAGTTCGACCGCCTCGAAATGCGCGAGCAAATCCGACTCGGCGACCATCTCGCCATTGACGCGGCAGCGCTCCTCGAAATGCACCAGATGCGGCTTCGAGTAGAGCCCCACGCGGTAACCGGCACGCAGCGCGATCGACTCGAGCATCGCGCAGGTCGACCCCTTGCCGTTGGTCCCGGCCACTGCAATCACCGGTACATCGAAGTTCAGATCGAGGCGCGCGCGCACCTGCTCGACACGGTGCAGGCCCATGTCGATTTCCTTCGGGTGCAGCTTCTCGCAGCGGGCCAGCCAGGCCGCCAGCGAGGTCGGGAGCGGGGACGACAAGATGGTTCGCTGGGCGCGGGCCCGCCGTCAGGCGAGCGCGTCGGCGCTCTGGCGCTGCAGCATCGCGATCATCTTGGCGATGGAAGTCCGCAGTTCCCGGCGGTCGATGATCATGTCGACCGCCCCGGTGTGCAGCAGGAACTCGGCGCGCTGGAAGCCTTCAGGCAGCTTCTCGCGCACGGTGTTCTCGATCACGCGCGGTCCGGCAAACCCGATCAGGGCCTTCGGTTCGGCGATGACCACGTCACCCATGAACGCGAAGCTCGCAGACACGCCGCCCATGGTCGGGTCGGCCAGCACGCTGATGTACGGCAGCTTCGCCTTCGCCAGACGGGTCAGCGCAGCGTTGGTCTTGGCCATCTGCATCAGGCTCAGCAGCCCCTCCTGCATGCGGGCACCACCAGTGGCCGTGAAGCTGATGAACGGCGTCTTCTGCTCGACTGCGGTTTCGACACCGCGGACGAAGCGCTCGCCGACCACCGAACCCATCGAGCCACCCATGAACTGGAACTCGAAGCAGGCCGCCACGACCGGGATGCTGTGGATCGCGCCACCCATCACGACCAGCGCATCGGTCTCGCCCGTGGCCTCCAGCGCTTCCTTCAGTCGTTCGGGGTACTTCTTGCTGTCCTTGAACTTCAGCGCATCGACCGGCACGACTTCCTGACCGATCTCGTAGCGGCCTTCGGGGTCGAGAAAGGCGTCCAGCCGAGCCCGCGCTCCCATCCGATGGTGATGGCCGCATTTCGGGCAGACGTTGATGTTCTGTTCGAGGTCGGTCTTGTAGAGCACCGTCTCGCACGACGGGCACTTGATCCACAGGCCCTCGGGCACCGAGCGGCGCTCGCTGGGGTCGGTCTGCTGGATCTTCGTCGGCAACAGTTTCTCGAGCCAGCTCATGCTTGTTCTCCTGTCAGCGTATCGAGGGCCGTGCGAATCTCGGCGATGAAACGACCAGCCACCGCCGGGGCTTGGGCAGGTGTCTCGTGTTCAAGCAACTGCACCAGCGCCGAACCGATCACGACCGCATCTGACACCGCCGCCACGGCCTTCGCGGTGGCCGCGTTGCGGATGCCGAAGCCCACCCCGACCGGCACACGCACATGCTCGCGGATGCGCGGCAGCATCGATTCGACGGCACCGATATCCAGGTGCCCTGCCCCTGTCACACCCTTCAGCGACACATAGTAGACGTAGCCGCTGGCGATGCGACCGACCTCCTTCATGCGCTGCTCTGTCGAGGTCGGAGCAAGCAGGAAGATCGGGTCCATCTGGTGACTGTGCAGCGTGCGGGCGAACGCCTCGCACTCCTCGGGCGGGTAATCGACAACCAGCACGCCGTCGACGCCAGCCGCCTTGGCATCGGCAACAAAACGGTCCACGCCGTACCGCTCGATCGGGTTGGCGTAGCCCATCAGCACCACCGGCGTGGAGTTGTTGCGCTCGCGGAAACGGCGCACATAGTCGAGCACCTGAGGCATGCCGATACCGTGCAACAGCGCCCGCTCGGCGGCTTTCTGGATCACCGGACCGTCGGCCATCGGGTCGGAGAAGGGCACGCCGAGTTCGATCACGTCGGCGCCCGCATCGGCCATCGCCCACAGGATGTCGACGGTGCTCTCGGGGTGAGGATCTCCTGCCGTGATGAAAGGGATCAGCGCCTTGCGTCGCTGACTCTTCAACACCTCGAAGGTGGCGGCGATGCGACTCATTTCGGACCTTTCACGGGGCTGGATCCGCCCTTCACCGTCTGGCCTCGACAGGAGGGCCGGCAGAAGAACTCGGCGCCGGACAGGTCTGCCACCGTGCCGATGTCCTTGTCGCCCCGACCGGACAGGTTCACCAGCAGACTCTGGTCGCCGCGCATCGTTGGTGCGATCTTCATCGCGTAAGCCAGCGCATGGCTCGACTCGAGCGCTGGGATGATGCCCTCGTTGCGACACAGAAGATGGAACGCCTTCAGGGCCTCCTCGTCGGTGATGCCGACGTACTCGGCGCGGCCGATGTCCTTCAGGTAGGCGTGCTCGGGACCGACACCGGGATAGTCGAGGCCGGCGGACACCGAATGGGTCTCGATGATCTGGCCGTTGGCGTCCTGCAGCAGGTAGGTGCGATTGCCGTGCAGCACGCCCGGCGAACCAGCCGACAGCGAGGCCGCATGGTGCCCCGTCTCGATGCCCAGGCCGGCCGCCTCGACACCGATCAGGCGCGTGCCCTCGTGCTCGATGTAGGGATAGAAGATTCCCATCGCATTGCTGCCGCCGCCCACGCAGGCGATCACCGCATCGGGTTGACGTCCGATCATCTCCGGCATCTGCACCAGGCATTCGTCGCCGATCACGCGCTGGAAATCGCGCACCATCATCGGATACGGGTGCGGCCCCGCGACAGTTCCGATGATGTAGAAGGTGGACTCGACGTTGGTCACCCAGTCGCGCAATGCCTCGTTGAGCGCATCCTTCAATGTCTTGCTGCCCGATTCGACGGGCACGACTCGGGCACCGAGCAGGTTCATCCGGTAGACGTTCGGCGACTGGCGCAGCACGTCGGCGCTGCCCATGTAGACCACGCATTCCAGTCCGTAGCGAGCGCAGATCGTTGCGGTCGCCACGCCGTGCTGGCCGGCGCCCGTTTCGGCGATCACTCGCGGCTTGCCCATCCGGCGCGCAAGCATCGCCTGCCCGATGGTGTTGTTGATCTTGTGAGCGCCGGTGTGGTTGAGATCCTCGCGCTTCAGGAAGATCTGCGCGCCGCCCAATTCCCGGCTGATTCGTGCCGCGTGATAGATCGGGCTGGGCCGCCCGACGAAGTGCGCCAGTTCCGACCGGAACTCCGCCATGAACGCCGGATCGGCCTGGGCCTGGGCATACGCCTCCTTCAGTTCGTCCAGCGCATGGATCAGCGTCTCGGCAACGAAAGTGCCGCCATAGGGACCGAAATGCCCGGTGGCGTCGGGCTGGTGGTATTCGAACATCGTGGGTTCACTCTTCAGTTTTCATTCGCTGCGATACGGGCGTCTGCTTCACGCACCTGCTCGCAAAACCGGCGCATCGCCAAGGCGTCCTTGACGCCCTTGGCCTGCTCCACGCCGGAGCTGACGTCAACGGCCCAGGGCCGGACCCGAAGAATGCCTTCGATCACATTTGCGGCATGCAATCCACCAGACAAAACGAGGGGACGGGACACGTTTCGAGGGATGAGCGACCAATCGAAGACCTTTCCACCGCCACCGTAACCGTCGATGTGGGCATCGAGGAGGATGGCTTGCGCATCCGGGTGGCGAAGCGCGAATTTTAGCAAATCGAACCCTGCGTCCATGCGCGCCGCCCGCAGATACGGCCGCCCCGGCGCCTGACAGGCGCCGGGGGTTTCATCACCATGGAACTGCAGCAGCAGTTGCGGCATGGCCGCCGTGGCCTCGGCGATCAGTTCGGCATCGGCGTTGACGAACAAGCCCACGGGCGTCACGAATGCGGGCAGGCGCCGCGCCAACTCTGTCGCTCGCCTGACATCGACGAAACGCGGGCTTTTTTCGTACAGAACGAATCCGATGGCATCGGCACCGGCCTCGACAGCGTCGTCGATGTCCTGCTCTCGGGTCAATCCACAGATCTTGATGCGGGTTCGTGCGTTCATCCCGCAAGTGTCAGGGCAACCAGTCGGTTGCGGGAGGGCGCTTCGGGATGCCATGCCGATCGTCGTAGTAGGGCCCGGTGAAATACAGGCCGTCGGGCGAGAAAGTGGGCGCCGCCAGTTCGCGCCGACGGGAAGCCAGCACCTCGCCCATCCACGACACCGGGCGGCTGCCGTTGCCGACGGCTGTCAGGCAGCCGACGATGTTGCGCACCATGTGGTGCAGGAAGGCGCCGGCATCGAAATCGAGGCGCCAGTAGGCGCCGCGCCGACTGATTTCGATCGACCGCATCTGCTTGACCGGCGAGGCAGCCTGGCACTGCGAAGAGCGGAACGCCGAGAAATCGTGCTCGCCCAGCAGCAAAGCTGCCGCCTGACGCATCGATTCGCCATCGAGCGGGCGGAATGTCCAGCCAACCCGCCCCGCTTCGAGCGACGGACGCACCGGGGATTCCAGGATCAGGTAGCTGTAGCGTCGGCCGATGGCACTGAAACGCGCATGGAATTCAGAGTCGACGCACTGGCACCACTGGATGGCGACGTCGGCCGGCAGGTATCGATTGGTGCCCCGCACCCAGGACACCTCCTCTCGATCGACAGGAGCATCGAGGTGCACCACCTGATTGAGCGCGTGCACGCCTGCATCGGTGCGCCCGGCACAGGTCACGGTCATCGGCAGATCGACGAACTGCGAGAGCGCTCGCTCGACACAACCCTGGACCGATAACGCGCTGGACTGGCGTTGCCAGCCGCAATAGGCCCCTCCCCGGTAGGAAATGCCCAGCGCGAGTCGATTCATCCGGGAACGTGGAGCCTCACCGCATGGCTGCGGTGATCAAGAGTCAATCGAGGTCCGCAAGCATGCCCTGGGCTTTTGCCTTCAGCGTGCCTTCTGCCTTGTTGGCGACTTCCTGCAACAGGTCACGCGCACCCTCGGTATCGCCGATCTGCCGGAACTCCTCGGCCAACTCGAGCTTGCGCGCCAGCGGATCGGCGTTGTCGTCGTCGGCCTCGTCGTCGACCACGCCATCGGTCTCGATCTCGATGTCCGTTGCGCCTGCTGAAGCGGGTGCTGCGGGAGCATCCAGATCGAGCGAGATCGAGGACATGTCGAATTCAAGGGGTGACTTCGAATCCGGGCCCGGAGCTGCGGCCGAAGGGTAGAACGCCTGAGCTGCGGACGGCGTAGGCGAAGGCTCGAAGTCGAAGGATTCGAGCGGTGGTGGTGACGGCGGCGCAACTGCTGCAGGAGCCGACTCCAGGGCGTCGAGGTCGAGGTCGAAATCGATTTCCTCGGCTGCGCCCTCCGACGCATTGCCCAGCACTTCGGTGGGTGTCTCGTTGAAACTCGACTGGGTCGGCAGCACCGACTGCGGCATGGTGCTCGCACCGAGCGGCTCCGACATCAGCCCTGAATCGCTGGCCGACATCGAATCCGGCGATCCGCCGGGCTGGTAGAGCGTGTTGTCGGGGTCGATGTCGAGCCCGAGTTCCTGTGCCTTTTCCCAATCTTCACCACTGCCACCGGTCAGGGCGAACAGTTGAGTGGCAAGCAACTCGAATCCCTTGGTGTCGCGACGCTTGGCGTACACCTCAAGCAGCTTGGTGCGGATCGCCATGCGCTCCGGGCTGCTGCGCATGGCTTCCTTGAGGATCTCTTCTGCCTGCAGGTCGCGTCCGTAAGCGAGGTAAACATCGGCCTCGGCCACCGGATCGACGTCGCCGATGGCATCAAGCTGACTCAACGAGTAGCTCATCGACGACGGCGCTCCCGAAGCGGCCTCGCGGGTGTCGATGCGCTGACCGCCGCTGGCGCCGAAGAACGAGTCAGGCTGGAGGCGGCTTTCGAGGAATGAGGTTTCTCCGGTGTCCAGCTTGGCGCGCCGGGCCCGGTAGACACCGAAACCGAGCAACGCGAGGATGGCCCCACCACCCACACCGAGCATCAAGGCGTTGCCTTCGAACAGTTCGCTGAGGAACCCGGGCTCTTCAGCCTCCTGCGGCGCGGCGGCCTTGGCAGGCGCCGGCTTCGAGGCAGAAGCCGCTGCTGCGGCCTTCTTCTCCTCAGCTACCACCGTGGCGGGCGGCTCGGCCGGCATGGAAGCCACGACCGGGGCAGTTGCAGGCGCTGGTGCCACTGAAGCGGCAGGTGCCGGAGCCGGAGGTGCCGCAGCAGCAGGTGTGCCGCCGTTGGCATTGGTGGCGCCAGAAAGCTTCTTGAGTTCCTCGACGTTCTTCGACAGCTCGGCCACGCGAACGGCTGCGTCCTGCTTTTCCTTGTCCTTTGAAATCTTGACTTCAGGGGCGCCCGGCTTGGCAGCCGAAGCTCCCTTGCTCAGGGTCAGCTTGTCGGGCGCAACCGCGTTGGTCGTCTTGCGATCATCGACGCTCGCCTGCACCGTACCGGCGTCCTTGCGGGCCGGCACGTCGGCCTGTACCGCAGGCACGCCAGACGCGAGACGTTGCCGGAAGCTGCCGAAATCGGCGCTTTGAGCCTGGATCAGCTGACGTGCTTCTGCAGCGTCGACAGCTGCTGCTGCCTCGGCACTCGGAACGCTCAGCAGTGCTCCGGCCTTCAGGCGATTCATGTTCTCGCCGACGAACGCCTTCGGATTGCCGCGGTAGAGCGAAACCAGGGTCTGGTCAAGCGACACGCTGCCGCGACGAGTGCGCGAGGCGATGCCAGTCAGGGTGTCACCGCTTCGCACCCGGTAGGTGTCTCCGACCGGCTCGGATGGTGCTGCGGGCGTCGCCGCCGGCGTGGCGGCCCGTTCAGGAGCTGGCGCCGGGGCCTGCGCGACTGGGGCGGCAGGCGCAGCCGCACGGGCCGGACGCGGCGCGGGTGCCGGCGCGGAAATCACTGGGGCGGTAGCGACCGCGGATGGCGGGGCCGAGGCTGCGGCCTGGGGCCGATCAGTTGGCGGATCGAACAGCAGCGTGTACTCGCGCACCAGCCGGCCGGTCGACCAGGACAACTCGAGGATGACGTCGACGAAGGGCTCCTGCACCACCCGATCGCTGGTCAATCGCAGGAACGGGCGACCATCGGCGCGCTTGAGCAGCGTTGCCTGTGTGGAAGGCAACACGACGTTGTAGTCGACGCCGGAGGCGCGGTAGGTGTCCGGCGCTGCGATCCGGATCTTGAGGTTGCCGGCCTCTTCGGGCGTCAGGCTCGTGACATCGATCTCTGCCCGCAGCGTCTCGCCGAGCGAGGACTGCACCGAGAGGCGCCCCAGCCCCAGGGCCCAAGCGTTGACGGCACCCAGCGAAAGTGCAGCCACGGCCACACTGGACAGGGCAAATCGCCCGAGCTGCTGCGTAGTGTTTTTCAAGGCGTCTCCCAACCCCAGTGTTCGAGCCGCCTTGCGGCACCGACCAGACGACCTCAGCCGCTTTCGAGGCGGCATTGGTCAAGAAGATGAATATCGATAAATCACAATAGCATCAAGCAGATACGGTGACAAGCTAATGCATCGCCTGAAAAGCAAGGAGCCACCACATCAGTTCCGGCGACCACCGCGCTGTCGTGTCAGGACAACGGCGCGGCAGGTTTATCGACAGGCTCAGGCCTCGATCAACAGGCGCAACATCCGACGCAGCGGTTCGGCAGCACCCCAGAGCAACTGGTCACCGATGGTGAACGCGCCAAGGTATTCCGGACCCATAGCCATCTTCCGCAGGCGCCCCACCGGGATGCCCAGCGTCCCGGTGACGGCGACCGGCGTCAGTTGCCGAATCGTGTCTTCCCGGTTGTTTGGCACCACCTTGACCCAGGCGTTGTCGTTCGAGATCAGTTGTTCGATATCGGCCAAAGGCACGTTCTTCTTGAGCTTGAAGAGTAGTGACTGACTGTGACAGCGCATGGCTCCGACGCGCACGCAGAAACCGTCGACCGGCACCGCAGGCTGGTCGAACCCATCGCCCTGGCCCAGGATCTTGTTGGTCTCGGCACCGCCCTTCCATTCCTCGCGGCTGACACCGAACCCTTCGTCATCGCGGTCCTTGCCGATGCCGAGGTCCTTGTCGATCCACGGGATCAGCGAGCCAGCCAGCGGCACGCCGAACTGCGCCGTCTCCGATTCGGTCAGGCTGCGTTGCTTGGCCAGCAAACGGCGGTCGATCTCGAGAATGGCGCTCTTCGGGTCATCGAGCAGGCCGCGCACCTCGGCATTAAGCGTCCCGAACTGCGTCAGCAGCTCGCGCATGTGCTGCGCACCGCCGCCCGAAGCGGCCTGGTAAGTCTGCGTGCTCATCCACTCGACCAGCCCGGCCTTGTAGAGCGCGCCGACGCCCATCAGCATGCAGCTCACGGTGCAGTTGCCGCCGATCCAGTTGCGCCCGCCGCGCGCCAGCGCGTTCTGGATCACCGGCAGGTTGACCGGATCAAGCACGATGACCGCATCGCTCTTCATCCGCAACGTCGAGGCCGCATCGATCCAGTGACCAGCCCAGCCGGCGGCCCGCAGCTTCGGAAACACCTCGGTCGTGTAATCGCCGCCCTGGGCGGTGATGATGATGTCGCAGCGCTTGAGCGCATCGATGTCGAATGCGTCGCGAAGCGTCGCCTCGTTACGTGCCTGCACCGGTGCCTTGCCACCCGCGTTGCTGGTGCTGAAGAACATAGGCTCGATCAGCGGGAAGTCACCTTCCTGCTGCATTCGATCGAGCAACACCGAACCCACCATCCCGCGCCATCCCACCAATCCGACCAGCTTCATCGCCTTGCCTTTCAAACCCGAATTTCTTACCTGTTCGACTTACGCCGCCGCGACGGCAGCAACGACCGCCGACCCCATTTCGCGCGTGCCCACGCGCTGCGTACCTTCGGACCAGATGTCCGCCGTTCGCAAGCCACTCTCGAGCACCCGCGTCACCGCCGCTTCGATCCGCGCCGCGGCTTCGGGCTGGTTCAGCGAAAAGCGCAACATCATCGCCAGCGACAGAATGGTCGCCAGCGGATTCGCGATGTTCTTGCCGGCAATGTCTGGAGCACTGCCGTGACTGGGCTCGTACAGCCCGCGATTCGCCGCGTTCAATGATGCCGACGGCAGCATGCCGATCGACCCGGTCAGCATCGCTGCTTCGTCAGAGAGGATGTCACCGAACATGTTGCCGGTGACCACCACGTCGAACTTCTTTGGCGCCTTGACCAACTGCATCGCGGCGTTGTCGACATACATGTGGTCGAGTTCCACATCCGGATACTGCGCATGCACCTCGATCATCACGTCGCGCCAGAACTGGAAAGTTTCCAGCACGTTGGCCTTGTCGACACTGGTCACGCGCTTGCTGCGCTTGCGGGCCGCCTGGAAGGCGACGTGGGCGATGCGCTCGATCTCCGGGCGCGAATAGCGCATCGTGTCGAAGGCTTCGGGCTGGCCTTCGAAGGCGCCATCCGGCGAAAGGCGGCGGCCGCGCGGCTGTCCGAAATAGATGTCGCCGGTCAGTTCGCGCACGATCAGGATATCGAGCCCGGCCACCAGTTCAGGCTTCAGGCTCGAAGCGTGTGTCAGTTGCGGATGACAGATGGCAGGTCTGAAGTTGGCAAACAACTGCAGGTGCTTGCGCAGCCCGAGGATCGCCTGTTCGGGGCGCAGCGAGCGCTCCAGCGAGTCGAATTTCCAGTCGCCGACCGCACCGAACAGCACGGCGTCGGCATCCTGCGCAAGCTTCAGCGTCGAGTCGGGCAACGGATGGCCATGCGCCTCATAGGCCGCACCGCCCACCAGGGCTGATTCGGTCTCGAACCGCAGGTCGAGCACCTCGAGCACGCGCACGGCCTCGG
>JAGNWJ010000060.1:7545-17025 GCA_017986065.1 Rhizobacter sp. | reverse complement strand
CCCAGCCTGCGCCGAAGCCGACAAGAATGATTTCGAGAGGCGCAGTTCGGTGTTCACCTCGAAGAGCGGCGGGTCATCGGGCAGGGTGCAGCGGCGAGCCTGACGCTGGCGTCCGAAGGCGCCGCTCCTTCTGCCGCTGTCGCCCAGCGCGCGTTCAAGTCTCCGCAGGATGGCGGTGCGTCCCCATCGGGTCGAACCGCTGGCCCTGCAGCAGCGCCAGGGGTGACTTCCAGTAGATCGCGATGTTGTGGAACGGGTCGGTCAGGATCTTCACAGCCCAGGCCAGGCCCCAGGCCGGGCCGCGCAGGAAGAACAGGTGCACGGTGCGGAACAGCAGTCCGCCGATACCCAGCGCCAGCCAGCTCAGCCCGACATCGCGGGCGTAGCCCTGCAAGCCAGCAGCGGGTTCGATCAGGCCGAACAGGCTGGGGCTGGCGAGGAGCAGAGCGGGCAGGCACAACCACACGCCGATCAGGACGGACTTGCGGCGCATGTTGTAGCCGACCTTGATCGACTCCTTCTGCTCGTAGCTCACGCCGTGGATAGAGTCGAATCCGCGCGGCTCGAAGAATATGTGCCCCGATTGCCGCGTGACCATGCCGACCAGCCAGCCCACCAGTGCGGCTGAGGCGGGGTCCACGAACATCAGCGCGTAGGCGGCGACGAAGCTGAACGCGCTCGCCAGATGCAAGGTCTGGTTGATGCGGCACTGGTGGTAATAGCGGCTGTCGTCCCAGCGCAGGATCTCGACCTTCTTCCAGAATTCACCCATCGTTCGCTCTCCGGTTGGCGTTGTTGATGACGGCAGAGTGACCTTCGCCAGTGAAAGTGAATTGACGGATCCGTGTCCTTTCGATGTCAGCGCTTGCAGGTTTGACCTGGATCAATTCCGGAGCACGTGGCAAAGGCGATCCGCCTCACCACATCAGCAGGCAGCGGAACGCCAGAGGCTGTCTCCATGCCGCCTGGCCGCAGCCACAGGCAGAGGTTGGCCCATGCGATGTCAAGGAAGGCGCTCAGGCCTTCTTCACGAATTCAGACTTCAGACCCATCGCCCCGATGCCATCGATCTTGCAATCGATGTCGTGGTCACCCTCAGCCAGGCGGATGTTCTTGACCTTGGTGCCGACCTTCACGACCAGGGAAGATCCCTTGATCTTCAGGTCCTTGATGACGGTGACGGTGTCGCCGTCCTTCAGTTCCGCGCCATAGGCGTCTCGCACCACGCGCAGAGCCTCTGCCACTTCAGTCGCGGCTTCCCCGGACCATTCGTGGCCGCACTCCGGGCATACGAACTGCGATCCGTCCTCGTAGGTCAGTTCCGAATTGCATTGGGGACAGTTGGGCAGGGCACTCATCGGCTGGCTCATCGTGTATCAGAAATGGCCGTCGACAGCGGTGTCGATGACTTCGCGATTGTGAGCCTTCGACCCGGAATACCATCCCCTTCGCGATCTGATGGCTCGCAGGTTTCCCGCCGAGTCCAACTGGGTCGCCGGGCATCTCGTGAAATACGCGCAGATGCATCGCAGCGGCGGGATCTGCCGTCGCTGCGCCTCTCCCTGAAAGCTCCGCATGCCTCACGCCGTCTCCCGCCTGCGCGCCGCCCGACTGGCGCGCAGCGCCAAGCCCTTTCTCGCCCGCGGCGGCTTCAAGCGCGAGCGGTGTGCGGGCTGCCGACTGCTGCCCAGCCACTGCATGTGCGCCTTGCGACCGGCCGTGCCCACCCGCTCGGGCGTGTGCCTGCTGATGGCTGACATCGAGCCGCTCAAGCCGAGCAACACCGGCTGGCTGATCGCCGATGTCGTGGCCGATACCTTCGCCTTCGGCTGGGCTCGAACCGAAACAGACCCCGATCTGCTGAGCCTGCTGAGCGATCCGCAGTGGCAGCCGTACGTGGTGTTTCCGGGCGAGTACGTGGCGCCCGAACGGGTCGTCCACAGCGTTCAACCGGCCGACCCCCTTGATGGCGGATCTGGCAAGCGCCCGCTGTTCGTGCTGCTCGATGCCACCTGGTCCGAGGCACGCAAGATGTTTCGCAAGAGTCCTTACCTGGACCACCTGCCGGTGCTCAGCCTCAATCCCGACCAGCTGTCGCAGTACAAGCTGCGCCGCTCCCACCGCGGCGACCACTTCTGCACGAGCGAGGTGGCCGCCCTGTGCCTGAAGCTGGCAGGTGAATCTCTTGCCGAGCAGACGCTGGAGGCCTACCTGGAGGTGTTCACCCTCCACTACCTGCAGGCAAAGAACCAATTGCCCATCGCGTGGGAAGACTCGGCTCACCGACGCCTGCACGAACTGTCGCTCTCCGCCCTGCTGCCACTGCGAGACGCCGCCGAGGCGTGACAGGGAAAACCGAGGCAGGGCGGGCACGTCGGATCCGACCGTCGCGCGCGCAATCCGGCCGCATCACCAAACCGCGTCCCCACTCGCACCCATGAGCAGCGACGGACCGCTGCGCCCGTGCAGGAAATCACGAGGCCGGCCGCGAACAGTGTCGATCCCCCTCAACTGCAGGTGGCCGGCCAGGGGCCCTGCCCCGACACTGCGTCCAACAGGTCGACACACACAAGGAAAGCCGAGCCCACCATGAAGAAGTTGATCATCGCCATGCTGATGGCCGCACCGTTCTTTCCCGCTGCAGCCAACCTCGTGACCAACGGCAGCTTCGAAGCCACCGCCCAAGGGTCCGGAAGCTGGAACATCTATCCCTCGGTCCCCGGCTGGACAGGAATCGGCAATGGCATTGAAGTCCGCAACAACGTCGCCGGCAGCGCGATTGACGGGAACAACTTCGTCGAACTCGACACCACGCGCAACAGCTCGATGGCGCAAACGCTGAACGGTGATGCCGGCACGTACTTGCTCAGCTTCTGGTACCAGGCCCGGCCGAATACCAGCAAGGCGACCAACGGTCTGTCGTTTTCTCTCGATGGATTCGACCTGGGTTCCGTGTTGGCGAGCTCCGAAGCCGCAGCCCTTGACTACAACTGGCACCAGTACACCAGCCTCGTCGAATTCGATGGCTCGGGAGATCTCCGCTTCAACGCGATCGGAACCAGCGATTCCTACGGCAGCTCACTGGACAACATCGAGTTCACGGCCATCGTTCCCGAACTGCAGATCGCGGCAGCCGTTCCCGAACCCGGTACCACTGCACTGGCATTGGCGGCGCTGGCTGCAGCCGGCCTGGCTTCGCGTCGCCGGAAGATCCAATCCTGACCTGTTCGGGTCTGACATGACGAGAGCCGCCTGCGGGCGGCTTTTTCCCGCCCATCGACGGTTCGAACCACCGCATCAGCTCCCAGGGTGCCGGCGGCTCGTTCGGAGCTTCGTGTCACTTGACGGGAATGGCTGCCGCCCTATCGACGGGAACGACCGTGACAGAGTTCTGCGGCGACCCCTCGATCAGCCTGTCGGAGTAGGTCAGGTACACCAGCGCATTCCGCTTGGCGTCGACCATTCGAACGATGCGCAGCTTCTTGAAGACCAGGCTGATCCGCTCGTTGAATATCTCCTCCTGTTCAGGCAGCGCCTGCGCAATGGAGATCGGCCCGATCTGCCTGCAGGCGATCGACGCTTCGGACCGATCCTCCGCGAGTCCGAGCGCCCCCTTGATCCCCCCCGTCTTGGCGCGCGACAGATAGCAGGTGACGCCATTGACTTTCGGGTCGTCGTAGGCTTCCACCACGATCTTGTGGTCCGGCCCGATGAACTTGAAGACGGTGTCGACCGCGCCGATGGACTCGGCCTGCGCGGCCGTGGCGCAGGTCAGGGCCAGAAGTGGAATGAAGCGTCGCATCGTGGGTCCTTTCGTCGCACGGCCCGCGGAGTGCGGGCCGTTGTCTGCACGCTGCGATGATGCACGCGGCGGCGCAACGCAGCCGAGACCGACCCCAGGAGCCATGACAGACATCGACATTGCCGTCTCGCGACTCGTGCGGGCCCGCCACGAGCATCAACCGCAGCCGGCGCCGACGCTGGCCGACGCGACTGCGGCCTATGCGGCGCAGGAGCGTGTGGCCCGCGAGCTGGCCTGGTTTGGAACTGCGCCGCCGCGGTACTGGAAGTCCGGCGGCGCGTCACGCGCGGCTGTCATCTCCCACGCACCCCTGCCACCCGCCGGTGTCTGGATCAGTCCCGCACAGGCCGGAACCTGGCCCGAGGCGCGAGGGGGCATCGAGGCCGAGGTCGCGCTGCGTCTGCGGAAACCGGTGGATGCAGAGCGGGCGGCGACGCTGGACCTGTCGGGGGCACGGGAACTGATCGATGCGATGTGCGTGTCGATCGAGATCGTCGATTCGCGATGGGCAGAAGGGACGCAGGCGCCCGCGCTCGCCCAACTGGCCGATGTGCTGTCGCATGGCGCGCTGGTGCTCGGCGCCTGGGTTGGATTCGAATCGTCGCGCGAGTGGTCGACACAGGTCTGCCGGGTGCGCATTGGCTCGCGCCCGGAATGCGTATTCCAGGGCACCCACCCACTGGCGGACCCGGTCTTCGTGGTGCCGGCCTGGCTGCGTCACGCCACCCGTCACGGCCAGGAGTTGCCGGCCGGCAGCATCGTGACCACCGGCAGCTGGTGCGGCTTGTTGCAGGCACAGGCGGGCGACAGGGTCGAAGTGGCCTTCGACGGAATGGGTGGAGCCTGCGTGCAGCTGTAACCCCTTCGAACCGACCGCGCTGCCACGTTCGACACAATCCGACCTGGAGCCAACGAAGCCCGACCCATCATGAAAAGAATACTCATCATTGCCCTCGCGCTGGGCCTGTGCGCCTGTGATGCCGTCGACGAGGCGGTCGCCGCGGGAAACCACATGAACCACATCCTCGAGAAGTGCGTGCAACACATGAAAGAAGAGCAGGGTGATACCGACATACCGGAATGCAATGGCATGACCGAGCAGGCGGAATACCTCAAGGCGAAGACGAAGGTCAAGGAGCCCAGCGCCGCGCTGGACTCCATCGATCGGCGGTCGATGCAACTGCGCCAGGAAGCCATCGGCCTGATGCAGGGTTCAGCCCGGTAGCCGGCCGAAGCTCCGGCTGAGGCGCGCCCATGCATCCCACGTTCCCGCTGCTGGCCCGAACCGACTTCCCGCGGCTGCGCCGTCGATCCCTCGAAACACTGCAGGTCAACCTCGGCTACCGCTGCAACCAGAGCTGCCTGCACTGCCACGTGAACGCCGGCCCGACACGGACCGAGGCGATGGATGCAGACACTGCGGACCTGGTTCTGGAAGTCCTCGAACGGCGCGGTGTGAAGACGCTGGACCTGACCGGCGGCGCACCGGAAATGAACCCGCAGTTCCGCCGGCTGGTGCAGGCCGCGCGAGTAATGGACGTGCGCGTGATCGACCGCTGCAACCTGACCATCCTGTTCGAGCCAGGGCAGGAGGACCTCGCGGATTTCCTGGCCGCTCAGCAGGTGGAAGTGGTCGCGTCGCTGCCGTGCTACTCGGTTGCCAACGTCGACCGCCAGCGCGGCGAAGGCGTGTTCGACAAGAGCATCGCCGCACTGCAGCGGTTCAATGCACTGGGTTACGCACAGCCCGGCAGCGCGCTGACGCTGAACCTCGTCTACAACCCGCAGGGGCCGGTGCTGCCGCCGCCACAGGAAGCGCTGCAGGCCGACTACAAGCGCGAGCTCGAAGCTCATTTCGGCATCCGCTTCAACCACCTGTTCGCGCTCACCAACATGCCGATCCAGCGGTTCGGCAGCACGTTGGTGTCGAAGGGGCAGTTCGAGTCCTACCTCCAGTTGCTCAAGGATGCTTACCGGGCCGACAACCTGGACACGGTGATGTGCGTGTCGCAGGTCAGCGTCGACTGGCAGGGCGACCTCTACGACTGCGATTTCAACCAGATGCTCGGCCTGCCGGCGCGGCTCGATGGCCGCACGCGGGCCCATCTGCGCGACCTGCTGGAGCACAGCCCGGTGGACGAGATCATCCGCGTGGCAGACCATTGCCACGGCTGCACCGCCGGACAGGGCAGCAGCTGCAGCGGCGCACTCGAAGTGGGATCCCGGTGACGACTTCGTCGCGCCATCGCGGTCTGTGGATCGCTGTCGCGCTGATGGCCTTGCTCGCTGCCGTGCTGTACCGGCACTTCGATATCGGCGACCTGCTCACGCTCGACTCGCTCAAGGCCAGCCGCGACACGCTGGTCGCCCGCTTCGACCAGTCACCCGCCACGTTCGCCATCGGCTACTTCGCCCTCTACGTCGCCGTGGCTGCGCTGTCGCTGCCAGGCGCGGCGGTGATGACGCTGGCAGCCGGCGCCATCTTCGGCCTGGGCCTCGGTCTGCTGCTGGTGTCGTTCGCGTCGAGCATCGGTGCGACGCTGGCCTTCCTGACGGCCCGCTACCTGCTGCGCGACTCGGTTCAGGCCCGCTTCGGCTCGCGGCTCGAACCGGTCAACGAAGGCATGCGACGTGACGGTGCGTGGTACCTGCTGAGCCTGCGGCTGGTGCCGGTCTTTCCGTTCTTCATGGTCAACCTGCTGGTCGGCCTGACGCCGATCGCTGCGGTGCGCTTCTACTGGGTCAGCCAGCTGGGCATGCTGGCCGGCACCGCCGTGTACGTGAACGCCGGCACCCAGCTCGCAGGCATCACGAGTCTGGCGGATGTGCTGTCGCCACCACTGCTGCTGAGCTTCGTCCTGCTGGGCATGTTCCCTCTCGTGGCCAAGACGCTCATCGGCGCGCTGCAGCGGCGCAAGGTCTACGCGAATTGGCCACGACCGAAGCGCTTCGACCGCAATCTGATCGTCATCGGAGCCGGTGCGGGCGGGTTGGTGACGGCCTACATCGCTGCCGCGGTCCGGGCCCGCGTGACGCTGGTGGAAGACCACAAAATGGGTGGCGACTGCCTGAACTACGGATGCGTGCCGAGCAAGGCACTGATCCGAGTGGCCAAGCTGGCCCGGGACATCCAGCAGGCGGACGCGATGGGCATTCGCGATGCGAACGGCCGCATCGATTTCGCGGCCGTGATGGCACGGGTGCAGCGCGTGATCCGCGACATCGAGCCGCACGACTCCGTCGAGCGCTACACCGCACTGGGCGTCGACGTGGTGCAGGCACGCGCGCGAATCACCTCGCCATGGAGCGTGGAGCTGACGCGCACCGATGGCACGGTGCAGACGCTGACCACGCGCAGCATCGTCATTGCCACGGGCGCCCGCCCGTTCGTGCCGCCGATACCCGGCCTGCAACAGTCGGGCTTCCTGACCAGCGACACGCTGTGGGGTCTGGCCGAGTTGCCGCGCCGTCTGCTGGTGCTGGGCGGTGGTCCGATCGGCTGCGAACTGGCGCAGTGCTTTGCGAGGCTGGGCTCCGAGGTCACGCAAGTCGAGATGGCCCCACACGTGCTCGGCCGCGAGGACGAGGACGCATCGGCCGTTGTCGCCCAGGCGCTGCGCGACGACGGCATCGAACTGCTGACCGGACATGAAGCAGTGCGCGTGGAAACCGTTGACGGAGAACACCGGCTGATCGTCAGGCATGGCGGTGTCGAGCGTGCAGTGGCCTTCGACCAGCTGCTGTGTGCCGTCGGCCGCAGCCCGCGCGTCGCGGGCTACGGGCTCGAGGAGCTCGGCATCCCGCTTGCCCGCGGCAGGACGATCGAGACGAATGCCTGCCTGCAGACGCTCTACCCGAACATCTACGCGGTCGGTGATGTCGCGGGGCCTTATCAGCTCACGCATGTCGCGGCGCATCAGGCCTGGTACGCGGCGGTGAACGCGCTGTTCGGACTCTTCAAGCGCTTTCGGGTCGACTACTCGGTGATCCCGCGGGCCACCTTCACCGATCCCGAGGTGGCACGCGTCGGATTGTCGGAAGCCGAAGCGGCTGCGCAGGGCGTGTCGGTCGAGGTGACGCACTTCCCGCTCGCGGATCTCGACCGCGCCATCGCCGACGGCACCACCCGGGGGTTCATCAAGGTGCTGACGGTGCCGGGCAGGGACAGGATCGTCGGCGTGACGATCGTCGGTGCACATGCCGGGGACCTGCTGGCCGAGTACGCACTCGCGATGAAGCACGGCCTGGGACTCAACAAGATCCTCGGCACGATACACAGCTACCCGACCCTGGCCGAGGCCAACAAGTACGTCGCCGGCGCCTGGAAGCGCGCCCACGCGCCGCAGCGGCTGCTGGCCTGGGTCGAGCGCTATCACGCCTGGCAACGGGGCTGATCCACCGTGGCGCGCCTCCTGTCCATCGTCATCCCGACCTGGAACGAGGCACGGACCATCGCCGAAGCACTCGATGCGTTGGCGCCCCAGCGAGAAGCAGGTGCCGAGGTGCTGGTCGTCGATGGCGGCAGCCAGGACGCTACGCTGGCGTTCTGCGCCGATCGGACCGATCTGACCCTGCAGGCGCCGTGCGGCCGCGCGCGACAGATGAACGCGGGAGCAGCGCAGGCGCGCGGCGAAGTGCTGCTGTTCCTGCATGCCGACACCCGACTGCCTGCAGATGCGATGGGATCCATCGCGGCGGTGCTGGCCGGCGGCGCCGACTGGGGCCGCTTCGATGTCGACATCGCCGGCCGCTCGCCGATGCTGCCCGTGATCGCTGCGCTGATGAACCTTCGCTCGCGCTGGAGTGGCATCGCCACCGGCGATCAGGCGATCTTCGTGCGCCGCACGCTGTTCGAGTCGATCGGCGGCTTCCCCGACCAGCCGCTGATGGAAGACATCGAGCTGTCGAGCCGCCTGCGCCGCAAGCACCGTCCGGCTTGCCTGCGCGCACGCGTCGTCACCTCGGGTCGTCGCTGGGAACAGCATGGCGTGTGGCGAACGATCCTGCTGATGTGGTCGCTGCGTCTGCGCTACTGGCTCGGAACGCCGGCCGACACGCTGGCCCGCGCCTACCGATGAACAGGCCTTGCCCGGTGATCGTGATGGCCAAGGCTCCGGAACCCGGCTATGCCAAGACCCGACTGATTCCTGCCCTGGGACGTGCGGGCGCGGCCGCGCTGGCCGAGCGGTTGCTGGCACATGCGCTCGAACAGGCACGGGCCAGCGCGCTGGGACCGGTCGATCTGTGCTGTGCGCCCGACGCATCGCACCCGGCCTTCCAGCGCCACGCCGCGTCACCCTTGATCCAGCTTTCGGAGCAGGCCGATGGCGATCTGGGCGCCCGCATGCACCATGCGCTGCAGCGCGCACTGACCGGCCACGATCGCGCACTGCTGATCGGCACCGACGCACCCGGCCTCGACGCCCAACGACTGCGCGAGGCCGCCGATGCGCTCGACATGCACGACGCGGTCTTCGTGCCGGCGCACGACGGCGGCTACGCGCTGGTCGGCCTGAGGTACCCGATGGCGACGCTGTTCGACGGCATGACATGGAGCACGCCCCGGGTCATGGACGACACGCGTGGCCGGCTGCGCGCGCACGGCCTGCGGCACGCCGAGCTGACCCCCGTCCACGACATCGACGAGCCCGCCGATCTCGCTCACCTGCCAGCGGGCT
>JAGNWJ010000060.1:0-7445 GCA_017986065.1 Rhizobacter sp. | reverse complement strand
TGGAGCACGCCCCGGGTCATGGACGACACGCGTGGCCGGCTGCGCGCGCACGGCCTGCGGCACGCCGAGCTGACCCCCGTCCACGACATCGACGAGCCCGCCGATCTCGCTCACCTGCCAGCGGGCTGGCTCGCATGAAGCGGGTCGTGCTGGTCGGTGCCGGCCACGCCCACGCACAGGTGCTGAAGGACTGGTGCACGTCGCCGCCGGCCGGGGCCGAGCTGTGGGTGGTGTCACCGCACGCGCTGGCGCCCTATTCAGGCATGGTCCCGGGCTGGCTGGCAGGGCACTATCGCTACGAGGACATCTGCATCGACTTTGCAGCGCTAGCGGCGGCTGCAGGGGCGCACTGGGTTGGCGACGAACTGGTGGCGCTCGATCCCAAGCAACGACGGCTGACGCTCGGCAGTGGTCGGCTGCTGGAGTACGACCTGCTCTCGCTCAACGTCGGCTCGACTCTCAGGCCACCGCCATCGCCCGCTGTCCCGGTGCTGGCGCTGCGTCCACTCGGTGAACTGCGGCTGCGGTGGGAGGCCGCGCTGGCGACGATCACCCGCATTGCCGCCGTGCGACCCGTGACGGTCACGGCAGTCGGCGGCGGAGCGGCGGGCTTCGAGTCCCTGCTGGCGGTGCGGCAGCGGGTGATGCGGATGCAGCCGCGAAGCACGGTGCATCTCTCGCTGGTGAGCGCCGGGGTCGATCTGCTGCCGGGGCTGGCCCCGGGTGCGGCAGCGCATGCGCGGCAGACACTGGCCTCGCTGCAGGCCACGGTGCAACTGGGCAAGCGATGCGACGAAGCGCTGCCAGCGGCCACCGACCTGATGCTGTGGGCGACCGGGGCCGAATCACACGACTGGCAGCGGGCCTGCGGCCTGGCGGTCAGCGCGCCCGGCTGGATACGCATCGACCGCCACCTGCGCTCGATTTCGCACCCCGAGGTCTACGCCACGGGCGACTGCGCCGCCTGGGAACAGCCGCTGCCGAAGGCAGGCGTATTTGCGGTGCGCATGGGGCCAGTGCTGTCGCACAACCTGCGCGCAGCCTTCGGCACACAGGCGCCCGTCCCCTACACCCCCCAGCGCCGTGTGCTGTCGTTGCTGGCCACCGGCGACCGCCGCGCCATCGCATCATGGGGACGCTGGTCCGCAGAAGGCGCCTGGGTCTGGCACTGGAAGGATCGGATCGACCGCGGGTTCATCAAGCGCTTCAAGGTTGCGCCGCTTGCGGCGAATTGAAGCGCAGCATTTATCTACTGCGCCGTTGTCAGAACACACAGGAGACCGACATGGGAAAACGCGTCACGTTCGACCGTCCGGATGGCAAAGGCCTCGAGGGCTACCTCGCCGAACCGGCGCATTGCGACGGCGCGGCTGCAGTGGTCGTGGTGCAGGAATGGTGGGGCGTCAACGATCAGATTCGCGGTGTCGCCGATCGTTTCGCGCAAGCCGGCTACATCGCGCTGGTGCCCGATCTGTACCGCGGCCAGTCCACAGTCGAGGCCGAAGAAGCGCAGCACCTGATGGGCGGCCTCGATTTCGGCGACGCCGCCTCGCAGGACATCCGGGGTGCGGTCCGATTCCTGAAAGCGCGTTCGGCGAAGGTCGGCCTGACCGGCTTCTGCATGGGCGGCGCGCTGACCTTGCTGTCGATGACGAAGGTGCCCGAGGTCGATGCCGGTGTGGTCTGGTACGGCTGCCCTCCGCTCGAGTTCATCGATGCCTCGGCCATCCGTGCGCCGATGCTCGCGCACTGGGCAACCGAAGACGCGTTCTTCCCCATCGCCACCGTCGACGCGCTTGAGCAGAAGCTGGAGTCCGCCGCTGTGCGCTACAGCGGTCACCGCTACCTGGCGAGGCACGCCTTCGCCAACGAAACTGCCGTCGGGCCGGGCCGACTGGCCATGACGCAGTACGACCCGGCGTGGTCGCAGATCGCGTGGGACCGGACTTTCGGATTTTTCGGTCGGTGGCTGGGCTGAGTCCGGTCGCGAACTAGGCCTCGACGGCAGCACTCGACCGGCAAGCAGGCAGCCAAGGCAGACCCCGCCTGCCGCCAGACGGCGCGCAGGCGCTGCCTGGCGCGCGTGCTCAGCCCCAGGCGCCCTGGGCTTCGGACCAGCCGACCACCGCGATCGGCGAGCCATCGGGCTGGATGAAGGTCAGCGGGCCCAGGAAGGTCATGTAGAACTCGCTGTCGACCGGGAAGAATGTCTTGTCGTGGCGGGCGCCGGACGACTCGTAGCCGTATCCGGGAGCGACCGCCGTGTCTCCACCAGCCGCCTTGCCGCCGCGCACATCCATGCGCCCCTTGGTCAGCAGGTACTCGCCCGGTCCGGCATGGACATGCGGCGCGAACGACGAGCCCGCCGGGCAATCGAAGATTGCGGTCCACGCGCCCTGCTCGGGCGACACATGAAGCAGCTTCCAGCGGATTCCGCCGTTCGAGAATGCTGCCGGAAAGGCTTTCCAGGCCAGCGCATCGATCTGCACGTACTCTTCTGCGGTCTTGGATTTCATGGCTGTCTCCTTCGATGGGAACTGGCGGATCGATCGGCCCGGTGGACCACGCTGCACTCTAGACCAGGGGTCGCAAGCCCTTGCATTCGCGGCGGCGCGAGCAACGCCAGAACATGCGGCCGGCATGCTTGCCCTCGGGAGCGGTACGCATCAACATCGGTGCGGAACACAGCGGGCAGCTCGGCGGCGCCGGGATGGGCGGCGGGCGCGTGTCGCCTCCCGTCTGTCGCGACAGATCGTAGGTGTCCTCCATCGCGTCGGGGACCGAGGCCATCACGGACACCGGCGACCACTCCACCGGCTTGGGCGCGGCCAGCGGCATCGTGGCGGACGGGGTCACGGCTGACTTGCGATAGCGCCCCTCGTCGAGCATCGGCGCCAGCAACGACCCATCGATGAGGCTGAGGCTGATGCCTCGCACATAGTGCATCGCCTCGCGGCTGAAGCGTCCGGTCGTCACGATGAATCCGCCGGCAGCTCGGCGCTCGGTCATCAGCGCATGGAATTCACGCACCGCATCGACATCGATCTTGCGTGATCGCCAGTGCTTGCAATGCACCAGGTGGGCCTCCCGGTCCTTGCGCAGTTCGATGTCGACGATGCCCTCGGCACGCGCGCCTTTCACGCCGGACTCGACCACGTGGAAGCCCCGGGCCTCGAAAGCCTGACCGACGAGACGCACGAACTCGCCGGTACGCAACTGGCGCAACGAGGCGGGGCCCATCGTCGAGGCGGAATGGGAGCGCCGATTCCGGCGCCGTCGGTACCAGAAGATCGCCAGCACCAGCAGCGCGAAGCCGCTCGCCAGCGCCAGGTAGTTGGTCATCGACATGCTGGATGCGGTGATCATGCGACGCTGACGAGGCGATCCATCCAGACCATCGTCGTGGTCAGCCGATCAGCGTCCGGTTCTTGCCGGCGCGCTTGGCCTGGTAGAGCGCCAGGTCCGCCCGCTCGAGCGCATCTTCGATCCGCTCACCCGTACGGTAGGCCGTGATGCCCGCGGAGAAGGTGACGAAGATCTGCTTCTGCTCGTGCATGAACAGCCCGCCGCTCAGCGAACGCTGCAATCTCGTGAGGATCTGCTGGCCCTCATCGACCGGGGTCTCAGGCAGCAGCACGACGAATTCCTCGCCACCATAGCGAGCCACCATATCGGTGGGACGCAGCGTCTTGCTGACGGTGGCGGCCAGCGCCTTCAAGGCCTCGTCGCCTGCACTGTGTCCCAATTCGTCGTTCAGGCGCTTGAAGTTGTCGATGTCGAGCAACCCGATCGCCAGCCCCTCCGTGGTGCTGCCGGACGCATCGTCGGCCAGCGCGCGTTCCAGGCGCGAGCATTCGACCTCGAACGCCTGCAACAGGCCACGACGATTCGCGATCTGCGTCAACTGGTCGGTGGACACCTCGCTCGACAGGCGCCTGAGTTCGGATTCCAGTTCGGTCACGCGCTCGGACAGGTCGGTGGCCCGGGCGTGCTCCTCGCTCAAGCGCCGCTGGGTCTGGTCGACCAGACCCTGCACCGTGCGGCTTTCCTCGACCATCTCTCGCACCACACCGGCCAGGCTTTCGAGCGTGTCCGCCCGCTCGATGACATCCGCGTAACGCCCGACGCTTTCATGGAATCGGCCTGTCTGCGAACCGAGCTCGCCGAGTTCGCTGAGCATGCGGTTGATCATCTGCTTGAGCGCATCACGGGCTGCATCGCGTTCGCCGCGCAGTTCCGCCTGCTTCAGTCGTGTCGTCCGCAGCAGCTCGCTGACAGACTTGACGCCACGACCGGTCAGGCCATCCTCGACGGAGATGCGCATCGCCTCGCACTGGCCCTGCGCCCAGCTGTCGTCCTCGGCCAGATCGGTCAGGCTGGCGGTCAATTCCAGGCACAGGCCGCTGATCTGCTCGAACAGGTGATCGCGGTGCTGCAGCACCCAGTCGGCGCGTTCGCAGAGTGCTTCGACTTCCGCGGCGCTCGTCTCGCTGGCACCCTCCGAACGAATTCTCTGGGAAGCCTGCGCGATGGCTTCGGCGAGTTCACGGTTGCCCGAATCAGCCGAAGGCAGCGCACGCACCACGGTCTGGCCGAACGCCGCGACGACACGACCTGAGGCCTCCCCGGGCTCCCCCTGCGGACCCGCCGGCAGCGTTGCTCCGGGCAAAGCCGAAGCGGGGTCCGGCAGGGTGCTCGAAGCGGGCTCGGACGACGTCGAGGGCGACATCGCCTCGCTGGTCATCTCGTCGGGCGTGTCGGGCTTGGCGTCCGGGTTGGTGTCGGCCTCCCAGTTGCCGATCAGTTGGCGCAACCGCTGCTGGAGTCGATTGGCATCGCCACGGCTGCCACCGAGCACGCGCTGCAGGCTTTCCTTCTTGCGTGCCAGCGTCCACTGCTTGCCGCCACGCTCGATGCCACGCACGATGCTTTCGATCAGGTCTGCAAGCGAATCGCCGCTGGCGGGCGGCTTGCCCTGCTCCTGCTGGTAGGCACGGGCGTAGTTTTCAGGGGTCGGTTCGAGCTTGTCTAGAGCGAGCCGACGCAGGGCAGCCTTGGCGAGCTGGGCGGGAAGTTGCCCGTCGGCAGCCGATGCTGGCTCGGAAGCCGCTCCGGTGGCGGCACCGCCTCCTTTGGAAGCAGTCGGCAGGTTAGCCATCTTTCAGTCGGATCTCAGCTTGCATTGTTCGGGGTGCGCGCAGGACGTCCCATGCTGGAGCGCGGAGGCTCGGTGGAGACTTCGTCGGGCGAGATACCGATCCACGGTGCCTTTCTGGGAAGCACGGTGTCCTCGAGCCAGGACTGGATTTCCGAAGGCGGTCGAGGCTTGCTGAACAGGAAGCCCTGCATCACGCCGCATCCCAGTCGATGCAACACCTCCATCTGACGCAGGTTCTCGACTCCTTCGGCGACCACGCGCAGGCCGAGCGAGCGCGCCAGCGCAATGATCGCGGTGACCACCGCCGAGCTCTGGGGCGTCATGCCCAGATCGCGAATGAAACCGCGGTCGATCTTCAACTCGCTGATCGGCAAGGTCGTCAGGTAGGCCAGCGATGAATAGCCTGTGCCGAAATCATCGATCGATATCTCGACACCGATCTCGTTGAGACGGTGCAGCGAAGGGATGACGCTTTGCAGGTCCTTCATCAGCGAGTTCTCGGTGATCTCGAGCACCAGCGAGTGATGTGGAACGCCGTTCTGGACCACCGCTTCATGGATGGTCTCGACAAGATCGCCGCGGTCGAACATGCGGCTGGGCAGGTTGACGGCGATCGAATCGGCAAAACCGAAGCTGTCGAGCCAGACGCGTGCCTGGCGCGCGGCCTCGCGGATCGCCCATTCGCTCATCGACCGGATCAGACCGCTTTCCTCGGCCAGCGGGATGAAGTCGCCAGGCGGCACCAGCACGTTTCCGCGCTGCCACCGCATCAGGGCCTCGACGCCGACCATGCGCGCGGCGCGCACGTCGATCTTCGGCTGGTAATGCAGCACCAGTTCGTTGCGCTCGATCGCCTTGTGCAGCGCACTTTCGAGCTCGAGTTTCTCGCGGCCCTTGCCGGCAAGCTGCGGCCGGTAGACGGTGGCAGCGTTGCGGCCCTGGGCCTTGACCGCGAACATCGCCACGTCCGAATTGCGGATCAGGTCGGCCACGTTGATGCCGTCGCGCGGGAACAGCGCAATGCCGACCGACGCGGTGACGAAGCACTCCTGTCCACCAACATGGATCGGCGCGCGCATCTGTTCGAGCACCCGCGCAGCGACGATCTCGGCGTCGTGCTCGTCAATCACTTCGGGCAGCAGCGCGACGAACTCGTCGCCACCCAGGCGACACATCGCCTCCAGCGTTCGGAAAGCACGCGTACCCATCGAATCGAGCAGGTTGTCGGTGACCTGGTCGGAATGCCGCACGCAGGAGCGCAGGCGACGCGCAACCTCGATCAGCAACTCGTCGCCAGCACCATGGCCAAGCGTGTCGTTGATGACCTTGAATCGGTCGAGGTCGATCAGAAGCAGACCGACCTGGTGCCCCATGCGGCGCGCTGCTTCGAGGGCACGCTCGGTGCGTTCGATCAACTGATTGCGATTGGGCAGGCCGGTCAGCGAATCGAAGTTGGCCAGCTGGCGGATCTTGTGCTCGGCGTTCCACCGGTCCGTCACGTCCTGCACGATGCCGGCATAGCCGACCAACTGACCGAGTTCGTTGTACTCGGGCGAGGCCTCGGTGTGGATGATGTGCACCAGCCCATCGGCCAGCACGAGTGGAATATCGCGGGTCAGCCCCCCCCTGCTTTGCAGCGTTTCCGCCAGAAGCGCGCGCTTACCGCGTCGCTCTTCCTTGGGCATCATGCGCAGCAGATCTCGAAACGGCAGGACCGTGCCCGGCTCCAGCTGGAACACGCGCAGGGCCTCGGCAGAAAACACGGGTGCCGGGGATCCAATGCGCCAATCGAAGCTGCCCATGCGGGCCAGATCCTGCGCACGGGCCAGGCGGCTCTGGCTCAACTCGAGTTCGAGCCGGGTGCGCGACGACCTGAGCAGGTAGCGCAGGCGCCCGGCCAGCAGACTCCACTGGTTGGACTTGACGAAGAAGTCGGTGGCGCCGGCTTCATAGGCCCGGTTGATCGAGGCGTCGTCGTCGAGTCCGGTCAGCATCAGGACCGGCAGCGAAGCACAGGCTCCTGTCTGACGCAGCTGTCGGCAGGTCTCGAAACCGTCCATGCCTGGCATCAGGGCATCGAGCACCACGACATCGGGCTGCCAGCCAGCGAGGAGTTCCAGCGCACGCTCGCCACTCGCCGCCTCGGTGATCACGAAACCGCGTTCGCGCAGGGCGATCGAGGTGAGCAGGAGGTTGACTTCGTCGTCGTCGACCAGCAGCACACGCGGCTGGTACGTGACGTCGTCCTCGGAGGGCTGGCTGGAATTGAGGATCATGCGGCACCCGC
>JAGNWJ010000132.1 GCA_017986065.1 Rhizobacter sp. | reverse complement strand
GTGAACGGCGGGCGGGGCGCGCCGCAGCCATCGGCTGCCCCTGCGTCCGCGCCTTCCAGATCTTGAACGCGTTCGGCGTCAGCTCGCGCTTGAGCAACTGCACCACCTGACCCGGCGAGAGCCCGTGCTGACGGAGCACGGCCGCGAAAGGCGGCCGGTCGTCCCATGCGGTCGCGATGATCCGCTCGATTTCATCCGGGGTCAGTCGCGGGACGGGTTTGGCCATGGAGCGGATTGTCGGGCAGCACCCTTGGGCAACGCACCCATCAGCCGATCTCGGCGAACCGAAGTCCATCTGCGCCGCCGCCATGCTGCGCCTTTGCCACCACGGCCTCGCGAAAAGTGTCGGAATGCTTTACATACCCGCTGCACCGCACCGCCTGGTTCTGTAGAAAAACGGCATTAAGTCATTGTTTCAATTGATTTCTTGGGCGGATGAGTCACTGTCGGCATGCAGATTGCTGTTGGCGGGCCAACTTCCATCCTCCAGTTCCTTGCGGACTTCGTTGATGGGTTGAGTTCACCCAACCTGAAGGACGCACATGTCGCTTTCTGCAAGAGTCTTGGCATTCATGGGCCGCCTTTCGGCCGCAATTGCGCTGACCGCGGTGTGTGCGAGCGCCTCGCATGCCGCACTCGTCAGGACCATCGATGGAGCAGGTAAATTGACCGGCGCCACAGGCGTCGATGTCGGCGGGGTTTTGTACGACGTGTCGTTTGTCGATGGCACTTGCGCTTCTATCTTTTCGGGATGTGACAACCCGGCGACAGATTTCGCGTTTACCACTGCGGCCCTGGCGGACGCCGCGTCTCAATCGTTGCTTGATTCGGTGTTTCTGGATGTCGGCGCCGGCAGGGAGTTCGATTCCCTCGCGCAACTGACATGCGACAGCGATTTGGGGTGTAGTGTTTTGACGCCGTTCGCTTTAGAGACTGTGTTCGTGAACACCCGACGCGCGGTCAATTGGGGCGCAGCGTCCGGTTTGGCAGACCTCACGGGGGAACTAGCCTGGCGAAGAGCGTTCGACCCTTCAGGTAACGGCGGGACCGTATGGGCGCTGTGGACTCCTTCTGCGGCTGTCCCGGAGCCGTCATCCCTTGCGCTGCTAGGAGTTGCAGGGGTCGCACTGGCTTGGTCGCAGCGCCGTCGCCGGTTCCGCGGGAATGACTGCGCCCAATAATCCGCCCAACCCGGCCCGACACCAGCGCCGCCAGCGCAACACATAGGCATCCAGAACGCCGGCACTTTCGGGTGCTGGTTTTCATTTCTGCTGCTCGTCAAGCCGATGCCACCGTGCTGCGAGTTTGTCCAGCACGGTTGTCACCTGCGCAGTGAGCCATGCAAGTGCGCGCTTGTCGATGCTGGTTGTCATCAACGGCTTCCAGCAGGTGCGCCGGAAAGCGGTCCTTTGCGCGAACGACCGGACCCGCAGTACTGCCGTCGCTCACACGGTGCTGGCCACAGTCGCCATCGGGTCGATCAGCGCCGGTCAGTTCGACAGGACTCGCAATCTGATGCGCTGCGTCCAAGCTGCCTGCGCTGCTTGGCAGCATCAGCACTCCACGATGTTCACCGCCAGTCCGCCGCGCGCCGTTTCCTTGTACTTGGTCATCATGTCGGCGCCGGTGTCGCGCATGGTCTTGATGACCTTGTCCAGGCTCACGTGGTGTGTGCCGTCGCCGCGCAGCGCCATGCGGGCCGCGTTGATGGCCTTGACCGACGCGATCGCGTTGCGCTCGATGCAGGGGATCTGCACCAGCCCACCGACCGGGTCGCAAGTCAGGCCGAGGTGGTGCTCCATGCCGATCTCGGCGGCGTTCTCGACCTGCTCGGGCGTGCCGCCGAGCACCGCGCACAGCGCACCGGCGGCCATCGAGCAGGCGACGCCGACTTCGCCCTGGCAGCCGACCTCGGCGCCGCTGATCGATGCGTTTTCCTTGTAGAGCAGGCCGATCGCCGCAGCGGTCAGCAGGAAGTCGATCACGCCCCGGTCGCTGGCGCCGGGGATGAATCGGCGGTAGTAGTGCAGCACCGCCGGCACGATGCCCGCGGCACCGTTGGTCGGCGCGGTGACCACGCGGCCGCCAGCGGCGTTTTCCTCGTTGACCGCCAGCGCGTACAGGTTGACCCAGTCCAGCACCTGCAGCGGGTCGGCGGGATCGAAGCGCAACGCGCTGAGCGGGCCCGGGTGGCTGGGGTCGGACTCGGCCGACAACTGGCGGTGCAGGTCGGCCGCGCGGCGCCGCACCTTGAAGCCGCCGGGCAGAACGCCGTCGGTGGCGCAGCCGCGCACCACGCAGGCCTGCATCACGTCCCAGATCTTCATCAGCCCGGCGTCGACTTCGGCATCGCTGCGCCAGTGCCGCTCGTTGCGGCGCATCACCTCGGCGATGCTGCAGTCCTCGCGGGTCGTGATCGCGAGCAGGTCGGCACCCGAATGGAACGGGAAGGGCAGGGCGGTGGTATCGGGCGCGATCTGCTTCTGCCGGGTGCCATCGGCGAGCACCTCGTCGCTCATGACGAAGCCGCCGCCGACCGAGTAGTAGACACGCTCGACGAATCCGTTGCCATCGTCGCCGAAGGCTGTGAAGCGCATGCCGTTGGCATGCAGCGGCAGGCTCTGACGGTGGTGGAATACCAGGTCGGCCTTCTCGTCGAACGCCACCGCGTGGTCGCTGCCGAGCGGCAGCCGGCGGCCGTCGCGGATGGCGGCCAGCAGCGCCGGGATGGTTTCCACATCGACCGTGTCGGGCTCGTGTCCGGCCAGCCCCAGCAGCACCGCCTTGTCGCTGCCGTGGCCACGCCCGGTGGCACCGAGTGAGCCGAACAGCTCGGCCTTGACACGTCGGGTGCCGGCCAGCTGACCGTCGGCGATCAGGCGGTGAACGAACAGACGCGCTGCGCGCATCGGCCCGACGGTGTGCGAGCTGCTGGGGCCGATGCCGATCTTGAACAGGTCGAAAACCGACACGGCCATGGGGTGCTCCTTCCAGGGTCAGCCGTCAGCGTACTCCGACAGCGGCGGGCAGCTGCACACGAGGTTTCTGTCGCCATGCACGTTGTCGACGCGACCCACCGGCACCCAGTACTTGCTGCGTCGCAGGCTGGCCACGGGGAATGCAGCTTCCTCGCGGGTGTAAGGGTGTGGCCAGTCTGCCGCGAGCAACGCTTCGGCGGTGTGCGGCGCGGCCTTCAGCGGGTTTGCGTGCTGCGGCCACGCGCCGGTCTCGACCTTTCGGATCTCGGCCCGGATCGCGATCATCGCGTCGCAGAACCGGTCGAGTTCGCGCAACGGCTCGCTTTCGGTCGGCTCCACCATCAGCGTGCCGGGCACCGGAAAGCTGAGCGTCGGCGCGTGGAAGCCGTAGTCGATCAGCCGCTTCGCGACGTCCTCGGCGGTGATGCCGCTGGTCTCCTTGAGGGGCCGCAGATCCAGGATGCATTCGTGCGCGATGCCGCCGCCCCGGACGCCCGCAACGCCGCCGCTGAAACGGATGTCGTAGTGATCGGCCAGCCGCGCGGCGATGTAGTTGGCGCTCAGGATGGCCGTCTCGGTCGCGGCGGTCAGTCCTGCGGCGCCCATCATCCGCATGTACATCCAGCTGATCGGAAGCACCGCGGCATTGCCCAGCGGTGCCGCGCTGATCGCGCCGACCTGGCGCGCGTCTGCCGGGCCTGCGGTGCGGTGGCCAGGCAGGAAGGGCACCAGATCGGAGGCGACGCAGACCGGGCCGACGCCCGGACCACCGCCGCCATGCGGGATGCAGAAGGTCTTGTGCAGGTTCAGGTGGCTGACATCGCCGCCGAACTCGCCCGGCGCCGCGATGCCGACCAGCGCGTTCATGTTGGCTCCGTCCACGTAGACACGACCGCCATGCTGGTGCACGAGCGCGCACAGCTGCCTGATCTGCGGATCGAACACGCCGTAGGTCGACGGATAGGTGACCATCACGGCGGCCAGGTTCGCGCTGTGCAGTTCGCACTTGGCGCGCAGGTCGTCGAGGTCGACGTTGCCCCTCGCATCGCAGCTCGTGACGACGACCTTCATGCCGGCCATCTGTGCCGACGCCGGGTTGGTGCCGTGCGCCGATTCGGGGATCAGGCAGATGTCGCGGTGCCCTTCACCGCGCGACATGTGCCACGCGTGAATGACCAGCAACCCGGCGTATTCGCCCTGCGATCCGGCATTGGGTTGCAGGCTGATGCCGCTGTAGCCGGTGGCCTGGCACAGCGCGGCGCGCAGCTGCTCGTCGAGCAGGCGGTACCCCTCGAGCTGGTCGGCCGGCGCGAACGGATGCATGTTCGCGAACTCGGGCCAGGTGATCGGGATCATCTCGCTGGTCGCGTTGAGCTTCATCGTGCACGAGCCCAGCGGGATCATCGTGCGGTCGAGCGCGAGGTCCTTGTCGGACAGGCTGCGGATGTAGCGCAGCATCTCGGTCTCGCTGTGGTGGCTGTTGAACACCGGGTGCGTCAGGAATGCACTGGTGCGGCGCAATTCCGGCGGGATCATCGTGTCGATCGGCTGGTCGAACAGCTGA
>JAGNWJ010000009.1:33936-63004 GCA_017986065.1 Rhizobacter sp. | reverse complement strand
GCCGATTCACCTGACCCAGCACCGACACCTGGTTGCCACGAACCTGCAGCACC
Organism: Rhizobacter sp.; assembly: GCA_017986065.1. Lineage (GTDB taxonomy): Bacteria > Pseudomonadota > Gammaproteobacteria > Burkholderiales > Burkholderiaceae_C > PBB1. The sequence continues at coordinate 62,951 of JAGNWJ010000009.1, read as the reverse complement.
AGAACGCTGACCTGGGGCTGCTTGACGAAGCCGCCATTGCGCAAACCGTCAGCGATCAGCCTTTCGGCGGCAGACACCACCAGGCCACCGATCTTCACGCTGCCGAGCAGCGGAAAACTGGTGTTGCCCGCTTCTCCGATGCGCGTCTCGAGCGACAGGTCGGGGTTCTGGTACACAGTGACACGAACCAGATCGCCGGCTCCGAGCCGGTATTCGGCCGCGGCGGCTGCCGGTGGTGCGGATCCCCCGCCGACCTGTGCGGCGAACACCGGGCTGCCTGCAAGAGCAGCACCGAAAGCCACGATGGCGAGCGCGGACCGCACCGCCCGGAGCTGCATCATTTCAATCCCATGCCCTTGCCGATGGACTCGGCTTCAAGCGGCAGTGACGTGCCATCCTGCGCCGCCGAGGCCGGCGCTGTCAGGGAAGGCAGAGGTTCACCCGTGACAGGCGCACTCGCCGCCGGGCTGGCGAACGTGCCTACGTACTCGATCTGCGCCGCGGCTCTCAGGGACTTGATGTCGGCTTCAGCTGCCTTGCGCTTGGCGTCGTTCAACAGGAACTGCTCGATCACTGGCGTGGCGCGTGCCTGGTCGACCGGTTCGGACCGGGACCCGGCCAGCACGATGACCTGCGCACCGACAGCGGTCTGCAGCAGCATCGCCTGCCCGTCATTCATCTTCGCGATGGCATCGAGCATGTTGAGCGGCAATTGCTCCGCGGTCCGAACGGCCTGATTTCCAGCGAAGCGGAAGCTGTTGGCCTTCAGGTACTCGATGAACTCGCTGATGGTCTGGGCGGCCCCGAGCTGTTCCCGCAAGGCAGGCAACTGCTCTGGCTTGGTCTCGATCACCACTTCCTGCAACGTGTAGATGCGGCGGGCGCTGAACAGCGCGGGATGCTCGTCGTAGTACTTCTTGACCTCATCGGCAGACGGCTTGGCAGCCGCCTGCCCGGCCTTCTCGACATAGGCGCGCGCGACGATTTCGCGACGAGCAGCCTCGAGCAGCTGGAGTACGCGCGGATCCCGATCGAGACCGATTTCCTGGGCTTTCTGGAAGGCCAGTTCCTGATCGATCAGGCGTTGCAGGATCTGCCTGCTCGCGGCCTCGGTCTGCTCCGGCTTCAGACCACGTTGCTGCTGCAGCACGAAGTTGATCTGCGCCACGGTGATCTCCTCCTTGTTCACCTTGGCCGCCGGCTGAGACGCGGTTGCATCCTCTTGCTTGGGGTTGCATCCGACCAGGGCCGCGATGGAGACCAGAAGTGCGCCGAGCACGAGGCGGCCGGGCAACCGGTCGCCGCGGCTGGAATCGGGCGTGTCGAGATTCGAGATCATTCGCGGTTTCTCCAGAGGTTCAGCGTGCGAGTCGATGCGGTGTTTGGACGGTCAGCACTTGATGCCCACATGCAGCGCCACCACACCGGCGCTGAGGTTGTGCACGTCGACGTGGGCGAACCCGGCGGACTTCATCATCGCCTTCAGGGCGTCCTGATCGGGGTGCATGCGGATCGACTCGGCCAGGTAACGGTAGCTGTCGGCATCGCCGGCGACCCACTGTCCTATCTTCGGCAGGACGTTGAACGAATACCAGTCGTAGGCCTTTTCGAGCGGCTTGGCCACCCTGGAGAACTCCAGGACCAGCAAGCGGCCGCCCGGGCGCAGCACCCGGTTCATTTCGGTCAGCGCGCGGTCCTTGTGCGTCATGTTGCGCAGCCCGAATGCCACCGACACGAGATCGAACGTGGCCGGCGGAAACGGCAGCGCCTCGGCATCGCAGATCGCCGTCGGCAGCAGCACGCCGGCATCGGTGAGGCGGTCGCGCCCCTGCCGCAGCATCGCTTCGTTGATGTCGGTGTGAACGACGGTGCCGCCGGGTCCGACCTTCTTGCTGAATGCCAAAGCCAGATCGCCCGTGCCACCAGCGATGTCGAGCACGCGATCGCCCAGGCGCGCGTTCGCCACGGCGATCGTGTACGCCTTCCAGACTCGATGCAGGCCCATCGACATCAGGTCGTTCATCACGTCGTAGCGTGATGCCACCGAATCGAAAACGCCACGAACGCGACTTGCCTTCTGGGATTCTTCGACGGACTTGAATCCGAAATGGGTGTTGCTCACGGGGGTGTCCGGTGTGAAGTCAGTGGCTGCCGCAGGAAGCGCCCGCGGCCGCTGCCATCGGCGCGTCGCGGTCAGTTCCCGACGCGGCGAGGCGCTCTTCGTACTGTTTCCACAGATCGGCCTGCTGAGACCCCAGGAAATAAAGGTAGTCCCAGGAAAAGATGCCAGAGTTGTGGCCGTCCGAGAAGGTCGGCTGGACCGCGTAGTTGCCGACCGGTTCGAGTTCAACCAGTTCGACATCCCGCTTGCCGGTCTGCAGCACCTCTTGCCCTGGTCCGTGTCCCTGGACCTCGGCGGACGGCGAATACACCCGCATCAGTTCGAAAGGGATGCGGAACTCGCTGCCGTCCGCAAACCCGATCTGAAGCACACGGGATTGCTGATGCACGGTGACTGCGGTGGGTGCGGGGGTGTCGGCGGTGAGTCCAGCCATGGTGTTAGAGGGCCTGCATGATCGAGCCGATCAGTGTAGCGAAGGGGTGAGGCTGCACGGACGCTGTCACAAGCGCTGACAAATCGGGGAAACCGCCGCAGCCACACGATCGTCCAGTTCGGCAAGCCCGACGCGAAGCAGGGCCATCGGGCTGAGACACTCTCGCTGCTGCGGGCCCCAGATCGGCTGCGGAAAGTGGCTGTCCGCCTCGAACCGTGCGATCACATGCCAATGCAGGTGAGGCACCACATTTCCCAGCGCAGCGAGGTTGATCTTCGTCGGCTGCAGGGAGGTGATCAGCGCCTGCTCGACCGCGCAGACCACGTCAAGACACTCCGAGCGGTGCGCAGCGGACAACGCGCTGAGCTCGGCGACATGTTCAGTCCAGACCACCCGGTAGAACGCTGGAAACGCGGGATCCTCGGCACGAATGACACGCCAGCGCGCGGCCTGCGCGACCCGCACCCCGCCCGCAGCCTCGCACAACGGACACCCCGCGTGCATCAGACCAGCACCCGCTCGATGCCACCCTGGTTCGCACGCTCCACATACTGCGGCATCCAGTCGGGGCCGAGCAGCTGGTTGGCCATCTCGACGACGATGTAGTCGGCCTCGAGCAGGCCGTTCTGCAGGTCGCCCGTGTATCGACTCAGCCCCTGCAGGCAACTGGGGCATGAGGTCAGGACCTTGACCACGCCGGTCTCGGCCACCGCACCGGTCCTGCGCAACGTGGCCTCGTCCTTGCGCAATTCCTCTTCCTTGCGGAAGCGGATCTGCGTGCTGATGTCGGGCCGCGTCACGCCCAGCGTGCCGCTCTCGCCGCAGCAGCGCTTGGCGTCGATCACGTTCGCGCCCAGCAACGCCTTGACGGTCTTCATCGGCTCCTGCAGCTTCATCGGACTGTGGCAAGGATCGTGATACAGGTAGCCGCCCTGGCCTGGCAAGGTGATGTTCTTCTCGAGCAGGTACTCGTGGATGTCGATGATGCGGCAGCCTGGGAAGATCTTGTCGAACTGGTAGCCCTGCAACTGGTCGTAGCAGGTACCGCAGCTCACCACCACCGTCTTGATGTCGAGATAGTTCAGCGTGTTGGCCACGCGGTGGAACAGCACCCGGTTGTCCGTGATGATCTTGTCGGCCTTGTCGAACTGGCCACTGCCCCGTTGCGGGTAGCCGCAGCACAGGTAACCCGGCGGCAGCACCGTCTGCACCCCGGCGTGCCACAACATGGCCTGCGTCGCCAGCCCGACCTGCGAGAAAAGACGCTCCGAACCGCAGCCAGGGAAATAGAAGACCGCCTCCGTCTCGGACGTCGTGGTCTGCGGGTTGCGGATGATCGGGACGTAGTCCTTGTCCTCGATGTCGAGCAAGGCACGCGCGGTCTTCTTGGGCAAGCCACCGGGCAGCTTCTTGTTGATGAAGTGGATCACCTGCTCCTTCAACGGCGCGGTGCCCACGGTGGCTGGCGGCAACGCGGTCTGCTTGCGCGCCAGGCGCTGCAGCAGGTCATTGGCCAGCCGCTGCGCCTTGAAGCCGATGCCGACCATCGCACCGCGCATCAGGTTGATCGTTTGCGGGCTGGTCGCGTTGAGGAAGGTCATCGCCACCGCATTGCCGGGCCGGAAACTCTTCTTGCCCATCTTGCGCAACAGGTTGCGCATGTTCATCGACACCTCGCCGAAGTCGATCTTCACCGGGCAAGGGCTCAGGCATTTGTGGCACACGGTGCAATGGTCGGCCACGTCCTCGAATTCCTCCCAGTGCCGCAGGCTGATGCCGCGCCGCGTCTGTTCCTCGTACAGGAAGGCCTCGACCAGCAGCGAGGTCGCCAGGATCTTGTTGCGCGGGCTGTACAGCAGGTTCGCGCGCGGCACGTGGGTGGCGCACACCGGCTTGCACTTGCCGCAGCGCATGCAGTCCTTGACGCTGTCAGCGATCGCACCGATGTCGCTCTGCTGCATGATCAGCGACTCGTGGCCCATCAGCCCGAAGCTGGGCGTGTAGGCCTGGCTCAGATCGGAAGGACGCACCTCGGACGAAGTGCCGACGTCGACCGTCCCCGAGCGCCCGAGTCCCCCGCGCAACAGCTTGCCCCTGTTGAAGCGGCCCTCGGGATCGACACGCTGCTTGTACGCAGCGAAATCGGCCAGCTCGGCGTCGGTCATGAACTCAAGCTTGGTGATGCCGATGCCGTGCTCGCCGGAGATCACGCCGTCGAGGCGACGTGCAAGGTTCATGATGCGCGCGACCGCCTCATGGGCCGTCTGCAGCATGTCGTAGTCGTCGCTGTTGACGGGAATATTGGTGTGCACATTGCCGTCGCCGGCGTGCATGTGCAACGCGATCCAGACGCGGCCGTGCAGCACGTCCTTGTGGATCTTCTGGCAGGCCTCGACGATCGGCGCCAGCGCGGCGCCGGCGAAGATCGCCTGCAAGGGCGCACGCACCTGCAGCTTCCACGAAGCGCGCAACGTGCGGTCCTGCAGTGGGGCGAAATAGCTGCGCTCACCGTCACTGATGTCCAGGTGCGTCATCCAGTGCTGCCAGAGCGCTCGCACCTCCTCGACCACCGACAACGCCTGCTGCACACGGTCTTCGAGCAGTTCGGCAGACGGGATGTCGACCGCGTCGTCACCCTTGCCGAGCGGCAACTGACCCTTGCGGAAGAACTCCTCCAGCGCATCGAGCAGCGCCAGCTTGTTGCGCAGGCTCAGCTCGATGTTGATGCGTTCGATGCCGTCGGTGTACTCGCCCATCCGCCCCAGCGGGATCACCACGTCCTCGTTCACCTTGAAGGCGTTGGTGTGCTTGCTGATCGCCGCGGTGCGCTTGCGGTCGAGCCAGAACTTCTTGCGCGCTTCGGGGCTCACCGCGACGAACCCTTCGCCGGCGCGGCTGTTGGCGATCCGGATCACTTCACTGGTGGCACGGGCCACCGCGTCCGCATCGTTGCCGGCGATGTCGCCGAACAGCACCATCTTGGGCAGGCCCGACGTGTTTCCACCCGCATGAGCACGCTTGCTCTTGGTCGCATAGCCGACCGCCTTCAGGTAACGGTCGTCCAGATGCTCCAGCCCCGCCAGCACCGCGCCGCCGGCCTTCGCCTGCGCGAACAGATAGTCCTTGATCTCGACGATGCTTGGCACCGCGTCCTTGGCATTGCCGAAGAATTCGAGGCACACGGTGCGCACATGGGCAGGCATCTTGTGCACGATCCAGCGCGCGCTGGTGATCAGCCCGTCGCAGCCTTCCTTCTGGACGCCCGGCAGACCGGCCAGGAACTTGTCCGTGACGTCCTTGCCCAGACCTTCCTTGCGGAAGGTCCCGCCCGGGATATCGAGCCGCTCGGTGCGCTCCAGCGTCTTGCCGCTGGCGTCGAAGTACTTCAGCTCGAAGCTGGCCACCTCGACATCATGGATCTTGCCCAGGTTGTGGTTCAGCCGCGTGACCTCAAGCCACTTGGCTTCGGGTGTGACCATGCGCCACGACGCGAGGTTGTCGAGCGCGGTGCCCCACAGCACGGCCTTCTTGCCGCCCGCGTTCATCGCGATGTTGCCGCCGATGCAGCTCGCCTCGGCCGAGGTCGGGTCGACCGCGAACACGAAGCCACCGCGCTCGGCGGCATCAGCCACGCGCTGCGTGACGACACCGGCTTCGCTCCATACCGTGGCGACAGGCCGATCGACGCCGGGCAGCTCGCGCATCTCGACCTCGCTCATCGCCTCGAGCTTCTCGGTGTTGATGACCGCGCTGTTCCACGTCAGCGGAATCGCACCGCCGGTGTATCCGGTGCCGCCGCCGCGAGGAACGATCGTCAGGCCCAGTTCGACGCAGCCCTTCACCAGCGCAGCCATCTCGGCCTCGGTATCCGGAGTGAGCACGACGAACGGATACTCGACCCGCCAGTCGGTCGCGTCGGTGACGTGCGAGACGCGCGACAGGGCATCGAACTTGACGTTGTCAGCCGCCGTGCAGCGACGCAGGGTCCGGGTGGCCCTGCGCCTCAGAGAGGCAACCTCTTCGAACTGATCGGCAAAGCGTCGCACCGCGGCCTTGGCACAGGCCAGCAACTCGCTGACGTCGCCATGATGGTGCCCATCCGAAGGTGTCGCGCGGTTCTCGATCTCCTTGAGGCGGTGGTGCAATGCCTCGATCAGCAGGCGTCGCCGCCCCGGGTTGTCCAGCAGGTCGTCCTGCAGATAGGGATTGCGCTGCACGACCCAGATATCGCCCAGCACCTCGTAGAGCATGCGCGCCGACCGCCCGGTCTGGCGCTCGCCGCGCAGGCGGCCGAGCAGTTCCCAGGCCCGCGAACCGAGCAGGCGCAGGACGATCTCGCGATCGGAGAACGAGGTGTAGTTGTAGGGAATCTCGCGCAGGCGAGGCGTGCCGGTTTCGACGCGGGCCGCTGACGTCAATTCGGTGAGGGTCGTGGGTGCATTCATGTAGGGTCTCGGACGTCGACCGGACCCGAGGGCACAAAGTCGACGCGGGCGCGTTGCGCAGGTCCCCGATTGTCGCCGCTGGCCTCGGGAAAACCAGAGTGGCCCCACATCGCTCTGGCGACGAAGGGGTCTATCGTCAGGGCCCGGACGGATCCACCCTCTCGAACGCCACCACGCCGCATACCGCATGACCACCACTAGTCGCAGCCTCGATGCCATGGCCGCCTGGAAGTCCGCCCGGTGGCTAGCGCACCGCGGGGCGGGTCGCCTGGCCCCGGAGAACACGCTGGCCGCCTTCCGCGCCGGAGCTCGCTTCGGATACACGTCCTTCGAGTGCGACGTCAAGCTCAGCTCCGATGGCGTGGCCTTCCTGATGCACGACGCGACGCTGGACCGAACCACCGGCGCGACGGGAGTCGCCGGCGATCGAACCTGGGCAGAGCTGTCGACGCTCGATGCTGGTCGCTGGCATAGCGCGCCCTTCGAGGGCGAGTCGATACCTCGCCTCGCCACCATCGCGCGGTTCTGCATCGACAGCGGGTCCATGCTGAACATAGAAATCAAGCCGACACCCGGGCTGGAAGCCCTCACCGGTGCGCGTGTCGCCACCGAGGCAGCCCGGCTGTGGACAGGGCAGCGACGCCTGCCGTTGCTGAGTTCGTTTTCTGCTGATGCGCTCGCGGCAGCGCGCCAGGCAGCACCCCGATTGCCGCGTGCACTGCTGCTGGACACGCTGACTCCCGGGTGGTTCGAACAGGCCCGGGCACTCGCATGCAAGGCGGTCGTGGCACATCACCCGCTGCTGGACGCGGCCCTGATCGAACGGGCCCATGCCGAGGGCTGGCTGGTGCTGGCCTACACCGTCAACGATGCCGCGCTGGCGGACTGGCTTTTCAAATGCGGGGTGGATGCCCTGATCACCGATGCCGTGGACCGCCTGCCGCCAAGGCAGGCCACCGGAGATCGAGCCAGCGCCTGATCAACTCCGGTAATCGGCGTTGATCTTCACGTAGTCGTAGCTGAGATCACAGGTCCAGACGGTGGTGCTGGCCGCGCCGCGGTGCAGGTTGACGCGCACCGTGATTTCGCTTTGCTTCATCACCCGCTGGCCATCCTCCTCGCGATAGGCCGGATGACGCCCACCGTTGTGCACCACATGCACGTCGTCGAGGTGAAGATCGATCAACGTCTGGTCGAGATCGGCGATTCCTGCATAGCCCACCGCGGCCAGTATGCGACCCAGATTCGGATCGCTGGCAAAGAACGCCGTCTTGACCAGTGGCGAATGTGCGATCGCATAGGCCGCGAGCCGGCACTCGGCTTCGGTGGCACCGCCGTCGACCTGCACCGCGATGAACTTCGTCGCGCCCTCGCCATCGCGCACGATGGCCTGCGCCAGCGTCGTGGACACTGCGATCACGGCGTCACGAAGCACGGCTCCGTCGCCACTGTCGAGTTGCGTGATCGGCGGGTGGCCGCCCTGCTGCGTGGCAATCAGCAAGAAGGAATCGTTGGTCGAGGTATCACCATCGATCGTGATGCGGTTGAACGAACGGTCGGCGGCTTCGCGCACCAAGGTGTCCAGCAGCCCGGGCGCCAGCACCGCATCGGTCGCGACGAAACCCAGCATCGTTGCCATGTTCGGGCGAATCATCCCGGCACCCTTGCTGATACCGGTGACCGTGATCGTCCTGCCGCCGATCTGGACCTGAACCGAAGCCGCCTTCGGCAGCGTGTCGGTGGTCATGATGGCTTCAGCCGCAGCGGCCCAGTGGTCCGCATCCAGATCGGCGAGCGCGGCGGGCAGACCTGCTTCGATGCGGTCGTTCGGCAGCGTTTCCATGATCACGCCTGTGGAGAACGGAAGCACCTGATCGGGCTGCAGGCCGAGGCGGCCAGACAGCGCGACACAGGTCGACCGCGCACGGGCCAGACCATCTTCGCCTGTGCCGGCATTGGCGTTGCCGGTGTTGACGAGCAGCGCCCGGATACCCGCTGCTGCACGGCGGTCGACCGCCAGATGCTGACGGCACACCTGCACCGGCGCAGCGCAGAAGCGGTTGCTGGTGAACACACCCGCCACCTGCGAACCTTCGGCCAGCGTGACGACGAGCACGTCGCGCCGGTTGGCCTTGCGCACCCCGGCCATTGCGGTGCCGAGCCGCACGCCAGGCACGGGCTTCAGGTCTTGGGGATTCGGCGCTTTCAGGTTGACAGGCATGTTGGATACCTCAAGCCAGTTTGCCGTGGCACAGCTTGAATTTCTTGCCGCTGCCACATGGGCAAGGATCGTTGCGCCCTGCCCGAGCAAAGCTGGCAGGGGCCTCAGCGCGCTCGCCCATCTCCTGTGCCACCTGCATGGCGGGATCGGTCATGGCCTGCTGCGATTCGGTCGACAAGCTGCCGTCCTCGTTGGGGTGGGTGTAGGTGACGTTGGCGATGCGCTCTGCGCGTTGCTCGATTTCCTCGGCGGCCTGGGCCACTTCCTCGGCCGAACGAATGCGCACCGCCATCAAGGTGCGCGTGACGTCCATCTTGATCACGTCCAGCAGCTGGCTGAACAGCTCAAAGGCCTCGCGCTTGTATTCCTGTTTCGGGTTCTTCTGCGCATAGCCGCGAAGGTGGATGCCCTGGCGCAGGTAGTCGAGCGCCGCCAGGTGCTCGCGCCAGTGCTGGTCGATCGATTGCAGGAAGATCATCCGGATGAACGGCGTGAACTGGTCGACACCGACCATCTCGACCTTGGCATCGAACAGCTGATCGGCCGCCTTCGCGACGCGCTCCACGATGTCGTCGTCCGTGATCGACGCGCTGGCCTCGACCTCGGCCTTCAACGGCAGCTCGAGTTGCCACTCCTCGCGCAGCACCTTCTCCAACGCGTCGAGATCCCACTGCTCCTCCAGGCTTTCAGCGGGCACGAAGGTTCGCACGACGTCGGCCATCGTGCTGCGGCGCAGGCTGCCGATCTGCTCCATCAGGCTCTGGGCTTCGAGGATCTCGTTGCGCTGCTGGTAGATGACCTTGCGCTGATCATTGGCGACGTCGTCGTACTCGAGCAGCTGCTTGCGAACGTCGAAATTGCGCGCCTCGACCTTGCGCTGCGCACCCTCGATGCTGCGCGTGACGATGCCGGCCTCGATGGCCTCGCCGTCGGGCATCTTCAACCGCTCCATGATCGAACGCACGCGATCGCCGGCGAAGATGCGCATGAGCGAATCATCGAGCGACAGGTAGAAGCGTGAAGAACCTGGATCCCCCTGACGTCCCGAACGACCACGCAGCTGGTTGTCGATGCGGCGCGACTCGTGACGCTCGGTCGCGATGATGCGAAGGCCCCCTTCGGCCTTCACGCGGTCGTGCAGGCCCTGCCACTCTTCATGCAGCTTCCGGGCTTGGCTCAGCTGCTCGGCCTCCGGAATAGTCGGATCGGCTTGAAGCGACTTGATCTGGTTCTCGACATTGCCCCCGAGCACGATGTCGGTGCCGCGACCAGCCATGTTGGTGGCAATCGTGATCACACCCGGGCGACCCGCTTGAGCGACGATGTCGGCTTCCCTGGCGTGCTGCTTGGCGTTCAACACCTGGTGCGGCAGGCCCGCCTTCTGCAGCAGGCCCGATATCAGCTCGGAGTTCTCGATCGACGTGGTGCCGACCAGCACCGGCTGCCCGCGTTCATGGCACTCGCGGATGTCGGCAATCACGGCCTCGAATTTCTCTCGGCTGCTCTTGTAGATCAGGTCGAGCTCGTCCTTGCGCACGGTCGGACGATTGGGCGGAATCACCACCGTCTCGAGGCCGTAGATCTCCTGGAACTCATAGGCTTCGGTGTCGGCGGTACCCGTCATGCCGGACAGCTTGCCGTACATGCGGAAGTAGTTCTGGAAGGTGATCGATGCCAGCGTCTGGTTCTCGCTCTGGATCGGCACGCCTTCCTTCGCCTCGACCGCCTGGTGCAGGCCGTCGGACCATCGGCGGCCGGTCATCAGGCGGCCGGTGAACTCGTCGACGATGACGACTTCGGGCCCGTTCTGCCCGTTCTGCACGACGTAGTGCTGGTCGCGGTTGTAGAGGTGATTGGCACGCAACGCGGCGTACACGTGGTGCATCAGCGAGATGTTGGCGGCGTCGTACAGGCTGGCCCCCTCGGCGAGCAGCCCGGCTTCGCTGAGGAGGCGCTCGGCGTTCTCGTGACCATCCTCGGTCAGGTAGACCTGATGCGTCTTTTCATCGACCGTGAAGTCGCCTGGCTCGATGACGCCCTCGCCGGTTCGCGGATCAGCCTCGCCGATCTGCTTCTTGAGCTTCGGCACCACGTCATTGATGCGAACATACATCTCGGTGTGGTCTTCGGCCTGGCCGCTGATGATCAGCGGCGTGCGCGCCTCATCGATCAGGATCGAGTCGACCTCGTCGACGATCGCGTAAGACAACTGCCGCTGCACGCGATCGCTGACCTCCTGGACCATGTTGTCCCGCAGGTAGTCGAAGCCGAACTCGTTGTTGGTGCCGTAGGTCACGTCGGCTGCATAGGCGGCCTGCTTTTCCTCGCGCTGCATCTGCGGAAGATTGACCCCGACACTCAGCCCCAGGAAGTTGTAGAGGCGCCCCATCCACTCGGCATCGCGCTTGGCCAGGTAGTCGTTGACGGTGACCACATGCACGCCCTTGTTGGCGATGGCATTCAGGTAGACGGGCAGCGTGGCCATCAGCGTCTTGCCCTCGCCGGTGCGCATCTCGGCGATCTTGCCGTCGTGAAGCGTCATGCCGCCGATCAACTGCACGTCGAAATGACGCATCTTCAGTGAACGCTTGCTGCCCTCGCGAACGACGGCAAACGCCTCCGGCAACAAGGCTGCGAGACTTTCTCCGGCCACGTGCCGCTGCCGGAACTCGACGGTCTTTGCAGCAAGCGCTGCGTCATCAAGCGCCTCGAATTTCGGTTCGAGCGCGTTGACCTGCACAACAACGCGGCGGTACTGCTTGAGCAGCCGTTCATTGCGACTGCCGAAAATTTGGGTGAGTATCTTGGGCAACATGCGGCGTCACTGGGTAGGGCGTCGTGGCAGCCGGACCGGTAGGCCGACCACTGCGCGCTGAGGGTGAATTCGGGTGGCCTCGACCGTAGAGGCACTCGCTGCTGGCGAGGCCAAGGGCCAGCGCGCTACAGCAAAGCTCCTGAGTTTACCGCCGGGCATCGTGTCTCCGTCAGGCATGGCGACGAACCGATCTCTCGAAGCAGTCCCGGATACGCGACCTACACTCGAAACCAGCATGAGCAAAGCCGCCCCATCCGTGCCGGACGCCCTGACTCTCGGAGAGGCACTGAGGCGCAGCAATCCGCTCGCTTCGCTTCGGCGCCGCCTGGATGAATCCGCCAGACGCTTTGCCGCCATCCAGTCCTGCATACCACCTGGGCTCACGGCTCATGTGGCGCCGGGACCGGTTGACGACGAAGGCTGGACGCTGATCGCGGCCAATGCAAACGTGGCAGCCAAATTGCGACACCTCCAACCGCGGCTGGAGGAACAGTTGCTGAGACGAGGCTTTCCACCCCTTGCGGTGCGCATCAAGGTCCGGGCAGCCTGAAGTGCCAAGAACCGACCGCAGCCGACGCATTGCACGCCGAGCCGATCACGCAAATCTGGTGCCCCCGGCAGGAATCGAACCCGCGACCTTCGGTTTACAAAACCGCTGCTCTACCAACTGAGCTACAAGGGCGTCTGGAAATTTTAACGGCGTGCCGTCGGCACGAACGCCACCATCACTTGACCCGCTTCAACGCCGGTCGTCCGCCTGCGGGCGGGGGTTCGGGCGTCGGGTCATCACCCGCCGGAGCAGGCGCAGCAGCCGGCACAGCAGCCGGCTCGTCACCCTCTGCGGCCAGACGCAGCACCATGCCGACCCGCTCGGCGGGTTCCTGTGGCTGAACGCGCGGTCCTCCGCCCGATCCGGCAGGCGCTGCCGCGTCGGCCGGCACCGGAAACGCCATGCCTTGCCCGTTCTCTCGCGCGTAGATGGCAATGACGTGATCGACCGGAACGGAAATGTCACGCGACGTGCCACCGAAGCGTGCCTTGAACTCGATACGCTCGTTGCTCAACTCAAGCGCCGTGGTGGCTTCGAAGCCCACATTCAGAACGATCTCGCCATTCTTCACGTACTCCATCGGCACCTTCACATCCGGTCCGACGAAGACAGCAATGTAGGGCGTGAATCCGTTGTCGGTGCACCACTCGTGCAGCGCCCGGATCAGATACGGGCGCGTGGATGTCCCGCTGTTACCAAGCACGGGGGGAGTGGGCGGCAGCGTCATCAGTAACGGTCAAGAGGGTGACAACGACGCAAGATCACTTGCGCATGACCTTTTCGGATGGCGTCAGAGCTTCGATGTAGGCGGGCCTCGAAAAAATGCGCTCGGCGTACTTCAGGAGCGGTACCGCATTCTTGGACATGTCGATGCCGTAATAGTCCAGGCGCCACAACAACGGCGCGATGGCCACGTCGAGCATCGAGAAGTCGTCACCGAGCATGAACTTGTTCTTCAGGAAGATCGGCGCGAGTTGCGTGAGGCGATCGCGAATCTGTGCCCTGGCCTTCTCGAGCTGCTTGTCCGTGGCTTTCACGCCGCGTGACTCCAGCAGGTTCACATGTGCAAACAGTTCCTTCTCGAAATTCAGCAGGAACAGTCGGACACGGGCACGGGCCACCGGATCTCCCGGCATCAACTGCGGATGAGGAAAGCGCTCATCGATGTATTCGTTGATGATGTGCGACTCGTACAGGATGAGATCGCGCTCGACGAGGATGGGTACCTCGTTGTAGGGATTCATCAATGCGATGTCTTCGGGCTTGGCGAACAGGTCGACGTCGCGAATCTCGAAGTCCATGCCTTTCTCGAACAGCACGAATCGGCAGCGGTGTGAATAGGGGCAGGTCGTGCCGGAGTAAAGCACCATCATGTGGGCGAGCTCCTCAAGGGATCGAGAAAGAAAAAACGCAGGGGGCGCCGTTCCGGGCTGACCCACTGCGCAGTTGCCCGACATCCACCAGGGACGCCGGGCAGGCGAAGCATCACTTGATGTCTTTCCAGAATGCTGCGTTGAGTCGCCATGCAATGAACGTGAACACCGCGAGGAACAGCAACACCCAGACACCGAGGCGCGTGCGGGTGCCCTGCGCCGGTTCGGCCATCCAGTTCAGGTAGGCCACCAGGTCGCCAACTGCCTGATCGAATTCGGCCTCTGATTTCGTTCCCGGCGTGATCTGCTCGAAGCCGGCAAACCGATGGACCTTCTTGGTCTGGTCGTGCGGATCGGCTTCCTCAACGAACTTCGCGCTGCGCTGTCCCTGCCACTCCCACAGGATGTGCGGCATCCCGATGTTCGGGAAAGCAAGATTGTTCCAGCCGGTGGCCTTCGTCTCGTCACGGTAGAAGGTGCGCAGGAAGGTGTAGACGTAGTCTGCACCTGTGCCCTGCCCCGCCGCCGATCGAGAGCGGGTGATCAGCGTCAGGTCCGGGGGAACCGCGCCCAGCCAATCCTTGGCGTTCTTGGGATCAAGCGTCACCTTCATGACGTCACCAACCTTGTCGGTCGCGAACATCAGGTTCTTCTTGATCTGATCCTCCGTGAGCCCGATGTCTCTCAGTCGGTTGTAACGCATGAATGCAGCGTTGTGGCAGTTCAGGCAGTAGTTGACAAAGGTTCGCGCACCGTTCTGCAAGGCGGTGACGTCCGCCGCCTTTTCGACCGGAAACTTGTCCCAGGCGATGCCGCCGGTGTTTGCATTCGCAACCGACAAACCTGCAACGGAGAGCAGCAGTGTGATGATGAATTTTTTCATTTTTTAAAGCCTGCCTAGACCATCAGTGGGCTGCGAATGTCACGCGATCCGGAACGGGCTTGAACTCACCCAGGCGACTCCACCATGGCATCAAGAGGAAGAAGCCGAAATAGATCACCGTGCCGACCTGCGACAGACGTTCGCCGGTTGGCGACACAGGTTGTGTTCCGAGATAGCCGAGCATCAGGAAATTGATGACGAAAAGGGCGAAGACGTACTTGTGCCAATCGGGGCGATAACGGATCGACTTCGCCAGGCTGTTGTCGAGCCAAGGCAGCACGAACAGGATCACGACGGCCCCCCCCATCCCGACCACACCCCAGAACTTGGCGTCGATCGACAGCATCATGGCGACCACGGCTGCGGCTATTGCAACGACCACGAGCTTGAGCAGAGCACCCATCTTCACCTTGAAGACGGCCAGGGCCGCGCCGAGCACGACGAATCCGATCAGCACATACATCATCTCGGCCGTGATCGCGCGCAGGATCGAGTAGTAAGGCGTGAAGTACCAGACCGGTGCGATGTGCAGCGGGGTCTTCAGTGAATCAGCGGGGATGAAGTTGTTGTATTCGAGGAAATAGCCGCCCAGCTCGGGAGCGAAGAAGATGATTGCCGAGAAGATCAACAGGAAGACGCTGACCCCCAACACGTCGTGCACCGTGTAGTAAGGATGGAAGGGAATTCCATCCAGCGGCTTGCCAGCGGCATTCATCTTGGACTTGATCTCCACGCCGTCTGGATTGTTCGAACCCACTTCGTGGAGGGCAATCACGTGCGCCACGACCAGGCCGAGCAACACCAGAGGCACGGCGATGACGTGGAAGCTGAAGAAGCGGTTCAGCGTCGCATCGCTCACGACGTAGTCGCCACGGATCAGCAACGACAGGTCGGGGCCGATGAACGGGATGGCGGAGAACAGGTTCACGATCACCTGGGCGCCCCAGTAGCTCATCTGGCCCCACGGCAGCAGGTAGCCCATGAAAGCTTCGGCCATCAGGCACAGGAAGATGGCGCAACCGAAGATCCAGACGAGTTCACGTGGCTTGCGGTAGCTGCCGTAGATCATGCCGCGGAACATGTGCAGGTAAACCACGACGAAGAATGCACTGGCACCGGTCGAGTGCATGTAGCGCACCAGCCAGCCCCAAGGTACGTCCCGCATGATGTATTCGACCGATGCGAAGGCGAGCGCAGCATCCGGCTTGTAGTGCATCACCAGGAAGATGCCGGTGACGATCTGGATCACGAGAACCAACAGGGCGAGCGAGCCGAAGAAGTACCAGAAATTGAAATTCTTCGGGGCGTAGTAGTCGGCAAGGTGCTCGTTGTAAAGCTTGGTTGCCGGAAACCGGTTGTCGACCCACGTCAACAGCTTTTCGGCTGCGTTGGCGTTAGCGGGTGCTTCCTTGAAAGTAGCCATCGTGTGTTCTCCTGTTGTGCCGTTACTGCAGGGCCATCAGGCCTTCTTGTCTTCGCCGATCAGCAATCGGGTATCGGAGAGGTACATGTAAGGCGGCACCTCGAGGTTGTCGGGAGCAGGCTTGTTCTTGTAGACCCGACCGGCCAGGTCAAAAGTGGACCCGTGACAGGGGCAAAGAAATCCACCCACCCAGTCGTCGGGCAGCGACGGCTGGGCGCCCGGAGTGAACTTGTCAGATGGAGAGCAGCCAAGGTGGGTGCAGATGCCCACGGCGACCATGATTTCCGGCTTGATGGAGCGGTGCTCGTTGCGGGCGTATTCCGGCGTCAGTTCGCCAGGCTTGCGCAGCGATTGCGGGTCCGCGAGTTGCGGATCCACCTTGGACAGCGCAGCGAGCTGCTCTGGCGTGCGCTTGACGATCCACACTGGCTTGCCACGCCATTCGACGGTGAGCTTCTCGCCCGGCTTCAATGCACTGATATCGACCTCGACCGCCGCACCTGCGGCGCGGGCACGTTCCGAAGGTTGAAACGTGCTGACGAACGGCACGGCAACAGCCACGCCACCCACAGCGCCCGCACAACCCGATGCGATCAACCAGGTGCGCTTACCACTGTCCACTTGCTGCTCACTCATAAAACCTCGCGTTTGACGACGACTTTCAGACAACCCGAGATTCTAGCGGAGCGATGTAGGTCGCACGGGCGCCATCCTGATGCAAGGGCGACTCTTGATTACCGGCCATCCGTGGAAGACACCCAGCAGCACTGCCCTGGATTGACCCGCCACGTCGATCGGCAATACTCGTGCGGCGAGGCCGCGGGCGGTCCTTCGCCGCCGCGGAAGCGGGGATCCACCAAAACCATCAGGAGTCAAACCCATGGGATTTGCGTCAGAGTTCAAAGAGTTCGCGATGAAGGGCAGCGTGGTCGATCTCGCCGTGGGCGTGATCATTGGCGGCGCCTTCGGGAAGATCGTCGACTCGCTCGTGTCGGATGTGATCATGCCGGTGGTCAGCAAGGTCTTCGGTGGTCTTGATTTCGCGAACTACTTCATTCCCCTGTCCGGGCAGGCCGCGACCACGCTGGCAGACGCCAAGAAGGAAGGCGCCGTGCTGGCTTATGGCAGCTTCTTCACGGTTGCGATCAACTTCGTGATCCTGGCATTCATCATCTTCTTGATGGTCAAGGCCGTGAATCGCATGAAGCAGCAGGAGCCGGCGGCACCCGCTGCAGCGCCTCCCGCACCGCCGGAGGATGTGCTCCTGCTGCGTGAAATTCGTGACGCATTGAGGAAGTAGGCGGCCGCAATCATCGCCCGGCGCCCGCGTCGGCGTTCGGGCGCTGGTTTGGTCTCATACTCAGAGGTGCGAACCGGCTCCAACCTCCGGCGGATGTAGCGTTTCCCCGAGATGAACCCCACCGATCAGCGACTGCCTGCCGAGCTGGAAGCTGCGGCAGACCTCGTCAAGGCCACTGCCTTGACAGTCGCAGAGCGCGTCTGTCAGACCCTGGCTGCTCAATCGCAATCGGCGTCGAAGGCGATTGATCGAAACACGATGTTTGCCGCCCAACTGGCACTGCATCGGCAACTGGGGCCGTTTCGACTGAATTTCCGCACCCGGCTGGATGCCCGCATGCTCGAGACGCTGGCGCCCCGCACCGAGACGCGCCGCCATGCCCATGCAGCTGACTGGGAAACGCTGACGCTGGTCGACGACAAGGAAGTCGAGGAGCGCATGCACTCCGATCGCCTGGGGCAGCAGATCGCGCACGCGTGTGAAGTCGAGTTGCGTGAAATCTCGGGCTACATGGGGCGCATCACGGGATTCGGCACCGCCGACGAAGAGCACAACCCCCTGCGCCCGTCCATCGTGGGCCAGGCTCTCTATTTCGCCATCGAGGCCGTGACATCTGACCCGACCGAACTCGCCCTGCTCGCGCGCGAGTTCGGCATCGTCATGGCCCAGGCCATGCCGGCGTGCTACGCGGCAATCGTCGTCGAGATGCAGTCGAGAGGCGTCAGCCCGGTGAGTCTCCAGGTGCGCACCGTGGAGGGCCCCGGCAACGCGTTGCCCGGGGGAATCAATTCCGGCTACGCGAGCCTGCGTGACGAACTGTCATCGACACGCGGTCACGGCTCCGAGTTTCAGACCTCGTCCCATTCGGGCCTGTCCGCGCACAGGTCGACTTCCGGCCCGACGACATCGGGCTCACGCAGCGGCAGTTCCTCGGGCTATGGGTCGGCGGGCTGGCAAGGCACACGCAGCGGTCGAATCGACGCTGCACCTTCAGGCCATGGCAGCGGCTCCCGCGGACCGGCCACGGGCTATGGCGGACCGGGGCATGTTTCAGGTGGCGGGGCAGCGCCTGCGCAGGATGCCCAGCTGATGACCTTGCTGCGTCGATTGACACAGCTGAGCAACTCTTCAGACGAACTTGGATTGCCGAGCGGATTGCACGGGACCTCGTCGCCAAGCGCCCTGGCGAGCCGCTACGCGGCCGAACCCGGACTGCGCGGGATCGCGGCCGGCCCCTACGCCGACCCGGGACCGGCCAGCGCCTTTGCAGACGACGCTTCGGCCGGCTTGATGGCGGTGAACCTGATCAGGGCTCACCGCGAAGAACTGATCCAGGCCTCGACCGGCAAGCTCGACCACATGGTGATCGATGTCGTCGGCAGCCTTTTCGATCAGATCCTGTCCGACACACGCGTTCCGCCGCAGATGGCCCGGGAGATAGCGCGCCTGCAATTGCCGGTGCTGCGCGTGGCGCTGGTCGACTCCACCTTCTTCTCGTCGCGTCGTCATCCGGTCCGCCGATTCATCAACCGGATTGCCGCGCTGGCCTGCGCATTCGACGATTTCGATGACGGCCCGGGCAAGGAATTCGTCGAGCGTGTCCGCGATCTCGTGCAGGAAATCGTCGAGGGTGACTTCGATCAGGTCGATCTGTATGCCGCCAAGCTGGGCGATCTGGAATCGTTCATCACGCAGCAAGCCACCTCCGAGGTCAAGGATCGGGGAGCGATTGCCGTGCTGGAGACCAAGGAAACCGACCTGCGCACGCAGCAGCGGTACCTGATCCAGCTGCAGGGAGCCTTGTCTTCGATCTCGATGCCCGACTTCCTGCGTTCCTTCCTGTGCCAGGTCTGGAGCCAGGCACTGGTTCAGGCTGCGCGCAAGCAAGGCGACGATGGCGAGCCGACCAAGCGCTATCGCAACGTCGGCCGCGATCTGGTGATGAGCGTGCAGCCGAAGGGTTCTCCGGGAATGCGCAAGCGCTTCCTGATGCAGCTTCCCACGCTGATGCGCGACTTGAACGAAGGCCTCAAGCTCATAGGCTGGCCCGAGGGGGCGCAAAAGGAATTCTTCGGCCAGTTGCTGCCGGCACACGCGGAATCGCTCAAGCTGCCGGCGATGACCGAGCTCGACTACAACATGCTGTCGAAGCAGCTCGAGTCGATCTTCAACAGCGGCGTGCCTGAAAAAGGGGATTCGCTGCGCACCGATCCGGGCCTTTCCGTTCCCCTGACATCGGCCGAGATCGAGCAGCGTTTCACCCCCGAGGAGGCACAGCAGGTCGGCCTGATCGACGAGAAGGCCGTCGATTGGGCGCAACAGGTCGACATCGACCTCAGCAACGAGCCCCCGCCCACGTTGGATAGCGAACGGCTGGACCTCGGCGTCGACATCAATCTCGACCTGGTCGGCGCGGACCCAGCCGAGGCGTCCCACGGCGCGCGACTGATCGATCACCTGCGGATCGGCTTCGCTTACCAGATGCTGCTCAAGGACCAGTGGCAGAAAGTACGCCTGACCTACATGAGCCCGGGCCGCAGCTTCTTCGTCTTCACGCACGGGCGCAACCTGCAGGAGACGATCTCGCTGACCGCGCGCATGCTGTCGCGCATGTGCGAGGCTGAGCGCCTGCGCGCGGTCGAAAGCAACTACCTGATGGAGCGCGCGACGTCCCGGGCTCGCAAGCAGCTCTCGGAACTCACCGCCAACTCGCGACAGTGACCAGACGTCGCCCCGATCGCACACCGCGACTGCGGGCAACCGGGGCAGCTCTCAGTCTTTAGCCAGTTTTCGCGCCATCGCAATGGCTGCCGCAAGCGAAGAGGGGTCGGCCACGCCACTTCCCGCGATGTCGAATGCAGTGCCGTGATCCGGGCTGGTGCGCACGAATGGCAGGCCGAGCGTCACGTTGACGCCGTGCTCGACACCCAGGTACTTGACGGGGATCAGTCCGTGGTCGTGGGTCATCGCCACCACGACGTCGAACGCTCCCGGGTGTGACGGCACGACATTGCGCGCCCTCATGAACACCGTGTCTGGTGCGTACGGGCCGCTCGCGTCGATGCCTTCCGCCCGCGCCGCAGAGATGGCCGGCGCGATGATCCTGATCTCCTCATCGCCGAACAGACCACCCTCGCCGGCGTGCGGGTTCAGGCCGGCCACAGCAATGCGTGGAGACGGCAGGCCCCATCGCACAGCGGCCCGATGCGCTATGCGCACGGTGTCGAGCACAGCGTCGAACGTGACCGCATCGATGGCGCTTCGAAGAGACTGATGGATCGTCACCAGCACGGTGCGCAGTTCATCGTTGGCCAGCATCATGCGCACCGGCGGCGGCGGCATGCCGGGCTCGGCCGCAAGCGCCTGCAGCATCTCCGTGTGGCCGGGGAAACCGACACCAGCCGCTGCCAGCGCCTCCTTGTGGATCGGCGAGGTCACGATGGCCGACACCTCGCCTCGAAGCGCCAGAGCGACAGCCTGCTCGATGCAGCGGGCAGCGGCTGCGCCGGCACGCGAGTCGATGCGCCCGATCGGCGCTGAGAGCAGGTCGTGCGGCAAGGCATCGGCCTGCAGTACCGGCACGCAATTCGGCGGCACGTCTGCCAGCGCGTCCGGTGAATCAATCGGCGCCAACGACAGCAATCCCCCTGTGAGCCGCGCAGCTCTGCGCATCACCTCGACGTCGCCAAGGACGAAGCAACCCTGCGCAGACGGGCCGCGAAACAGCTTCGCAATGATCTCGGGGCCGATGCCGCAGGCGTCGCCCATCGTGATGACGATCGGTATCGCAGCGGGCTGAGCGCGCTCTGTCATGAAAGGGATCTCCGTGGCCGCCGTCCCCGGAGGACAGCGGGTTCAGCAGCCATCAGGCTGGGTTGTCGATCTCGATGTAGATGTGCTCGATGCCGAACTGCGCCGCCAGATGCTCACCCAATGCCGGTGCGCCGTAGCGCTCGCTGGCGTGGTGTCCACACGCGATAAACGCCACCCCGGTTTCGCGGGCAAGGTGCGCCTGCGGTTCCGACAGCTCTCCGGTGATGAAAACATCCGCCCCTGCCGCGATGGCAGCCTCGTAGTACGACTGCGCCCCGCCGGTACACCAGGCCAGCCGTGCCAAGGGGCGGCCATCACCGTCGATGGAGACAGGCGCGCGCCCCGTCAGGCGCAGCATCCGATCAACCAGCACTGCAACACTGGTCGGATCGGCCAACTGGCCGATGAAGCCGAGAGACTGCTCTCCGAAACGCGCATCGGCCGCCACACCCAGTCGGGCGCCGAACTGCGCGTTGTTCCCGAACTCGGCATGAGCGTCCAGCGGGAGGTGGTAGGCGAACAGGTTGATGTCGTGCGCGAGCAATCGTTCAAGGCGCTGCTTCAACCAACCTGTGACGCGTCCGTCGTGCCCACGCCAGAACAGGCCGTGATGCACCAGCACCGCATCGGCTCGAGCGTCGATGGCCGCGTCGATCAACGCGCGGCTGGCAGTGACGCCCGACACGATACGCAGCACCTCGTCACGGCCTTCGACCTGCAAACCGTTCGGCCCATAATCCTTGAAGCTCGCCGTCTGCAGCAACGCGGACAGATACGAATCGATTTCGGAACGACGGGCCACAGACTCAACCTCATGCGAAAAACCTGGCTCATTTTCTCCCAGTCAGTCACGGTTGCCGTGGCGGTGCTGTTCGTGATCGCCACGCTGAAGCCGGAGTGGCTGCGGCGGCATTCGATAGCGGGCCTGCCGGACATGGTCTCGATCAGCGAGGCTCCCGCAGCCAGCGCGGCGAGCAGCCACGCCAACAGCTACGCCGCGGCCGCCAAGCGAGCATCGCCGGCGGTGGTCAGCATCACTGCCAGCAAGACTTCCACCCGCACGCCGCACGCCGGCGATCCATGGTTCGAATTCTTTTTCGGCGATCGCGACAACCGCCAGGAAACCCAGATCGGTCTCGGCTCCGGTGTCATCGTTTCACCCGAAGGTTTCCTGCTGACCAACAACCACGTGATCGAGGGCGCAAGCGACATCGACGTCCAGTTGCCCGATGGCCGCAGCGCGCCGGCCACCGTGGTGGGCACCGACCCCGAAAGCGATGTGGCGGTGCTGAAGATCGCGCTCGACCGATTGCCGGTGATGACGTTTGCCAACACCGACGCACTGCAAGTCGGCGATGTGGTCCTGGCCATCGGAAACCCATTCGGCGTCGGGCAGACGGTGACCTCGGGCATCGTCAGTGCGCTGGGGCGAGATCACCTCGGCATCAACACGTTCGAGAATTTCATCCAGACCGATGCGGCGATCAACCCTGGCAATTCGGGCGGCGCACTGGTCGATGCGAACGGCAATCTGCTGGGCATCAACACCGCCATCTACTCGCGCTCGGGCGGCAACATGGGTATCGGGTTCGCGATTCCAGCCAACATTGCCCGCCAGGTGATGGAGGGGCTGATCCAGGATGGCCAGGTCACCCGGGGCTGGATTGGCGTCGAGCCGCGGGACCTGACGCCGGAGATCGCCGAAACGCTCAACCTGTCGGTCAAGCAGGGCGTACTGATCACCGGGGTGCTGCAGAACGGCCCGGCCAGCGAAGGCGGAATGCTTCCGGGCGACGTGGTGATCAGTGTCGGAGACAACCGCGTTCTCAACACCGCCCAGTTGCTGAATGCCGTGGCGGCCCTGAAACCGCAGGCTGCTACCTCGATCAACGTACAGCGCGGCAATCAGCTGCTGAGCTTGAAGATCACCGCGGCGCAGCGCCCGAAGAATCCGGCGAGCGCAGCGCGAGGGCGATAAGCATCACGTGGTCGGCGTTGTTTCCTCGACCGGCGCCTGAGTGTGCTTGATGAAGATCCGAGCGGCCCAGATGCCCAATTCGTACAGCAGGCACATCGGGATCGCAAGAGCCAGCTGCGAAACGACATCCGGCGGCGTGATGATCGCCGCGATGATGAAGGCCAGCACGACGAAATAGCTGCGGAATTCCTTCAGCTTCTCGATCGTGACCAGGCCCATGCGCGCCAGCACGACGACGACCACCGGCACCTCGAACGCGGCACCGAAGGCAATGAACATCGTCAGCACGAAACTCAGGTAGGCCTCGATGTCAGGCGCCGCCGTGATGCTCTTCGGCGCAAAGCTCTGGATGAACTTGAAGACCTGTCCGAAAACGAAGTAGTAGCAGAAGGCCACACCCACCAGGAACAGCAAGGTGCTCGACACCACCAGCGGCAGCACCAGTTTTTTCTCGTGTGTGTAGAGGCCTGGTGCCACGAACGCCCACACCTGGTAGAGCACCACCGGCAGCGCCAGCATGAAGGCGGCCATCAGCGTGATCTTCAGCGGCACGACGAATGGCGAGATCACGTTGGTGGCGATCAGCGTTGCGCCCTTCGGCAGACTGGCCACCAGCGGAGCTGCCAGCAAGTCATAGAGCCCGCCGGGCCCGGGCCACAGGCACAGGACGCCGAATGCAATGCCAACGGCGATCGAAGCGCGGACCAGACGGTCTCGCAACTCGATCAGGTGCGTGACAAAAGGTTGTTCGCCGCCGAGTCCATCGGGGCCGGAAGGATTGGAGGCCATCAATCAGGCCGACGAGCGAGGTGGACGGAAGCGCGCCACGCGGGCGGACCCGGACAACGCCTTGCCCCGAATGCCGTGGCGCTGCTTGTACCACTGCGGCATGGCGGTGCGCTTGAGCCGCCACTGCTTCTTCGGGTTGCGATAGTCGGGAAGTGGGGTCAGCAAGGTGTCGTATCGATTGAAGTCGGGAGATGTCGTGTCCACCGCAGCGCCGCTGCCGGCTTCAACGCTGTCTCGCAGATCAGAGTTCGTCTGGTGGATCTCGTTGGACACCGTTTGCTCGACGTTGCGGGCCGCGTCTTCAAACTGACCCTTCATCTTCTTGAGCTCGTCGAGTTCGATCGAACGATTGACTTCGGACTTGACGTCCGCGACGTAGCGCTGCATCTTGCCGATCAGGTGACCGACCGTGCGCGCCACTTTGGGAAGGCGCTCCGGGCCGATGACCATCAGGGCCACCGCGCCGATGAGCGCCAGCTTGTCGAAGCCGAAATCAATCACGACTTGGTTTTGGCTTCCACGTCGACCGTGTTTGCATCAGCCGATTTTTGAGACGTCACCTGCTGCGCCGGGGCAGTGGCGTCTGCAGAGGCACCGCCGTCCTTCACGCCGTCCTTGAACCCCTTGACCGCACCGCCCAGGTCGGCGCCGATGTTCTTCAATTTCTTCGTGCCGAAGACCAGCACGACGATCACCAGAACGATCAGCCAATGCCAGATGCTGAATGAACCCATTTTTATCTCTCCTTGAAAGGACCGCGGATTCTAGGTCAGCCCTGTTTCCAGGGGCGGGGACCGCCAATCACGTGCATGTGAAGGTGAAGGACCTCTTGACCACCGTCGCGGCCGGTGTTGATGATGGTGCGAAAACCGTTGTCGGCGCCGTGTTCCTTCGCGAGCTTGGGCGCCAGCAACAGCATCTTGCCGAGCAGTCGCTCGTGCTCCGGCGTCACGTCGGCGTGCGTTGCGATGTGCTCCTTCGGGATGATCAGCAGGTGCACCGGTGCCCACGGGTGGATGTCGTGGAAAACGAGGACATCCTCGTCTTCGAAGGCTTTGCGGCTCGGGATCTGCCCGGCGACGATCTTGCAGAAGATGCAGTTGGGATCAGCGTTCATATCCAGCGGGTGCGTTTGTCAGGAGGGCAGCGGCATTGATCGGCTCTCGGCAAAGCTCAACCAGCCACGGACGAAACGATAGAGGTACCACAAGCCGATCAGGAACCACGCTGCCGCACCAGGAATCCAGAACAGAAGGAAGAGCGGCGAGGTGACGGTCAACCAGAGCAGGGTGAACCAGAAACTGCGGGCTTGCCAGCGAAAGTGACTGCGAAAGAGTTCATCGGGCAGATCGGGGCGCTTGATGTAGTTGATCACCATGGCAATCAGCGAGAAGGCACCCGCAGAGAACCACGACAGCAGATGCAGCCCGTAAAGGATGTGCGTGAGCGTGCGCAGTCCACCATGCGGCTTCTCTTCGGGGCCGGCTAACACGGCTTCGGTCATTTTTCCCCTCCTTCGCGCTGTGTCGGCTTGCGGGCCGCGAACTCTTCCAGACCTGAGAGTCCTTCGCGGCGCTGCAGTTCCGCGAGCACGTCGGCCGGCTTCAGTCCGAACGCGCTCAGGGCCAGCATCGAGTGGAACCAGAGATCGGCGACCTCGTAGATCACCTTCTGAGGATCGCCGTCCTTGGCCGCCATGACCACTTCTGTGGCTTCTTCGCCGACCTTCTTCAGGATGGAATCGGTGCCCTTGTGGAAAAGCCGTGCGACGTAGCTCTTGTCCGGGTCGCCCGCCTTGCGCGATTCAATGACCTCGGCCAGTCGCGCGAGCACGTCCTGCGACAGGGGTAATGTGGCGTCTGGGGAAGTCATTTGTAGATGTGCTCCGGATCCTTCAGCACCGGTTCGACGGTGTGCCACCCGCCATCGCGGTAAAGCTGATAGAAGCAGGAATGTCGACCCGTATGGCAGGCGATCCCGGGACTGTGCCCGATCTGCTCCACACGCATCAGCACCACGTCGTTGTCGCAGTCCAAACGCAGTTCATGCACCTTCTGGATGTGCCCGGACTCTTCGCCCTTGTGCCACAGGCGGCTTCGGGAGCGGCTCCAGTAGACGGCCTCCCCGAGGTCGACTGTGCGCTGCAAGGCCTCGCGGTTCATGAATGCAAACATCAGGACATCATTGCTGCCGATCTCCTGCGCGATCACCGGAACCAGCCCCTGGGCATCCCAATTCACTTCGTCGATCCAACTCATCGGATCAGTGTAGCAACCGGGGTCGCCCTGAGGGCCGCAAGCTCATTCACGGTGGGTCGCACCGGCATGTTGGCGCTCCTCGGCAAACCAGCGCAACACCGGGATGGTGCCGGGGAGCACTGGTACGACCTCGACGGGCAGGGTCTGCCAGGACATCGTCTGCGCCTCGCGCATCTCGAACTCACCGCGCCAGTCGTACACCCTGCAAAAGTGCAGTCGCACAAGCGCGTGCGGGTAGTCGACCAGTTCGACCTGCCACGGGTGCGCTTCGCCAATGACGATGCCGATCTCTTCGTGCAGCTCGCGACGCAGCGCCTCCTCGACGCTTTCCCCCGCCTCGAGCTTGCCGCCCGGGAACTCCCAGTAGCCGGCGTAGACCTTGCCCTCGGGGCGCGAGGTCATCAGGAAGCGCCCTTGCGCATCGATCAGGACCCCCACGGCCACGTCGACCGGCGTTCGATGCCCTGCACTCACCCCGGCAGGCGCCCGCTGAAATCCTTGGCAAACTGGTACGCGACCCGACCCGATCGCGAGCCGCGTTCGAGCGCCCAGACCAGGCTCTCGGGCCGTGCCGCTTCAATGGCGGATTCGCCGACGCCGAAACCGCGCAGCCACTGCGCAACGATGGCCAGGTATTCGTCCTGCGTGAACGGATAAAAGCTGACCCACAGACCAAAACGCTCGCTCAGGGAGATCTTCTCCTCGACCACCTCGCCCGGATGCACTTCGCCGTTCTCCAGGTGCTGGTAGGTCAGGTTCTCGGCCATGTACTCGGGAAGCAGGTGGCGGCGGTTGCTGGTCGCATAGATCACCACGTTGTCCGATGCCTGCGACACCGTTCCGTCGAGGATCGACTTCAACGCCTTGTACCCCGGCTCACCCTCGTCGAAACTGAGGTCGTCGCAATAGACGATGAAGCGTTCGGGACGCTCGGCAACGAGGTCCACGATGTCCGTCAGGTCGACCAGATCGGCCTTGTCGACTTCGATCAGGCGCAGGCCGCGAGGCGCGAATTCATTCAGGCACGCCTTGATGAGCGAGCTCTTTC
This sequence comes from Rhizobacter sp., assembly GCA_017986065.1. Taxonomy (GTDB): domain Bacteria; phylum Pseudomonadota; class Gammaproteobacteria; order Burkholderiales; family Burkholderiaceae_C; genus PBB1. Next base: position 35,500 of record JAGNWJ010000009.1, on the reverse strand, counting down.
CGGTTCCACGAGCCCCTGTCAGCAGCACGTTGTTGGCGGTGCGCCCTTCCACGAACTGCTCGGTGTTTCGAAGCAGACGCTCCTTCTGCGGTTCGACTTCGACCAGATCGGCAAGGCGGATCGGAGCGACATGGCGCACCGGCTCGAGCGCGCTGCCGCCAGCGCTGCGCCGGCGGTACCGAAAGGCAATCGACGCGGCCCAGTCGGGCGCCGTCAACGGATGAGGCAGGACGGCCTCGATCCGGGAAATCAGTGTTTCGGCGCGGTGAAGCAGGTGCAGCAGGGGATCGGGGAGGGTCGACATACGGGGTCGTGCGAACGGGCGCGTGGGGCAAGAGGCCCGCAGTGTAGCGATGGCCGTCGCATCGGAACCGGGCCCCGGGGCAGCGACATCGCCCCCGCCGGTGGTGACCTGAAAGATGGCTGCCTGATTGCCTGTCGCCCTGCGGTTGAACGGCTGAACGCGCAGGACTCAGGCGAGGATCAGGTTCAGCGCTGCATCCAGGTGCTCGGTCGGCGGCCGCTTGAAGTCCGAGCGGGCATAGCGCTGCAGTCGGCCCACGGAGAAGGACGTCAGCACCGAGGCCACGGCATTCGCGTCGACGGTTGCCATCACCGATCCGGATGCATCGCCCGCGACTCGCAGGCTTTGCTTCAGCTGCGATTCGACGCGGTCGAAGAACTGGCTCATCCGCATCACCAGCCGGTCGTGCTCGAACACCAGAGCATCGCCGACCATCACGCGTGCCATCCCGGGATTGCGCTCGCCGAACTGCAGCAGCATGGTGACAACCTTGCGCGCCTGCTGCGCACCAGACGGCTCACGTTCGTTGATCTGGTTGGCGAGCGAGAAAACGCTGGACTCGATGAACTCGATCAACCCTTCGAACATCTGGGCCTTGCTCGCGAAATGCCGATAGAGGGCCGCTTCGCTGACGCCCAGACGCGCTGCGAGCGCGGCGGTGGTCACCCGCTCGGACCCCGGCTGCTCAAGCATGCCGGCCAGAGCCTGGAGGATCTGGACTCTGCGCTCGCCGGGCTTCGGCCGCTTGCGCGAGGTGCCCGCTGCAGGGGATTCGGCACCGGCGTCGACCGCCGGAGGAGTCTCCTCGCCATCGCTGTCCAGGGTGTCGTCGTCACGGCGAGTCGTCATTGCGCTGGCACCACGGGAAGGTAGGCTAAATCGAAAGCAAGCCCTGGATCGATTTGATTCTGGCACACACGTACAGGGGCTTGTGACAAGGGTGAACACTGACTTCCGACGCCGATTCAGGGGGGGCGGACGGGTAGCGAACGCGAGGGATGTAGCGCTGCATCCACACGGTGCGCATGCCGACACGGTACGCCGCACGCTGGTGATCCAGTGTGTCCTCCACCAGGGTGCAGCGGTGCGGCGGCACGCCAAGGCGAGCAGCCAGGCTGCGAAACATCCGGGCATCGGGCTTGGGCCGGTGGTGTCCGAACATCGTCATGTCCTCGATGCTGATCAAGCCGTCGAAGCAGCCCGAGAGGCGAAGCGTATCGAGAACCCGCAGCGCATAGGCGCGCGGCGCGTTGGTGAGGA
>JAGNWJ010000009.1:25739-33836 GCA_017986065.1 Rhizobacter sp. | reverse complement strand
TCGGGCTTGGGCCGGTGGTGTCCGAACATCGTCATGTCCTCGATGCTGATCAAGCCGTCGAAGCAGCCCGAGAGGCGAAGCGTATCGAGAACCCGCAGCGCATAGGCGCGCGGCGCGTTGGTGAGGATGAACTTTCGCCCCGGCAGTCGGCGCAGCGCGGCCCGGTCGTGCGAACTGGTCCGCAGACGCGACTCGAGACCGGGCAGCCGATGCGTGGCTTCGAGGAAATGAGACGCCTTGATGCCGTGGTGTCGCACCAGGCCCAGCATCGTCGCGCCGTAGTGCAGCCAGTAGTGCTGACGCAGCGCCCAGGCCTCGGGATGGGGCAGGTCGAGGTGATCGACGATGTATTGCGTCATGGCCTCGTTGGTCGGGCCGAATGACGAGTGCGATGCATCGTGCAACGTGTTGTCGAGATCGAACAGCCAGACTCGCCTGGCGCGGCCTGCGGCCACATCCGAGGGCCACGAAGCGGCCCGTCCAGGCCCGCGGGACAGGAGCGCTGCCACTCGGGGGCTCAAATCAATGCGATCGGATCATCGTGCCGTAGGCCTGATCGGTGAGCACCTCCAGCAGCATCGCGTGCGGCACCCGGCCGTCGATGATGTGCACGGTGTTCACGCCGTTCTTGGCCGCGTCAAGGGCGCTGGCGATCTTCGGCAGCATGCCGCCACTGATCGTGCCGTCGGCGAACAGGTCGTCGATCTCGCGCGCCGTCAGGTTGGTCAGCAGCTTGCCGTTCTTGTCGAGCACGCCGGGAATGTTGGTCAGCATCATCAGCTTCTCGGCCTTCAACACTTCGGCCAGCTTGCCAGCGACCACGTCGGCGTTGATGTTGTAGTTCTCGTTGTTGGCACCGAAGCCCAGCGGCGAGATCACCGGGATGAACTGGTCGTCCTGCAATGCCTTGACCACGCTGGGATCGATCGACTCGATCTCCCCGACCGAGCCGACATCGTGCTCGACGGTCGGGTCCTTCAGATCCTGCATCCGCAGTTTGCGGGCCCGGATCAGCCCTCCGTCCCGACCGGTCAGGCCGACCGCCTTGCCACCGGCCACGTTGATCAGGCCGACGATGTCCTGCTGGACCTGCCCTGCCAGCACCCATTCGACGACCTCCATCGTCTCCTCGTCGGTCACGCGCATGCCCTGGATGAAAGTGCCCTTCTTGCCAAGCTTGGCCAGCGCATCCTCGATCTGCGGCCCACCGCCGTGCACCACCACCGGATTCATGCCGACCAGCTTGAGCAGCACCACGTCCTCGGCGAAGTCCTGCTGCAGTTCCGGATCGGTCATCGCGTTGCCGCCGTACTTGATGACGATGGTCTTGCCGTGGAACTTGCGGATGTAGGGCAGCGCCTGCGCCAGGATCTCGGCCTTGTCGCGCGGAGCGATCTCGCCGGGGCAAGCCGCCTGTGATGCGGTGGCAGATGCGGAAACTGGCTTGGGAAGGTTCATCGATTCGGCTTTCATGCGGCGCTGGAGTTCAAAAATTGTAGGGTGGGGCGAACCTGCGTCGATCTGGCGGCGGCTGGAGCGGCTTGTCACCCATGACGGGCTCCCTGGATCCCCTGTCCGCAACGCATAGAAATTCGGGAATTGGGGGGCATTCCCCGGGAAACTCGAGACCTTGGGTGCAGCGCAGCATTCCTAGACTAGGGGCTTCACCCGAGGAGTAACCCTGATGTCCGAGCCTGATGACCTCGTCAATCACATGCACCGTGTTCTGGCCGGTGAACGTGACCTGAGAGACCTGGGGATGCTCTGGCAGATGATCGAGTCTGCCGCGGCGATCAGCTGCCCGGAAGAAGTCGCCCCGATCCTGCCGACCCTGATCAGCACGCGCGAGCGCTTCAACGACCTGCAGGGGCGACTCATCGGACGCATGGTGACCGAACAGCGCGCGGCGCTCGGCGAGGAACTGACGGCTGCGGCTCAATGTGCCATCGATACCCTCGTACGCAATCTCTACGAGCGCACCGCTGACGTGGGCTTCCTGGCGACCGACGACGTGGTCCGCGCGTTCTGCCAGGGCACCGCAGACGACCAGCAAGCCTCCCGCGACTCGATGGTGCATCGACTTTTCGAGTACCAGGCCAAGTACACCGTCTACGACGACGTGATCCTGCTGTCTCCCGCAGGAGTCGTGCTCGCCCGTCTCGATCGCGAGGCCCCCCTCGCGATCAGCACCGATGCGATCGTCGCCGATGCGCTCGCGGCCCATGCCTACGTGGAGCGTTTCGGCCCGAGCGATCTGGGCAGGGACCAGTCCCCGGCGCTTCTGTATGCACACCGCATCACTGGCACAGGGGGCCGCCCGGCAGGCGTGCTGGTGCTGCGCTTCCGATTCGAGGACGAAATGAGCCGGATCTTCAACGGAGGAGACGGTCAAGTGCCGCAGGAGATTGCGCTCGTGCTGCTCGCGGACAACGGACGGGTGATCGCGACCAACGATCATGGGCACGTCCCGAATGGCGTGACGTTGCCGTCGATGAAGAACGGCCAGGTGACGCGGATGTTCTTTGCAGGCCGCGAGTATCTCGGGGTCGCGTGCGCCAGCCAGGGCTATCAGGGCTACCGCGGACCCGCCTGGCGCGCGCAGGCCATGGTTTCCCTGCTGACGGCCTTCCGCAACCGCGACGAAGGGGCGGCACCCGCATCGAACATTCCCCTGGACAGCCCCGAACTGACCGCGATCGACTCGGAAGCCCAGCTCATCAACCGGGAGCTGCGACAGGCCGTGTGGAATGGCCGACTGATGGCCCACGCCCAGGCCGGTGATCAGATGCGCCTGAAGGCGGTGCTGACACAGGTGAATGTGGCAGGCACGCGCACGCGGGGCCGTGTCGAGCACGCGATCAAGGATCTGTACAGCACCGCCATCAGTCGCATGCGGCTGCAGGCCGGGCAATTGGCCAGGCTGGCGACAGACCTGATGGACCGCAACCTCTACGAACGAGCCAACGACTGCCGCTGGTGGGCGCTGTCGCCTGCGCTGCAGCGACTGCTGGCTGCACCGGACGCCCCCGATACCGCGGCCGCGCTGAATGCCCTGCTGGATCAGGTCAACGCCCTGTATACCGTCTACAGCCGACTGATCGCCTTCGATGCGCAGGGAATCATCCGGGGCGTTTCCCATGCAGACAGCGGGGCCCATCTGGTGGGCACGCCGATCGATGAGCGGTGGCTGGCTGCGGTCCGATCGCTTCGAGGCTCGCAGAACTACGCGGTGTCGCCGTTCGAAGCCACGCCCGTGCATCAGCACGGCCCCACCTACGTGTACCTGTCGAAGGTCCGCGATGCCGCGGACGGCCACCAGCACCTGGGCGGACTGGCCGTCGTGTTCCATGCGGAGCGCGAGTTCCAGACGATGCTCGACGACATCCTCGGTGAGCGTACGGGGTTCGCAGCCTTCGTGGACGAATCCGGGGCGGTGCTTTCCGCCACCAAGGACGCCGTCATGGAACTCTCCGCAGCCGAGCCATCCTGCGGCGTGGACGTGATCGAGCTCGGCGGATTCCACTACGCCTATGCCCGCGTGCGGGCCACCGGTTATCGCGAGTTCAAGCAGAGCGATGGATACAGCAACGGCGTCCACGCCATCGTCGCCTTGCGCCTGGGTGCGGCGGAGCGGCGTCTCACCGTGCTGTCAGACCAGCAGGTCGTCTCACTGCCCATCAGGAACCGCGCCAGGTCGGTCGACGCGGCCATCTTCCAGATTGGTTCGATGCGTTGCGCGCTGCCGTCATCTGCAGTGATGGAGGCGATCTCGCAGAGCGGTCTGGTGCGAACCCCTCACTCGGACGGCCTGCTGCGGGGCCTGATCGAGGCCAATTCAGCCCACGGCCCTCGACTGGTTCGCGTGATGTCCGGACGCAGCCTTCTCAATGTGTCGTACCCGGCTCGAACGACGGACGGCATCGTGCTGGTGCTGTGCTCGCCGAACGATCCCGAAGTACCGAGCCTCGGACTGCTCGTCGATGATGTGCTGGCGGTCACCGAAGTCGGTCTGGATGACCTTCAGGAAACGCCCGCCGGCATGCAGTCATACGCGCCATGGATGGCCGGGATGATTCGCCTCGACGCTGCGTCGACGGGCACCGAATCCGTGCTGGTCCAGTGGTTCGATGCGGACTGGTTCACGCGGCAGGGCTCGCACCGCGATCAAGCCGCGGTTGCAGCCCACGCGCCGGTCTCATCGGATGAAGCGCGAGGGCCCGCTGCGGTCAGCTCCCGTCAGTAGGTACGCCCGCCCTTGAACTGGGCGTGCGAGCGCCGGGCCAGCGTCGCGCCCTTGGCCATCGCCGCAAAGGAGGCGCCTGCATGGGCGTGGCAGATCGCGAGACCGAGCGCGTCGGCCGCGTCCTTGCTGGGCAACCCGGGCAGCGCAAGCAGCCGCATCACCATCTCCTGCACCTGTTCCTTGCGTGCGTGGCCGTGGCCGACGATCGCCTTCTTCATCTGCAGTGCGGTGTACTCGGACACCTCCAGGCCACCGGTCACCAGACCGGTGATGGCGGCTCCGCGCGCCTGCCCGAGCAGCAAGGTGGACTGCGGATTGACGTTGACGAACACGATCTCCACGGCAGCGCAAGTCGGTTGGTAGCGTGTGGCGACTTCGCGCACCCCGTCGAAGATGATCTTCAGCCGCGCGGGCAACTCACCGATCGCCACGGCGTCGGTCTTGATGGTGCCGCTGGCGACATAGCGCAGCACGGAGCCTTCGGACTCGATGACGCCGAATCCCGTGATGCGCAGGCCGGGGTCGATGCCTAGGATGCGCATGGCGACATGTCCCTGGCACGGCCTCGGCGAACAAGCACCGCGTCAGTGCCGGAAATGCCGAACGCCCGTCAGAACCATCGCGATGCCGCGCTCGTCCGCGGCAGCAATCACTTCGTCGTCACGAACCGACCCACCCGGCTGAATCACGGCCGAAGCTCCCTGCTCGCACACCACATCGAGTCCATCGCGGAACGGGAAGAACGCATCGCTGGCGACCGCCGATCCCGCCAGCGTCAGGCCGGCGTTGGTCGCCTTGATCGAAGCGATGCGCGCGGAATCGATGCGGCTCATCTGCCCCGCGCCCACGCCCAGAGTCATGCCGCCGCCGCAGTAGACGATCGCGTTGCTCTTGACGTATTTCGCGACCTTCCACGCGAACAGCAGATCGCGCCACTGCGCCTCGGTCGGCTGCAGCTTCGTGACGACCTTCAGTTCGCTGCGCACGATCTCGCGGTTGTCGGCCCCCTGGATCAGCAGGCCCGAGCCGACGCGCTTCACATCCTGAAGGTTGCGCCCGCGGGACCAGGCGGTCGCGCCATTGCGGTCGACACCATCGAGCGGGATCTTCAACACGCGCATGTTGACCTTGCCAGCCAGCACCGCCAGTGCCTCGTCGGTGTATGACGGCGCGATCAGCACCTCGACGAACTGGGTGATGACCTGCTTCGCAGCGGCACCGTCAAGCTCGACATTGAAGGCGATGATGCCGCCGAACGCCGAGGTCGGGTCGGTCTTGAAGGCCTGGGCATAGGCCTCGCCGGCGCTGCTGCCGACCGCGACGCCGCAGGGGTTGGCATGCTTGACGATCACGCACGCGGCGGGCGCATCGTCAGGTCCGAACGACTTGACGCACTCCCAAGCCGCATCGGCATCCGCGATGTTGTTGTACGACAGTTCCTTGCCCTGCAACTGCACCGCCGTCACGAGCGAGCCTGGCGCCGGATGCAGGTCGCGGTAGAACGCGGCGCTCTGGTGCGGGTTCTCGCCGTAACGCAGGTCCTGCAGCTTGACGAAGCGGCCGTTGCTCTGGGCCGGATACTCGCTGCGAGCCGGTTCGCCGTCAGTCAGGGTGAGTGACGACAGGTGATCGCTGATTGCCGCGTCGTAGTTCGAGATGCGGTTGAAGGCCGCAACGGCCAACGCGAACCGGGTGGCGCGCTGCACCGCGCCGTGGGCTTCCAGTTCGGCCAGCACACCGGCGTACTGCGATGCATCGGTCAGCACCGCGACATGCTCCCAGTTCTTGGCCGCGCTGCGCACCATCGCCGGGCCACCGATGTCGATGTTCTCGATCGCATCCTCCAGCGTGCAGCCGGCTTTGGCGACGGTCGCCTCGAACGGATACAGGTTGACCACGAGCACATCGATGGTGTCGATGCCGTGCGCGGTCAGTGCCGCACGGTGCTCGCTCAGATCGCGCCGCGCCAGCAGCCCGCCGTGGATCTTCGGGTGCAGCGTCTTGACGCGGCCGTCGAGCATCTCGGGAAAGCCGGTGTGGTCGGCGACCTCGGTGACTGGCAGGCCGCCGTCGGCGAGCAGCTTCGCGGTGCCGCCGGTGGACAGAAGCCGGATGCCCAGCGCGTGCAGGCCGCGGGCGAGTTCGAGAACGCCGGTCTTGTCGGAAACGGAAATCAGTGCGTGCATGGGATGTTTCGGATCATTTGATTAACTTGTGCTCGACCAGCTTGCGGCGCAGCGTGTTTCGGTTGATGCCCAGCCATTCGGCGGCACGACTCTGGTTGTGGTCGGCGTGCTTCATCACGACATCGAGCAACGGCCGCTCGACCACCTCCAGGATCATGTCGTACATGGCAGCCGGCTCGACACCGTGGAGGTCGGTGAAGTAACCCTCCAGCGCTTCGCGGATGCAGTCTTCGATGTGCTTCTTCTTGCTCATGCGCTCAAACGGATGTAGGGCTGGTTGGCCGCATTCGCCGCAGCAGGCCAGAGGTCGTGATGGTCGGCGAGTTCGTCGAACCAGTCGCTCAGTGCCCGCACCTGCTTGTCACAGGTCTCGAGCAGGTTCATCTCGGCACGGAAGGCCTCGCCACCCGGCAGCGATCTCACCGCCCAGCCGATGTGCTTGCGCGCGGTGCGCACGCCAGCGAATTCGCCGTACAGGCTGTAATGGTCGTGCAGGTGTTCGAGCAGCCATCGCTTGGCCTGCGTCACGGCCGGTGCCGGCAGGTACTCGCCGGTGGCCAGGAAATGCCCGATCTCCCGAAAGATCCAAGGGCGCCCTTGCGCCGCGCGGCCGATCATCAACGCGTCCGCGGCGGTGTAGCGCAGCACCTCGCGGGCCTTCTCCGGGCTGTCGATGTCACCGTTGGCCACCACGGGAATGCGCAGCACGGCCTTGACGGCGGCCACGGTGTCGTACTCGGCATGACCGGTGTAGCCCTGTTCGCGCGTGCGCCCGTGCACCGTGACCATCGCGATGCCGGCAGCCTCGGCAGCGCGCGCGATCGGCAACGCGTTGCGTTCGGCCTGGCACCAGCCGGTGCGCATCTTCAGCGTGACCGGGACCCGGCGAGGTTCGCAGACGGCCACCACGGCGGAGATGATCTTCAGCGCGAGCGGTTCGTCCTGCATCAGGGCGGAGCCCGCCCAGGTGTTGCACACCTTCTTGGCCGGACAGCCCATGTTGATGTCGATGATCTGCGCGCCGCGATCAATGTTGTAGGCCGCGGCCTCGGCCATCATCTGCGGATCGGTTCCGGCGATCTGGACCGCGATCGGCGCGACCTCGCCCTCGTGGTTGGCGCGGCGGCTCGTCTTCAGGCTGTGCCACAGGTCCCTGCGCGAGGTGACCATCTCGCTGACCGCGTAGCCCGCACCCAGGCGCTTGCACAGCTGGCGGAAGGGCCGGTCGGTGACCCCCGCCATCGGCGCGACAAACAGGCGGTTTGTCAACTCGATGTGGCCGATGTTCATGCGTGGAGGCGGGGCCGGTCTGCTCAAAAAGGAGGCAGAGTATAGCTTCGCCTCCAGCACGGACGGGACAGATTTTCAGGTCTCGATAATCGGCCGCATGGAAGCCTGGTTGCAGTCGTTGATCGAGTCGCTCGCGACAGCGCTGGCACTGCCGAAGTTCGGTCTGAGCACGCTGTTCATCGTTTCGTTCATATCGGCCACGCTGGTGCCGCTGGGGTCGGAGCCGGCGGTGTTCGGCCTCATCAAGCTGAATCCGCACCTGTTCTGGCCGGCGATCGGTGTGGCAACCCTGGGCAACACGCTGGGCGGCATGCTCTCCTGGTGGATGGGGCTGGGCGCAGGCCGGGCCTATCGGGCGATGGCGGCACGAAAGGCCGT
>JAGNWJ010000009.1:0-25639 GCA_017986065.1 Rhizobacter sp. | reverse complement strand
CGGGCCGATTCGAAGCGGCGGTCAGTTTCGCCACCTGGGCGGCAAGTTCCTCGACTCTCGCGGTCAGCTGGCGAAGCTCGTCCGCCTGCGGCACACCCAGGCTCGCGAGCGCTTTCGACACGCGCTCCTCGAAAATGGTCTCCAGCCGATCCCACTGTCCGCTGGCCCTGGCGGATGCCTCCCCCACCTTCTGACCGACCTCGGCCATGCGCGCACTGACCTGCGCGGAGACCGCGCCCAGCTTCTCCTCGGCCACCGACTGCGTCTTGCGCTGCATCGACACGCCTTCCTGGACCAGCGCGTCGAACACCCGGCCGCCCTCTTCCTGGGCTTTCGAGAACGCGCCCAGCCCGGCCAGCCAGATCTGCTGGGCCGAATCCTTGATCGTCCCGGCCAGCGGGTTGTCGAACAGACCGGCAGCCGCCTCCAGCGGCGAGGTGGCTCGGGGCGGGATTTTCTTGACCATGACTTGCTCCTGTGGCGGGCGGTGCAAAGGGCGGCCCACCCAAGACTGTAGGCCCGTGTCGGCCGAAGCGCATCGGTGACAATCCGCCGCCTATGTACGCCCTCTATGAAGAAGCTGGAAAGTTCCACGCCGGACGCGTGATGTCCGAAGCCGACAGCTCGATGCAGATCGAGCTGGATTCCGGCAAGCGCGTCAAGGTGAAGGCCGCCAACGTGCTGCTCAAGTTCGACAAGCCGCAACCCGCCGAACTCATCAGCGAAGCCCAGACACTGGCCCGCGACATCGATCTCGACCTGGCGTGGGAGTTCGCATCCGACCAGGAGTTCGGGTTTGCCGACCTCGCCCGCGACTACTTCGATGCGCGCGCAGGCCTCGCCCAACAGGCGGCTGCGCTTTTCAGGCTGTTCGAGGCGCCGCACTACTTCCGTCGGCTTGGCAAGGGCAACTTCAAGAAGGCGCCCGAGGAAACCGTCAAGGCTGCGCTGCTCGGCATCGAACGCAAGAAGCAACTGCTCGCGCAGATCGAGGCGTGGGCCACCGAACTGGCCGATGGCAGCTGCCCGGTCCCGGTGCGCGAGCAGCTCTACAAGATCCTGTTCAAGCCGGACAAGAACGGCCCCGAATACAAGGCGGTGGTGGAAGCGGCCAAGCGCTCGCAGAAGGCGCCACTCGACCTGCTGACCGGCGCCGGCGCGATCGACTCGCCATACCAGTTCCACTGGAAGCGCTTCCTGTTCGAGCATTTCCCGAAGGGCACCGGCTTCCCGCCGCTCGACGCCCCCGCCATCCGGGAGCCGCTGCCGATCGCTGCGGTGCGGGCGTTCTCGATCGACGATTCGCAGACCACCGAAATCGACGATGCGCTTTCGGTTCAGGGCCTGGGCACCGGCTCGGTGGTGTTCGGCGTGCACATCGCAGCGCCGGGACTGGCGATCGCGCCGGACAGTCCCGTAGACAAGGTCGCGCGCGATCGGCTCTCCACCGTCTACATGCCGGGTCACAAGCTGACGATGCTCCCCGACGAGGTGGTGCAGGTCTACACGCTGATGGCCGGGCGCGACTGCCCGGCGGTGTCGCTTTACGTGACGCTGAACGAGGACACGCTCGAAGTCACCGGCAGCGAGACACGCCTCGATCGCGTGCCGATCGCAGCCAACCTGCGGCACGATCAGCTCGACGGCGTGATCACCGAAGCCACGCTGACCGGCGCAGCCCCGGCCGACTACGAATTCGCTGCCGAGCTGGCCTTTGCGCACCGGCTGGCCCGGCACCTGAAGGCGGCGCGGGAGGTGGTTCGCGGCAAGCCGGAGAACTTCAACCGCCCCGACTACAACTTCCGCCTCGAACGTGCCCTGGAGGGCGAGCCCCGTGGCGATGAAACCGTCTCCATCACGACCCGCGCACGCGGGTCGGCGCTCGACCTGATCGTCGCCGAGGCGATGATCCTGGCCAACAGCACCTGGGGTGGCTGGCTCGCCGATCACGGCGTGCCCGGCATCTACCGCAGCCAGGCCAGCATGGCACCCGGCATCAAGGTGCGCATGGGCACCAAGCCGGCGCCGCACGCCGGCATGGGCGTCGCTCAGTACACCTGGGCCACTTCGCCGCTGCGCCGCTATGTCGACCTGGTCAACCAGTGGCAAATCATCGCCTGCGCCCGCCATGGCCGCACCGCGGCACTGGCGGCACCGTTCAAGCCGAAGGACACCGCGCTGTTCGCGATCATCTCGGGCTTCGATGCGGCTTACAGCGCCTACAACGGATTCCAGTCGGCAATCGAGCGCTACTGGGCGCTGAAGTACCTCGATCAGGAGGGCATCACCGAACTCGACGCTGCAGTGATGAAGGATGGCCTGGTGCGCGCCGACACGCTGCCGCTGGTGTTCCGCGCGCTGGGCGCGGAGGCGCTGCCACGCAACGCCCGCGTGCGGGTGCGTCTCACCGGATGCGACCTGCTCACGCTCGACCTGCATGCAAGTGTGAGCTCGCGCATCGACGACCCGACCACCGAAGCTGACGACGCGCCGGAAATCGAGGATCCAGCCGACGAAGCCGGCGACAGCGCCGGGCCGCTGACCCTGGCCATCGACCTGCAGGACGCGGGCGCCGAAGCGTCGCCCGTTTCGCCGGTGGATGCCCCCTGAACTGCAGACGGTGAACTGAGACGATGCTCGGCAAGCTGTCAGCCCTGCAGATCGCGATGCTCGTGTCGGTGGCCGTGCATGGGGTGCTGCTGTCGGTTCGCTTCGTCGATCCCGAACGCTTCAACCGGATCTTCGAAGACACGCCGCTGGAAGTGATCCTCGTCAATTCGCGCTCGCCACAGGCACCTGACCTGGCACAGGCGATCGCGCAGGCCACGCTCGCTGGCGGCGGCGAATCCGATCGCGGCCGCGCGACTTCGCCCCTGCTTCCATCACCGCAAGCCGAGCTGGGCGACGCGGAAGACGAGTCCCGCAAGCAGATTGAGCAGTTGCAGCAGACCCAGCAGCAGTTGCTGACCCAGGTGCGGCGCGAGCTCGCGGCGATGCCGGCGCCGGAAACGCAGACCGAGGAAAGCTCGGCGCAGGAGCGCGCACAGGAAGAGCACCGCCGGCGGCTCGTGCAGTTGCTCGCCGAGATCGAGAAGCGCGTCAACGAGGAGAACGCCCGGCCGAAGAAGCGGTACATCAGCCCGGCCACGCGCGAGGCGGTCTATGCGCAGTACTACGACCAGCTGCGTCGCAAGATCGAGGAGCGGGGCACCCGCAACTTCCCCGAACAGGGCGGTCGCAAGCTGTACGGCGAGTTGACGATGAACGTCACGGTCGATGCCGCGGGCCGCGTCGTGGAGACCGAGATCGTGCGTCCCTCCAAGTTGCCCGTGCTCGATCGTCAGGCGATCGCGATCGTCCAGGCGGCCGCGCCGTTCGGAGCGTTCACCGCGAAGATGAGGGCCAAGGCAGACCAGCTGGTCGTGACGTCGCGCTTCCGTTTCACTCGCGAGGATGGCCTGGAAACAGTGCCTCTGGGGGCGGCACGATGACCGAGATCGACCATTACGTCGTCGCCGGCAACCCGGTGGCGCACAGCCAGTCGCCATTCATCCACGCGATGTTCGCGCAGGCCACCGGGCAGACCCTGCGTTACGGACGGCTGCTCTGCCCGATCGATGCCGAGGGCGGCTTCGCGCGCGAGATCCGCGCCTTCGCTGCCTCGCGCGGCGGCGGCAATGGTGACTTCGATCGCACCAGCGCGGATGCCGAAATCGGCCCGGCCCGGGGCTGCAACGTGACCGTACCCTTCAAGTTCGAGGCCTACCAGCTCGGCGTGCGGCACACCGAGCGGGCGCTGCTGGCCCAGGCAGCCAACGTGCTGCGATTCGACGCGCCCGGTGCCGGCGGCTGGCTTGCCGACAACACCGACGGTGCCGGCCTGGTGCGCGACATCGAACACAACGCGGGCCTGCGGCTGGCCGGCCGCCGCGTGCTGCTGATCGGAGCCGGTGGCGCTGCAGCCGGCACGCTCGGGCCGCTGATCGCTGCGCGGCCCGCCGCCGTCGTGCTGTGCAACCGGACGCCGGACAAGGCAGATGCCCTGCTCGCAGGACACGCAGCCTGGGCAATCACGCACGGCGTTGCGTTGAGCGTCGCTCCGATTCAGCAGCCAGGCACCGGTTTCGATGTCGTCGTGAACGCCAGTGCAAGCAGTCTTCAGGCAAGCGCGCCGCCGGTGCCCCCGGGTGTGCTGCGCGAAGGTACCCTGGCGCTGGACATGATGTACGGTGCAGCCGCGCAACCTTTCATCACCTGGGCCGAATCCCACGGTGCGATGGGCCGCGACGGCCTCGGCATGCTGGTCGAGCAGGCGGCCGAGGCTTTTCTTGTCTGGCGCGGCGTGCGGCCCGACACCACAGCCGTGCTGGAGAAGCTGCAGCAGCGGCTGGCAGCGGCGGCGAATGGCACCGCTGCCAGCACCAGTCGATGAAGCGCACCACCTCGTCCGCGCTGCGTTTCCTCGCGTTGCTGGCGCTGTGCACCGTGGCCCTGCAGCTGGTTTTCGGCCTGCGGATCGCGCTGATGACCTTCGTGGACCCTCAGTCCACGAGCTTCCAGCGATCGGAAATGTGGCGCCTGCTGGTCGAGCAGCACGAAGTCCGCTGGAGCCAGCGCTGGATCGCCGGTGCGCAGATCTCGCCGAACCTGAAGCGAGCCGTCATCGCGTCCGAGGACGCCGGCTTCACCGAGCACAGCGGGGTCGAATGGGACGCGCTCGAGAAAGCCTGGGAGCGCAACCAGCGGGCGGAGGCGCGTGTCGCCAAACTCAACGAACGCCTGGAAAAACAGGCTGCGAAAGCCCCGGTCACCAGCGACACCAGAAAGACCCTGCGGGAGCCGAAGGTGATCGGCGGCTCCACCATCACGCAGCAACTGGCCAAGAACCTGTTCCTGGCCGGCGAGCGCAGCCTGCCCCGCAAGGCGCAGGAGTTCATCGTGACGTTCATGCTCGAGGCGATCCTGGGCAAGCAGCGCATCCTCGAGATCTATCTCAACAACGTCGAGTGGGGTGAAGGCGTCTTCGGCGCCGAGGCGGCGGCCCGGCACTACTTTCACGTTCCGGCGGCGCAGCTGTCACCGACCGCTGCGGCGCGGCTGGCGGTGATGCTGCCGGCGCCCAAGCGCTTCGAGAAGCGTCCCGACTCACCCTATGTCGTGTCGCGGGCGGCAACGGTCGTTGCCCGCATGGGCGCGGTCGAGCTCCCCTGAAGAGGTATCGACGATGTCTTCTGCCCTGACGGCCGAGATCGCCGCAGCTGCCGCCCGGCTGGTGGTCGAGGAAGGCATGGAATACGGCCCGGCGAAGCAGCGTGCCGCACGCGCCCTCGGAAAGCACGGCACTCGATCGGCACAGATGCCGGACAACGGGGCCGTCGAGGACGAGGTTCGTGCCTACCTGGACTTGTTCTGCGCCGACACCCAGCCTGCGGAGCTCGCGGCACTGCGCGAAGTGGCAGCAATCTGGATGGAGCGGCTGGCCGAGTTCCGCCCGCACCTGACCGGCGCGGTCTGGCGGGGCACCGCGACCCGGCTCAGCAGCGTGCACCTGCAACTGTTCTGCGACGATCCCAAGTCTGCCGAGATCGAAATGCTCAACAAGGGGATCGATTTCGATGTCGGGAGCATCTCGGGGCCGCGCAACCTGCCGGTCGACGTGCTGAGTGTCAGCAGCCCCAGCAGCTCACTGGGCGAGGAAGTCACTGTGTTCCTGACCGTGCTGGACCACGACGACCTGCGCGGCGGCCTGAAGCCCGACGCGAGCGGACAGACCCAACGAGGCGATCTGGTGGCGTTGCGGCGCCTGATGGAGACCGAGAGATGAACAGGCGAGGATGGATGATGACGACGGCGGCGATCGCCGCGGGTGCGACAGGCGCTGGGGTGTCGTGGCACAAGACGCAGCCGGGCGACAGCGAAGTCGTCGAACTCGGGGCCGATTTCTGGTCACTGCGATTCGAGCAACCGGGCGGTGGAGAGCTGGCGCTGGACAGCCTGCGCGGCGGACCGCTGCTGCTGAATTTCTGGGCCACCTGGTGCGCTCCGTGCATCAAGGAGATGCCGCTGATCGACGGATTCCATCGTGCTCAGCAGCCCAAAGGCTGGCGTGTGCTGGGCCTGGCCATCGACAGCCCGACGCCCGTACGGGAGTTCCTGAGCAAGCGCCCGGTCGGCTTTCCGATCGGATTGGCGGGGCTGAGCGGTACCGACCTCAGCCGCGTGCTGGGCAACCCCGCCGGATCGCTCCCCTTCACGGTGATCGTGGGCCGGACGGGCCGGGTCCTTGACCGGAAATTGGGCGCCATACGCCCCGAAGACCTGACGCGGTGGGCCCAGGAGTCCGAAGCCTGACCGATCGGCTTGCAAAACCCGTCGATAGGTCGATCAAGACGTCATTTTTCTTCAAACACACGACTACGGGCCTCAAACAGCGTAAAGTCCGCCCGCTGCATCACAGTGATCGGGCACCTTGGTGGCCCGCCAATCTCTCCTCATGCAAATCCTCGTGCTCCACGGACCCAATCTGAACCTGTTGGGCACCCGTGAACCCGGCGTTTACGGCCACCGCACCCTGGACCAGATCGATGCCGATCTGACCCAGAGGGCAGCAGATGCCGGAGCAAAGCTGCATACCTTTCAAAGCAACCACGAAGGTGCCCTGATCGACAGGGTGCAGGCGGCTCGCAGCGATGGAACGCAGTTCGTCATCATCAACCCGGCCGCATTGACCCACACCAGTGTCGGCCTGCGGGACGCGCTGGCGGCAGTGGCGCTACCGTTCATCGAAGTGCATCTGTCGAATGTTCACCGGCGTGAGCCATTTCGCCACCACTCGTACTTTTCCGACCTCGCTGTCGGCGTGATCTGCGGCCTCGGTGCCGACGGCTACCGTCTGGCACTGGATCATGTGCTGACACAGGCCGGCCACTGACGCGACCTGCGTCGACGCCACAGGCAAGGTGCCACGGCACCTGAATGCAGACGCAGGTTTCCCCAAGACATCCCCAACCCACTCCGTTGGAGCCCCCGCATGGACCTACGCAAGCTCAAGACACTGATCGATCTGGTGTCCGAATCGAATATTTCCGAACTGGAGATCACGGAAGCCGACGGCAAGGTGCGCATCGTCAAGGCCGACCCGCACGCGGCCGCGCCGGCCTACTTCGCCGCTGCGCCGATGCCGCGGCCGGCCATGGCCGAGGTGGCACAACCGGCCGTGGCCGCGGAAGTCGCACCGGTCGGTCACACGGTGAAGTCGCCGATGGTCGGCACGTTCTATCGGGCCTCCAGCCCTGGCGGCAAACCGCTGGTGGACATCGGCTCGGATGTCACTGAAGGCGAAGCGATCTGCATCATCGAAGCGATGAAGATCATGAACGAGATCGAGGCCGACAAGTCGGGGAAGGTCACGCGCATCCTTTGCGAGAACGGCCAGGCGGTGGAGTTTGGACAGCCGCTCTTCATCGTCGAGTGATTCGGGCGCATTGATGTTCAAGAAAATACTGATCGCCAATCGAGGCGAAATCGCCCTGCGGATTCAGCGCGCATGCCGCGAGATGGGCATCAAGTCGGTGGTCGTCTATTCCGAGGCAGACCGCGACGCCAAGTACGTGAAACTCGCGGACGAGGCGGTGTGCATCGGGCCGGCTGCATCGGCGCACAGCTACCTCAACATGCCGGCGATCATCTCGACCGCCGAGGTCACCGACGCCGAAGCGATCCACCCAGGCTACGGCTTCCTGTCCGAGAACGCCGACTTCGCGGAGCGCGTCGAGCGCAGCGGGTTCACCTTCATCGGACCGACGCCCGAATGCATCCGCCTGATGGGCGACAAGGTGTCGGCCAAGCAGGCCATGATCAAGTCGGGGGTTCCTTGCGTTCCAGGCGGTGAGGGAGCCCTGGGCGAAGACCCGCGCGAGATCGTCCGCTCCGCACGAGCCATCGGCTACCCGGTGATCATCAAGGCGGCCGGCGGGGGCGGTGGCCGTGGCATGCGGGTCGTGCACACCGAGGCCGCCCTGCTGAATGCGGTTCAGATGACACGCACCGAGGCGGGTGCGGCCTTCGGCAACCCTTCGGTCTACATGGAGAAATTCCTCGAGAACCCCCGCCACATCGAGATCCAGGTGCTGGCAGACCAGCATCGCAATGCGGTGTGGCTGGGCGACCGTGACTGCTCGATGCAGCGGCGCCACCAGAAGATCATCGAGGAAGCCCCCGCACCGGGCATTCCTCGTCGCGTGATCGAACGCATCGGCGAACGCTGCGCCGCCGCGTGCAAGAAGATCGGCTACCGCGGGGCAGGCACGTTCGAGTTCCTCTACGAGAACGGCGAGTTCTTCTTCATCGAGATGAACACGCGCGTGCAGGTCGAGCACCCGGTGACCGAGCTGGTGACCGGCATCGACATCGTGCAGATGCAGATCCGCGTCGCGGCGATGGAGAAGCTGCCGTTCACCCAGCGCCAGATCGAGTGCCGCGGGCATTCGATCGAGTGCCGCATCAACGCCGAAGACCCCTACAAGTTCACGCCATCGCCCGGGCGCATCACGACTTGGCACCCACCGGGCGGGCCGGGGGTGCGGGTCGATTCGCATGCCTACACCAACTATTTCGTGCCGCCGAACTACGACTCGATGATCGGCAAGATCATCGTGCACGGTGACACCCGCGAGCAGGCATTGGCGCGCATGCGCATCGCGCTGTCAGAGACGGTCATCGAAGGCATTTCGACCAATATCCCGCTGCATCGCGAGTTGATGGTCGACGCCAAGTTCGTCGAAGGCGGCACCAGCATCCATTACCTGGAAGGCTGGATGAGCGAGCACAAGCGATGAACGACAACCAAATCGTTGCATCGCTCCCGCCCCTCGAGCGGGCCGCTTTGCACATCTTTGGCTGACAGGGATGGTCGAACTGCTGCTGCTGTGCCCGCAGGACGAGGCTGAATCGGTTTCCGATGCGCTGATGGACGAACTGGGCGCGCTCTCGGTGTCGGTCGAGGACGCCGACGCGAACACCGAGGCGGAACGCGCCTTGTTTGGCGAGCCCGGCATGCCGGCCCCGCGCGGCGGCTGGGATCGCTCGATCGTGAAGGCGCTGTTCGATGGTGCTGATGCGGCACAGGATGCGGCCGACCTGCTGCTGGAGCAGGACTGGGCCAGCGCGGTGCAGTTGCAGTCGATCACGCCACTGATTGATCAGGACTGGGTTCGGCTGACTCAATCGCAGTTTTCACCGGTGCCTGTGACGCCGAGCTTCTGGGTCGTGCCGAGCTGGCACGAGGCTCCGGCGGCAGCATCGAAGGTGATACGGCTCGATCCCGGTATGGCGTTCGGTACCGGCACGCACCCGACCACGCGGATGTGCCTGCGCTGGATCGCACAGCAGACGCCCGCCCGAACTGCGCAGTGGCTGCGCGTGCTCGACTATGGCTGCGGCTCCGGCATCCTCGCGATCGGCGCCGCGCTGCATGGCGCGTGCGGCGTCGAAGCGGTCGACATCGATCCGGCAGCGGTTCAGGCAACGGTGGACAACGCCACGGCCAACCACGTCAACGTGAAGGCCGGCCTGCCCGACCTCGCGAAAGGCCCCTACGCGCTGGTGCTGGCGAACATCCTGGCGACGCCGCTGAAATTGCTGGCGCCGCTGCTGTGCGGCCATGTGCAATCCCATGGCGATCTGGTGCTGGCCGGCATCCTGGAGAGGCAGGCTGACGAACTCATCGAAGCCTACGCACCCTGGCTGGACCTGTCGGTCAGCGACAGCGAAGACGGCTGGATCTTGATGACCGCACATCGGTCGGCCTGAGTCGGAAACACCCTGCTGCGTGGCATCATTCCATGATGAATCTGGCCACCCGTTGCACCGCATGCGGAACCATCTTCCGGGTGGTTCAGGACCAGCTCAAGGTGTCGGACGGCTGGGTGCGGTGCGGGCGCTGCCAGGCGGTGTTCAACGCACAGCAAACGCTGTTCGATCTCGACCACGAGGCTCCCCCCGCATGGCAGCCGCCTGAAGTGACCTCGGTTGCATTGGAGTCTCAGGAGTCGCCAGAGCCGTTCGCCGACACCCCCAACACCGGGTCATCGAATGAAAGCGTGCCCGAACCGGCCCCCTCGAACCCCGACGAGCGGCATTTGCTCGCAGAGCAGGACGAACCGTCAGGTTCGCTCGAGTCACCCGACATCGATCACATCGAGATCGAACCACAAGCTCCCGCCCCCCAGTGGCCCGAGGGCCTGCGCAACGAGTTTGACGCAGACATCGGGCTGCCAGCGGACCAGGCCGACCTCGAGTCAGAGTCCCTTGCCAGGACCGAAGCGCCGATTTCCGAACTGGCTTCGCCCAGTGCCGAAGCCCATACAGATGCAAGAGCGGCGGCGGAAGTCGCTGGCAGCGAGGCCGACAGCGAATCGGCGCCGTCCACGCCCGACTTCGTGCGACAGGCCGAGCGCGACGAATGGTGGGAGCAGTCGCCAGTTCGTGCGGCCCTGGTCGCACTGGCGTTGACGGCTGCGCTGGGCCTGGCACTGCAGGTCGCGGGTCACTATCGTCAGTACATTGCAGCGCAATGGCCCGAGTCGACTCCCTGGCTGCAGCATTACTGCGAATTTTTTGGTTGCCGGCTCGAACCGTTGCGGCGCATCGATGACGTCAGCATCGAAAGCACCGCGCTGACCCAGGCCGATTCCAGTCTGCAGCGCGACGGAGCCTCGAACGCGCTGCGTCTGGCCGTGACCCTGCGCAACCGGGGCGAATTGCCGATCGCGATGCCGTCGCTCGACCTGAGCCTCACCGGTGCTGACGGCGAACTGGTGTCCCGCCGCTCGCTGTCTCCCGCCGACTTCCAGGTCGGCGATCCCCGGCTGGTGCCTGGCGCAGACGCGCTGCTTTCCGTGAGCTTCTCTGTCACAGGCCGCCGCGTCAGCGGTTACACCGTAGAGGTCTTCTACCCCTGAGATCCATCGCCAAATAAGGATTGAGGCCCGTTTCGGGTCGCGATCGATCTGACCCTGTCGGGCCGTCGGTGACGACGCCCGCCCCCCTCACCGGAGCCCCCATGCCTGCGTTGATTTGCGGATCACTTGCGTTCGACACCATCACCACCTTTCCCGGTCGTTTTGCCGAGCAGATCCTCCCCGATCAGGTGCACATCCTGAATGTGTCGTTTCTCGTACCGACCCTGCGGCGCGAATTCGGAGGCTGCGCCGGCAACATCGCCTACACGCTGAAGAAGTTGGGCGGCGAACCGGTCGTGCTTGCCGCGCTGGGCACTGATGGAGCGGAATACCTGCAGCGCCTCAAAGGGTGGAACGTCACCACCGAGCATGTCGCAACGATCGCCGACAGTTTCACAGCGCAGGCGATCATCATCACCGACAGCAGCAACAACCAAATCACCGCGTTCCACCCTGGGGCCATGCAGTGCGCACAAGGCACTGCTGTGCCTGCACGAGAAGACATCCGCATCGCCATCATCGCGCCCGATGGCCGCGACGCAATGATCGAACACGCGGCGCAACTGGCAGCCGCTGGCATCCCGTTTGTCTTCGATCCGGGGCAGGGACTGCCCATGTTCGACGGCAGTGATCTGAGACGCTTCGTAGCGCAGGCGCGCTGGGTCGCCGTGAACGACTATGAGGCGCGCATGCTGTGCGACCGCACAGGCGAGACGCTCGAGTCGCTCTCCACCTCGCATCTGGCAGGTGTCGTCGTGACACTGGGGGCGGAAGGCTGCGACGTGTGGGTACAGGGCCAATGCACCCACGTGCCGGGCATCCCGGCCACCGAAGTCATCGACCCGACCGGCTGCGGAGACGCTTTCCGCGCAGCATTGCTGTACGGGCTGGAGCGTGGCTGGCCACTGCTTCGCTGCGTCGAACTGGGCAACCGCATCGGCGCGTTGAAGATCGCGTCAAGAGGCGGACAGAACCACCAGATCGACATCGGAGTTCTGGACTTGTAGACGCCAGCTCGTTCTCGGGCGCACAAAAAAACCCGGCCGAAGCCGGGTTGCTTGCAAACGAAAGCCCGCATACGCGGACCGTCGCGTTATGGCTTGGAGCCTGTAGGGAACGGCCATGCAGCCTGAGGGCTGAGGGTCGTCTTGGCAGCCGGCGCGGCGGGCTTGGCCGCCGCCGGAGCAGCGGCTGGGGTAGCGGGCGCCTTCTTCGCTGCAGCCTTCTTTGCAGGAGCCTTGGCAGCGGCTTTCTTCGCAGGAGCCTTGGCAGCCTTCTTGGCCACGACCTTCTTGGCGGCCGCTTTCTTCGCAGGAGCCTTGGCAGCGGCCTTCTTCGCAGGAGCGGCCTTCTTCGCAGGGGCCTTCTTGGCTGGAGCTGCCTTCTTCGCAGGAGCCTTCTTGGCTGGAGCTGCCTTCTTCGCAGGAGCCTTCTTGGCTGGAGCTGCCTTCTTCGCAGGAGCAGCCTTCTTCGCCGGGGCCTTCTTGGCCGGAGCGGCCTTCTTCGCCGGGGCAGCCTTCTTCGCCGGGGCCTTCTTGGCCGGGGCGGCCTTCTTCGCAGTTGCCATTACATTTCTCCTTGATCAAGTTAAAGAAGCACTGTCCTGTTCCTGCAAAAAGCCGGTTCCAGACAGCTATTCATCACCCGCAAACTGCCCGTTAAGGGCGCCCCGGTGCGATGAATCGGGTATCAAACCGAGGGAAACGCTTCTGCGTCGTCACCACTCGATTTGCAGATCTTGATCTGTTCACATTCATCTCGCGCGATACCGCGCTCGATCACTTTCAATCCCACGAAAGCGCACCACCGGACTGGTATTCGGTGACACGCACCTCGAAGAAGTTGCTTTCTTTCTTCAGGTCAATCATTTCGCTCATCCAGGGAAACGGGTTTTCCTCGTTCGGGAAAAGTGCTTCCAGCCCGATTTGAGTGGCGCGCCGGTTGGCGATGTAACGCAAATATCCCTTGAACATGGATGCGTTCATCCCCAAAACCCCGCGGGGCATCGTGTCCTCAGCATAGCGATATTCCAGTTCCACTGCTCGCACGAAAAGAGCCTTGATTTCAGCCTTGAATTCAGCAGTCCAGAGCAGCGGGTTCTCCAGTTTGATCTGATTGATCAGGTCGATGCCGAAATTGCAATGCATCGATTCGTCTCGAAGGATGTACTGGTATTGGGTAGAGGCACCGGTCATTTTGTTCTGGCGACCCAGCGCAAGGATCTGGGTGAACCCCACGTAGAAAAACAGCCCCTCCATCAGGCAGGCAAAAACAATCAGCGATTTCAGGAGTTTCTGATCGTTCTCCAGCGTGCCAGTGTTGAAGTGCGGATCCATCACCGCCTCGATGAACGGGATCAGGAACTGGTCCTTGTCCCGGATCGATGCGACCTCGTTGTAGGCGTTGAATATTTCACCTTCATCCAGCCCCAGCGATTCGACGATGTACTGATAGGCGTGGGTATGAATGGCCTCTTCAAAGGCCTGGCGAAGCAAAAACTGCCGACATTCCGGAGCGGTGATATGCCGGTAGGTCCCCAGAACGATGTTGTTGGCAGCCAGAGAATCCGCGGTCACGAAGAAACCGAGGTTACGCATGATGATGCGACGCTCGTCATCGCTCAGTCCGTTAGGATCTTTCCACGTGGCGATATCGCGCGACATGTTGACCTCCTGCGGCATCCAGTGGTTTGCGCAGGTAGCGAGATATTTCTCCCAAGCCCATTTGTACTTGAATGGGACCAGTTGATTGACATCGGTCTGGCCGTTGATGATGCGTTTATCCGCAGCCACCACCCGCCGGTTCTCGACGGGCTGGGCCGGGACAATTGTCCCGGCGCGAGGGGAAACACTGGAAACCATCGATCGAGACAAATCCATGCCGGAAATGCCGGCATCCGATGAGCGGCTCTGAATTTCCTCAGGAATCCGTGTCGTCGCGACGGACGCCATGGGCGGCATCGATGATTTAATTTCTTCTTCCCAAACCAACATGGCTTACTTCCAGTAGATATTGATTATCCAATCGATGGGACAAAACACAAAGCGTTAGTTGCCTCATACCGCTTGGCTCGGATCGCATTTGTTGTTCCGTCGCGTCGCAACTGACGGTTTCAAGCACCGAGTCGCAATCGAGCTCTCACTGGCAGGCTTCGCAATCGGGGTTGTCGATCGCGCAGTACTTGATATCGCTTGCGGGCTCCGCGCTGGTTGACCAAGCCTGCGGGGCCGCTGCGGCCGCATCCAAACCTCCGGAAGAACCGTTGCTCACCGCATTGAGTTGCCCCGCCTTCACCGTGGACTTCTCGGCATGCGTGGCACCCAGGGTGCGCAGGTAGTAGGTGGTCTTCAGGCCACGGGTCCAGGCGAGCTTGTAGGTTTCGTCAAGCTTCTTGCCGGACACGCCGGCCATGTAGATGTTCAATGACTGAGCTTGATCAATCCACTTCTGCCGGCGAGCGGCGGCTTCCACCAGCCATTGGGTCTCGATCTCGAATGCGGTGGCGTAAAGCGACTTCAGATCCTCTGGAACGCGATCGATGCGGCGCAGCGATCCGTCGAAATGCTTGAGGTCCATGACCATCACGTCGTCCCACAGGCCCAGCTTCTTCAGGTCTCGCACCAGGTACTCGTTGAGCACGGTGAATTCACCCGACAGATTCGACTTGACGGAGAGGTTGCCGAAAGACGGCTCGATCGACGCACTGACACCGATGATGTTGGAAATCGTCGCAGTCGGCGCAATCGCGACGCAATTGGAATTGCGCATGCCGTGCTCGGCGATGCGGCCGCGCAGAGCGCTCCAGTCGAGCGTGCTGCTTCGATCGACATCGACGTAACCACCACGCTGCTCGGCAAGCAGGTCGAGCGAGTCGATGGGCAGGATGCCCCGATCCCAGAGCGAGCCGCGATAGCTGGAATAGCGCCCGCGCTCCGCCGCGAGTTCAGTCGATGCCCAGTAGGCGTGGTAGCACACCGCCTCCATCGAGCGATCGGCAAAATCGACCGCTGCATCCGACGCGTAAGGCACGCGCAGCTCGTGCAAGGCATCCTGGAACCCCATGATGCCAAGCCCGACCGGGCGATGACGAAGATTCGAGTCGCGGGCCTTCTTCACGGCGTAGTAGTTGATGTCGATCACGTTGTCGAGCATGCGCATCGCGGTGGACACGGTCTTCTTCAGCTTCGCGTGGTCGATCTGCCTGCCGCTGGGGCCGTCGACGAGGTGGTGAGCCAAATTCACCGAACCGAGGTTGCACACCGCGATCTCTGATGCGCTGGTGTTCAGCGTGATCTCGGTGCACAGGTTGCTGGAGTGAACGACGCCGACATGCTGCTGCGGCGAGCGCACATTGCATGCGTCCTTGAAGGTGATCCAGGGATGCCCCGTCTCGAACAGCATCGTCAGCATCTTTCGCCACAGGTCCCGAGCCGCCACCTTCTTGTGCAGCTTGATATCGCCTGCAGCTGCGCGCGCTTCGTAAGCGGTGTAGGCAACCTCGAATTCCTTGCCGAACTTGTCGTGCAGATCGGGACAGGTACTCGGCGAGAAAAGCGTCCAGTCGCTGCCCTCCATCACACGCTTCATGAACAGGTCGGGGATCCAGTTCGCGGTGTTCATGTCGTGGGTGCGACGACGGTCGTCCCCGGTGTTCTTGCGCAGCTCGAGGAACTCCTCGAGGTCGAGGTGCCAGCTCTCCAGGTAGGCGCACACCGCACCCTTGCGCTTTCCGCCTTGATTGACGGCGACTGCGGTGTCGTTGACGACCTTGAGGAAGGGAACGACACCCTGACTCTTTCCGTTGGTGCCCTTGATGTGGCTGCCGAGCGCACGCACATTGGTCCAGTCGTTGCCGAGACCACCGGCGAACTTGGACAGCAGCGCGTTCTCCTTCAGTGCCTCATAGATGCCGTCGAGGTCGTCGGCCACCGTCGTCAGGTAGCAACTCGACAACTGCGAGCGACGGGTGCCGGCATTGAAGAGAGTCGGCGTCGAACTCATGAAATCGAACGTCGAGAGCACTTCGTAGAACTCGATGGCTCGCGCTTCGCGATCGATCTCGTTGAGCGCCAGGCCCATCGCCACGCGCATGAAGAAGGCTTGCGGCAACTCGATGCGCGCCTCGTCGATGTGCAGGAAATAGCGGTCGTACAGCGTCTGCAGGCCGAGGTAGTCGAACTGCATGTCACGATCGGCATTCAACGCAGCGCCCAGTCGGGCCAGGTCGAACTGCAGCAGCTTGTCGTCGAGCAGTTCGGCATGCACTCCCTTCTTGATGAATCCCGGGAAGTAGTCCGCATAGCGTGTGCGCATGTCGGACTGCAGCACCTCCTCGCCAAGGATCTCGCGTCGGATCGTGTGCAGCAGGAGTCGTGCGGTGGCGCGGGTGTAACCCGGGTCCTTTTCGATCAACGTGCGCGCGGCCAGGATGGAAGCCTTGTGCACTTCATCGATCGGCACGCCGTCGTAAAGGTTGCGCTTGGTTTCCAGCAGGATCGGCTCGGCACGCACATCGGCGCCCAGACCTTCGCAGGCCGACTGGACGATGGTCTGCAGGTGGACCGAATCGAACGGCACGCGCTGCCCCCGATCCAGGACGGTCAACGTCGATTCGGCGACGGCAACTGGCTGCGCCTGCCTCGCACGCTCCTGGGCACGCCGCTCACGGTAGAGCACGTAGGCGCGAGCGACTTCGTGGTGGCCACCACGCATCAACCCGAGTTCGACCTGGTCCTGGATGTCCTCGATGTGGAAGGTGCCGCCGCCCGGCCGCGAACGCAGCAGCGCGCGAACCACCGATTCAGTCAACCCATCCACAGTCTCTCGCACGCTCGCCGATGCCGCACCCTGCGTGCCGTGCACGGCAAGGAAGGCCTTCATCAGGGCCACTGCGATCTTGTTCGGCTCGAACGGCACCACCGCACCGTTGCGGCGGATGATGTGGAACGCGTCGAAAGCCGACGCGGGTGCAGCGGCAGCGGTATCCGCCCGCTCTGCAACATAAGGGTAGGCGCCCGGCGTGGTTTGGAGTGCTTGCATGAATGGCCTTTGGTTTGGAGAGGGGTCGGGGACCGCACTGCTCGGGTGATGTCGATGCCGGCGCTCAGGGCCGCCGGCAGGCCCGACAAAATTCAGGTCAACGGACGGACCCCGCGCCACCGAACCTGCACGATCGAGTGCAACCAGCCGAGGCTGTCGGTGCGTTGGAAGGCGTAGGAGCGACTGACAAGACTTGGCGCATCGGCACACTATATCTGGGGTCCCGGGCCGCTTCAAGCACTACCGCTAGTGTCTCGGGCACAAACTGACCACTCCACGATCGCGCCAAACGATGCCACCTGCAATGCAGTTCGTCGGGTGCTGATCGGCCGCCGCCCTGCACACCCGCGAGCGCATTGCATCGCACTTCACGAAGCCGCCAAATCATTGGCCTGCGGCCTGAACTTTCACGGCGGAACGCACGGACACTCAGGTCAGGTTTCGGCGAAGTCGCAACCCGGCCCATGGAGCCGGTGCACCGTCATCGCCTCACTCAGGTTACGGTGATCACGCCCTCGGGAAAACACCGTGCGGGCCAGCCCAGTGCAGCGACTGTCCGACCCCAATCGAATCCGCAGCCAGGGTCGCCCTTGCGGCCGTTGGAGACGTGCTCGTGGCCGGCAACATCGATGCAGCCTGCCGGACCGACTAATGAGGTCAGCAGTTCGCAAAGCCGTGCGTACTGCGCGTCGTCGAAGCCGGCCCCTTCGATACCTTCGAGTTCGATGCCGATCGAGAAATCGTTGCAGTTCGAACGCCCGCGCCAGATCGAAGCACCCGCATGCCAGGCGCGCTCGAGGCACGACACGAACTGGATGCACGCACCGTCGCGGCGGATGAAGAAATGGGCCGACACGCGCACGCCCGTCAGACGCTCGAAATAAGGGTGCGCCGAAACATCGAGCTGATTGAGGAAGAACTGCTCGACCTGCGCACCGCCGTAGGAGCCAGGAGGCAGGCTGATCGAATGCACCACGGCCAGCGTCGGAACGACTCCGGTCGGGCGCGGCCCGAAATTCGGCGATGGGCAATGTCGCGCCCTCGCCCACCAGCCCCGATGCCAGTCGCCGTCGACCTCAGCCAGTGCCACGCTCGCCATCGGGGTGCGGGTCGGCGCCAGCCATGACATGAAGACGTGCCATGCGGTAGCGCATCTGCCGCAGCGACAGTCCGAGACTGGCTCCGGCCGCCGTGCGATTGAATCGGTGCTGCTCCAGAGCGCGCAACAGCATGTCGCGCTCGATGTCGTCGAGGTAGGCCGCCAGATCGCTGGGCAGCCCCGCTGGCGGCACCTGCACCTGCGGAATGCTCTGCGCAGCCTCGACACGCGCCGCCGCATTCAGCATCGAGCTCACGGCATCGGACGGCGTGGCGCCACGGTCTGCATCGCCATGGAGCAACTCGCCCTGCGGATCGGTCGGCAGGCCCAGATCTGCGACATCGATCGTCTCACCGCCCGAGAGAGCCACCGCGCGATGCAGCAGATTCTCGAGCTCACGAACGTTGCCGGGAAAGGGGTACCCGGCGAGATGCTGCAACGCCGCATGCGTCAGCCTCGGCGGCGGCCAGACACCAGCGTCGCGGGCGATCCGTTCGAGCACCCGCTCGCCGATGCTCGCGAGATCCTCGAGTCGCTCGCGCAACGGCGGAACTCGAATCTGGATCACGTTGAGCCGGTAATACAGGTCCTGCCGAAATCGGCCGGCCTGCACCTCGGCGCCGAGGTCCTTGTGCGTGGCACTCAGCAGACGCACATTGACAGGCAGTTCGGTGACGGCCCCGACTGGACGCACCGATCGCTCCTGAACCGCACGCAGCAGCTTCGACTGCATCGACAACGGAAGATCTCCGATCTCGTCAAGGAACAAGGTGCCCCCGTCCGCCGCCTGAAAGAAGCCCTCCCGGTCTTCGTTGGCCCCGGTGAATGCACCACGCCGATAACCAAAGAACTCGGCCTCGAGCAGGTGCTCGGGAATGGCGCTGCAGTTCACTGCGATGAATGGCTGCGCACTGCGCGGGCTGACCTCGTGGATCGCTCGCGCGACCAGTTCCTTGCCGGTGCCGGACTCTCCATTGACGAGCACCGGAGCCATGCTGCGAGCGACCTTGTCGACCAGCGCACGCACCTGCTTCATTGCGAGCGACTGCCCGGCCATCCGGTTGAGCGCCACGCTGGGCGACGCCGCGGCAGTCGCCATCTGCGGGGGTGGTCGCAGGGGAGAGTGCGCCTCCCGCGAGACAACGGGTTCGACCCGTGCCCCAGACAGGTCACCGGCCAAACGAGCGACTGCTGCGTCCGCCGTCGGAGTGACCGACTGCAGCGAGCGCTCGGTCGGCAAGCTGGAGGGCAGCGTGCTGGGCGCGGTCGACGGCCCCCTGCCGAGAGCTGACGCGACCACCGCACGAAACTGCTTCAGGTCGACCGGCTTGGTCAGGTAATCGTAGGCGCCAGCCTTCAGCGCCTCCACCGCGTTCTCTGCCGATCCGTAGGCGGTGATGACGATGGCCTTCTCTCGGCGGGCATTGCTTTCCAGGTAGCTCAGCAGGTCGAGCCCCGTGCCATCGGGCAGCCGCATGTCGGTGATGACGGCGCTGTAGACACGGTCCTGCAGGTGCAGCCGGGCTTCCTCGACACTGCCGGCGGTCTCGATGTCGTAGCCCTCTCGCAGCAGCGTCAGTTCGTAGAGCGTGCGCAGGTCGGGCTCGTCATCGACGACCAGCAGGCTGAAGTAAGCGGGGGAAGACATGTCGAAGACTCGTTCAATGCTTCCGTGCATCACACCGGAGGCTGCTGCCGCGCCTCGGCGGCGAGCCCGTCCCGGCGACGCATGTTGACGAAGAAATCATTGCGGTTCGGCTCGGCTGCCGGACGCATCCGGTAGTCGATGCTGGCTCCGTACTGCTCGCAGAGCTGCCGGCAAATATACAGGCCCAACCCGGTGCCCCGGCTGCGCGTCGAGAAGAACGGCTCGAACAGATAGCGCTCGACATCGATGGGGATCGTCGGGCCGTCGCTGCAGACACTGAGTTGTGCCGTGGCTTCGTCGAGCGCGCTCAGACGCACGTGCACCGAGCCCGGGCGGTCGGTGGCGTGGCGGCGCGCGTTGTCGAGCAGGTTGATCAGCACGCGCCGCAGATGCTCGACATCGAAGACCACGCCGAGCGGTTCTGCGGGGAGATCGACCTTGAGCACGCTGCCCTCGCCCTGATCCAGCGAGCCTGCCTGGGCCCAGTCGCTGCAAGCGGCCGCCACCTCGGAACTGGCGTCGATCACGGTGGCCTCGCTCAAGGTACCCGGAGCCACCTCCATCACGTCGTCCACGATGCGCTTGAGTCGCTTGACGTTGTCGGCCACCATCCGCGTGAGTTGCTGCTGGCCCGGCGTGGAAGCATCCTCCGAAAGCAGCGCGTTGGCCTGCGCGATCGCAGCCAGCGGATTGCGGATTTCGTGCGCGATTCCAGCAGACACCCGACCCATGGCAGCGAGTTTCTCCTGCCGCATCCGGGCCTGCATGCTGCGCACATCCTCGAGCAGAAGCACGCACAGTTCCTCGGCCGATGGCTCGTCCGCGCGTCGAGTGAAACGGATGCGCACACGCAAGGTGCGGGTCGTGCCCTGCTCGAACTGCAGCACGACGTCACGGCCGGCCTCGGGCCAGACCGCTTCGTGAAACCCGCGTTCGACCGTCTTGACGAGTTGATCCCACGCCGGAACGCCGCGCAATTGGAATGGCGCCGGCCGACCGAGGCCGCGCCGCACCAGCAAGCGCCTGGCAGCCGGATTGGCCGCGCGCACCCGGCCGGTTCGGTCGACCACCAGGACACCGTCCTGCATTTCCTCGATCACCAGGCGGTTGAGCTGGGCCTGCTGACGCGCCAGTTCCATGCTGTCCTTGGCCGTGAGCTCCTCGCGTGCCAACCGGCTGGCGAGCTCACCAGCCAGCACGGTGATGACGAACAGCCCGCTGCCAGCCAACCCGGCCTGCGTCATCAGCGACGCCGCATCGCCGCCGCCCAGCACACCGATCCATGCGTTGCCGAGCAGAAGCAGTGCGACTGCCGCCGCGGTCGCCAGCGCCTGCACACGCCGCGTCAGCACGCCCGCCATGAGAACCGGCAGCACCAGCAGCGCGGCAAAGTTGAGGCTGCTGGCCTTCGACAGCACATGCAGCGCCGTGAAGCACACGATGTCGACACCGATTCCCGCCAGCCACTGGAGGCGGCTCAGACGTGGCGCCGTTGCGTGCTCCTCCTCGGACCCGGAAGCCGGGGTCAGCCACATGCCGACCGCAATCAGTGCGTAGGCGAGGCTGACCCACATCACGCCGCGGCCAGGCAGCGCCCCGAAGAAGCCGCCCGCCGCCACGGTGGCGATCAACGCCACGCCGAGTGCGGCGCGGGCGCTCAGGAAAGCACGGTAGATCCGATCGAACGCGGATTGCCCGGCGGGCGCCCTGAGTTCACCATCCCGCGGCAGAAACCGGGAGTCGATCTCGGCTCCCGAGTCCGCAGGAGACCCATCAGCTTCGCGCGCTTGCTCACGCCGACCCTCCTCGTGAAACTGCGAATCCGCATCCCCGCTGAAGGCGCCAAACCACGATTCACCGGAGCGTGTGCCGCGCGGTCGTTTGCGACGATCTGCCTTGCGGCGGTCGCTCGGTGGCGCGGCCGGTATGTCCATCAATTCGGCGGCACGGCGTTTTCGTGAGCGATGCGGTGCGCCTGCCCGCAGAACCAGCCCGCAGCATCACCAACTGCGTCGCTCATCGGTAGATGGACACCGCAATGGACGCAGGAAACCATTTCCTCGTGCCCGGACGGGCGTGCATCCCGCGGGTCGGTGGTTGCGGAGTGGTCGTCCGCAGGCGGGGCATCACTGCGTCGCCCTCCGCGGAACAGCCACACCACCAGCAGGAACAGACCCAGCAGCAGGAAGAATTTCATCGCGGCTCGTGCCCTCTAAGTCACCCTGGGCCTGCTTCGATCACACGCCCAGAGGCCGGTTCAACAGAACCTCCATCACGAAGCGCGAACCCACGTATGCCAGCAACAGCAGGACCGCCCCGGTGTACACCCAGCGGGTGGCCTGCGGCCCGCGCCACCCGAAACGGCGGCGGCCTGCCAGCAGCCCGGCATACACGAGCCAGCCGAGGATCGAGAACACCACCTTGTGATCCCATCGCCAGGGACTCGCGAACAGCCAGCCGAGGAAGATCGCCATCGACAGCACGACAAAACCCGCAGAAACGAAGCGGAACGTGAGGCGCTCCAGACGCATCAGCGGCAGGCCCGTTGGCGGTGCTGCGGAGCTCGGCGCGCCCGCCCCCACCAGCCGGGCCGGCTGCAGGTTCAGTCGCATCTGCCGATCGGCCCGGTTGAGCATCGCTGCATGCAGCACGGCGGCACCGAACAGGCCATAAGACGCGATCCCGAGCACCCAGTGGATGGGCGCCCATCGTGACGCGGCGTGCGGCCGGAGTTCACCCGGAAACATCAACGCCAGCAACACTGCAATCGCGCCCAGGACCGCCAGCGCGCGCCGCACACCACTGATCGGCACGGACCTGCTCTCCGCGACGTAGACGCTGATCACCAGCCACAGCGTCACCGAAAGAGCCGGCGCGAAGCCGAAGCGCGCACCCTGCACCTGCGTCCCGATGCCGGTGGTGTCGATACCGATCGCCGCTGCATGCAGCAGCCAGCCGGCCAGCAGAAACCAGCGCAATCCACCGGGCGCCCGTTCCGCCACCGCTGCAGCAACAGCGTAGTTCAGCAGGGCCATCAGGCTGACGGCTGTCAACAGGGCCGGGAACGCAGCCGCATTCACCGACGGACCTCAGAAGATAGACTCATCGCCAAAGTGTACTTTCGCGTCACGCCGCTCCCGGCGCCGCCAACCTCCCCATGGCTTCCACCCTCACAGAGCGACTGAGTCGCGCCGTCAAGACGATGCGCGGCCAGGCCCGCATCACCGAATCCAACGTGCAGGAAATGCTGCGCGAGGTCCGCATGGCGCTGCTGGAAGCCGACGTGGCGCTGCCGGTGGTGCGCGACTTCATCGCCAGGGTGAAGGACAAGGCGCTGGGCGCCGAGGTGGTGGGCTCGCTGTCACCAGGTCAGGCATTGGTCGGGATCGTCAACCGCGAGCTCGCGGCGACGATGGGCAGCAACGACATTGGCGGGATTGCCGACATCAACCTGACGGTGCAGCCACCGGCAGTGATCCTGATGGCCGGCCTGCAGGGCGCTGGCAAGACGACGACGACAGCGAAGCTCGCCAAGCACCTGATCGAGAAACGCAAGAAGAAGGTTCTGACGGTCTCGGCCGACGTTTACCGTCCGGCCGCCATCGAGCAGCTGAAGACGGTGACGAAGCAGGCAGGCGCTGAATGGTTCCCGTCGAGCGCCACGGACAAACCGATCGACATCGCGAACGCGGCCCTCGACTACGCCCGCAAGCATTACTTCGACGTGCTGCTGGTAGATACCGCCGGTCGGCTCGCCATCGACGAGGCCTTGATGCAGGAAATCAGCGCACTGCACGCTGCGCTCAACCCGATCGAAACGCTTTTCGTGGTTGACGCCATGCAGGGCCAGGACGCGATCAACACCGCGAAGGCCTTCAAGGAAGCGCTGCCTCTCACCGGAATCGTGCTGACCAAGATGGACGGCGATTCGCGTGGCGGCGCGGCGCTGTCGGTGCGACAGATCACGGGCGCGCCGATCAAGTTCGCAGGGGTCAGCGAGAAGATCGACGGACTGGAGGTGTTCGATGCCGATCGCCACGCGGGCCGCGTGCTCGGCATGGGCGACATCGTCGCGCTGGTCGAGCAGGTCACGCAGGGCGTCGACATCGCCGCGGCGCAGAAGCTCGCCGACAAGGTCAAATCGGGCGATGCCTTCGACCTGAACGACTTCCTTCAGCAGATCTCGCAGATGAAGAAGATGGGCGGACTCGCCGGTCTGATGGACAAGCTGCCGTCCCAGATGACGGCCAAGGCGGGTGCGGTCGACATGGATCGCGCCGAGCGCGACGTGCGCCGCATGGAGGGCATGATCTGCTCGATGACCCCGCTCGAACGACGCAAGCCAGATCTGATCAAGGCGACCCGCAAGCGCCGCATCGCAGCGGGCGCCGGCGTTCAGGTGCAGGAAGTCAACCGCATGCTCAATCAGTTCGAGCAGATGCGCGACATGATGAAGAAGATGAAGGGCGGCGGGATGATGAAGATGATGAAGCGCCTCGGCGGCATGAAGGGCATGGGCGGCATGCGCTGAGCTGGGGCCAGCGCACGATCAGCCCAACAGCGCGGTCGCGAACTCCCTTGCATCAAAGGTTTCCAGGTCCTCGAGCTTCTCGCCGACGCCGATGAAATAGACCGGAACCGGGCCGGTTGTGCCGGTTTCGCCGGCCCCGCGCCCACGCTGCCGGGCCCACAGCGCGATTGCGGCCAGCACGCCGCCCTTGGCTGTGCCGTCGAGCTTGGTGACGATCAGGCCGGTGAGCTGCAATGTGTCGTCGAAAGCCTTGACCTGAGTGAGCGCGTTCTGACCGGTGTTGCCATCGATCACGAGCAGCACTTCGTGCGGAGCGCCGGCCTGCGCCTTGCCGATCACGCGCTTGACCTTGCGCAGCTCTTCCATCAGATGCAGCTGCGTCGGCAAGCGGCCCGCGGTGTCGGCGATCACCACGTCGCAACGACGCGCCAGACCCGCGCTGACGGCATCGAAAGTCACCGAAGACGGATCGCCCCCGTCCTGGCTGACGATCTCGACGCCATTGCGCCCGGCCCAGATTTCAAGCTGCTCCTTGGCTGCCGCGCGGAACGTGTCGGCAGCAGCGAGCAGCACTTTCTGGCCGCCTTCTGCCAAGTGGCGTGTCAGCTTGCCGATGCTGGTGGTCTTGCCAGCTCCATTGACGCCGACAACCATGATCACCGTCGGCGTGTGCTCGCCCACGACAAGGGGCCGCTGCAGCGGCTGCAGCAGATCCGTGATGGCCTCGATCAGCAGGGCCTTGACCGAAGCCGGATCGGTGGCGCGCGCTTCCTTGACGCGCCGCTTGAGGTCAGCGAGCAGGTATTCGGTGGCGTTGACACCGGCATCGGCCAGCAGCAACGCAGACTCCAGATCCTCGTACAGCGCATCGTCGATCTGTGTGCCGGTGAAAACCTGCGCAATGCCGGATCCCGTCTTGCGCAGACCCGCACGCAGCTTGTCGAACCAACCTCGGCGCTCCGGCAGCGCAGGCGCGACGGGCGGCGGCGCCACTGGCGCCACGCTGCCCATGGCTGGAGCAGCAGGCGACGGAACAGCAACAGGTGCAACCGGTGGCGTCTTCTTCTTGAAAAAGCTGAACATGCAA
Source organism: Rhizobacter sp. (assembly GCA_017986065.1). GTDB lineage: Bacteria > Pseudomonadota > Gammaproteobacteria > Burkholderiales > Burkholderiaceae_C > PBB1. The sequence continues at coordinate 274 of JAGNWJ010000009.1, read as the reverse complement.
TGCTGGGTTGGCAAGCGCTGATGAGTCCGGCAACGACGCCGGGCGGTGGCCGCGACAGCTCAGACCCAGCTATAATTGAGGGCTTGAGGCGCTTTAGCTCAGTCGGTTAGAGCGACGGAATCATAATCCGCAGGTCCGGGGTTCGAATCCCTGAAGCGCCACCAGATTCAAGATCGGCTCCGCGTCTTCACGACCCGGAGCCGTTTTCATCTGTGCCCTCGCCACGAGGCCAGGGCAGAGATCGACAATACGCCACCGACAGCCACTGGACGAC
>JAGNWJ010000059.1 GCA_017986065.1 Rhizobacter sp. | reverse complement strand
GATCTCGTCACCAGCCCAGAGCCGTCACTCGTGGGGTGACAGGCCGCCCGACACCCGGGGCAAGTCGTTGGGCTGGGCCGCGGCACCTGCGCCGCTCTCGAGCAACCAGCCGACGCCGCACAGGCCTGTCATCAACAGCGCGGTCCACAGGATGCGTGCAGACATGTCCATCGCCTCGGCATCCCACAGGAAGAAGCCGCAACCGACGGCAGTCGTCAGGAACAGCACCACCGCGGCCGCACGCGCCGCAGCACTGGCGGGGGGGTCGTACTGCTCGCGGTGCAGGTCGAAGGGTGGCTGCGGGAAACGCTGCGCGACATCGTCAGGACGCCAGCCGGGCGGCATGAGCAGCACCCGCAGCTTGTCCTGCCAGCGCTGCGTGTACCAGGCGTCGCGCGCCAGTGCGCCATAGACCTGGGTGATCGCCCGCAGCGGATTGAAGCTGCGCACCGGGGAGCGCGTGCCGAACACGCAGGGCTCGGTTTCGGCCGCATAGGTTCCGAACAGCCGGTCCCAGAGAATGAAGAGCCCACCATAGTTGCGGTCGAGATAGCAGTCGTTCACCGCATGGTGCACGCGGTGGTTGGACGGGGTGGTCAGCACACCGTCCAGCCAGGCGATCTTGCCGATCTGCTCGGTGTGCGCCCAGATCTGGTAGTACTGGACACCGAGCAGCACGAAACCGAACATCACCGGCGGCACGCCTGCGATGGCCAGCGGCAGGTAGAAAGGCCAGCCGAGCAACGCGTTCTGGCTTTCCTGCCGCAGGGCCGTGCAGATGTTGAGCTCCTCGCTCTGATGATGCACGACATGCGCGGCCCAGAAGATGGCGACCTCGTGCCCGACCCGGTGCAACCAGTACTCGCAGAAATCGAACATCAAGACAGCCAGCGCGATGCCGTACCAGCTGTGCCAGAACGGCGAGTCGACCTGATGTCCCAGGGCCGAGAACACCATCGCGTAGATGCCGATCTGCAGCAGCGGCGTGCACACGCCGACCAGTTGGCTGATCAGCCCCTGGCTCAGGTTGGCGAGGGTGTCGTTGGTGCGGTAGGACTTGCGCTTTCTCACGAAGCTGACCGTCATCTCGAGAATGACGGCCAGGGCCAGGAAAGGAATCGTCCAGATGACAGCTTGTTCCATCGTCTCTTCAAGGCAGGTGGCAGGCGAATTTCCTCAGCGCCGCACCCACGGAGCCCGGCGGGGCTGGCGACCATGATCCCGGAGACTCGTTCCGGTAGATCACGTCACCCCATCCCGTGAAGTCCGTGTGTCGGCTGAAGAACAGCGAACGGCTCTGATTTTCCACGCAGTCGAATTCGAGTTGCTGCCTCGAAGACGAGTAGGCCTTGCCGTCCGGCGCGATGCGAGGCTGGGCGTAGTTGATCACGCTCCACATCTTCACCATGTCGCCACTGCGCACGATGGTGCTGGGGTCGGCGAGCACCGTCACCACGCCGTCACCGCGCACGCGCACCCAGTTGGCCGCCGCCGATCCGGCAGCACAGATCAGCAACAGGCACACGGACCATTTCTTCATCTGCACACTCGAATCGATGCGTCCCGGGAACGTCACGCCTCGGATGCGGCGTTATCGATGCGTTGGCCCCGATCCAGCCGAACTAGGACTGCAACCGATCGAGCGCATCTTCGAGGTTCTTGACCGTGCGCGCGGGGTTGTGCAGCTTGTCCAGTCCGAACAGACCGATGCGGAAAGACTGGAAATCGGGGCCTTCGTCGCATTGCAGGGGCACGCCGGCGGCGATCTGCAGGCCGAGCCCGAGCCACTTCTTGCCCGACTGCATGTCGGCATCCTCGGTGTAGCTGACCACCACGCCAGGCGCCTGGAAGCCCGGTGCCGCGACACTCTTGAAGCCACGACGCGTCAGCATCTCGCGCACGGCATTGCCAAGCTGCTGCTGCTCGTCGCGCACCTTGTCGAAGCCGTAATCGCGAGTTTCCAGCATGACGTCGCGCACGCGCGCCAGCGCATCGGTCGGCATCGTTGCGTGGTACGCATGTGCACCGCCTTCGTAGGCTTCCATGATCTGCATCCACTTGCGCAGATCGCACGCGTAGCTGGTGCTCGTGGTGCTGTCGATGCGCGTGCGGGCCAGTTCACTCATCATGACCAGCGCGCTGCAGGGCGAGCCGCTCCAGCCCTTCTGCGGAGCGCTGACGAGCACGTCGACGCCGGTCGCCGCCATGTCGACCCAGATCGTGCCCGAGGCAATGCAGTCGAGGACGAACAGGCCGCCAACGGAGTGCACGGCATCGGCCACGGCACGCAGGTAGTCGTCGGGAAGGATCATGCCCGCCGAGGTCTCGACGTGCGGCGCAAAGACCACGTCGGGACGCAGTTCCTTGATGGTCGCGACGACCTCGTCGATCGGCGCGGGCTCGAACGGAGCCTGCTTGCCGGGACCGGTACGCCGCGCCTTCAGCACGGTCGACTGGGCGGGGATGTTCCCCATCTCGAAGATCTGCGTCCAGCGGTAGCTGAACCAGCCGTTGCGTATCACCAGCGCCTTGCGGCCGGTGGCGAACTGGCGGGCCACCGCCTCCATGCCGAAGGTGCCGCTGCCGGGCACCACGACCGCCGATTTCGCGTGATAGACCTCCTTCAGCGTCGCGGAGATGTCCTTCATCACCTGCTGAAAGCGCTTCGACATGTGGTTGATCGCGCGGTCGGTGTAGACCACCGAGTATTCGAGCAGGCCGTCGGGATCGACGTTGGGTAACAAGCCAGGCATGGTGAGCTCCGGTGAAAAGAATGCGCCTCGAAGACGAGGTCCGGGGATCACACGGCGGCCGGCGCATGCCGCGAGAAGAGGCAGGTGCCGCAGGCATAGCGCCGATCTGGAGAGCCAGTCAACGCGCCCGTGTGGGCTTCGTATTTTGACCTGAGGCGCCAGGCCTTGCCCGTGACGGGATACCCGAATAGTCAGGATCAGCGGAAGTCCGCCAGATCCATCTGGATGCGTCCGCCGCTGATGAACGTGGCCTTTCCGGGCTCGTCGCGCTCCAGACGCACCAGTCCGACTCCGGGGCAGTACCACTCCAGTGTGGTCAGCGGAATGTCGCGCCACCCCACCACCGGGTCCGCGAAGAGTCTGATCAGCGCCTGCCCCTTCACGCGCAGGCAGCCATCGAACTTGCCCGCCGAGGTGTCCACCTTCTGGTTCACCGCCTCGATGACGTAGTTCATCGGGATGACCGGATGCTTGTAGCGGACCTCGCGCGGGAAGTCCTGCTTGTGCTCCAGCAGGTAGGCCGTGGTGGCGCTCTGCCATGACGTGCCGACGGCATACGGCCGCTTCAGGACATAGCGCCGAACCGGGTCCGGCCTGGGCTCGTCCTCGATGTCGCTCCTGCTGGCAACCCGGTACACGCCGGTGTCGTCGCTGCGGAGCCAGTAATTGGCACCGCTGTCGCTGCGTCGGACCCATGCAGGCTGGCCGTCGAAATCGACGCGGCCGAGCGAGCTCAGCGTCATCTCCTCGCGCTGGACGGTGTTGTTCTCCAGTTCGGTGGCCACCTTGTAGGTCCAGCGGTGGCCCTTGTCGAGCGGGAAGAGCGAGGTGTCTCCACCCGGCCCGCCGCACCCGACCAACGTCAAGCAGACAACGCCACCCAGCCAGGCGGCACCCGTTTTGATGGAGGAAGCCATCGAACTCATTTCTCCGGCAACTGCGGCACCGGCAGATCGCGGATCTTCACCACCTGCTCGTCGTTACCCGGGCGCAGCCAGGACGTACCCCCCTTGCCTACCTTCGGCTCGCTGGTGCCCATCTGGCTGACACCCTGGCGGACCTTCTTGATGCCCTCGTTGAGCATCGAGTGCACGTCCTTGGAGTAGGGCAGGCGGTAGGCGCGCGGCTGCGCGGTCGGTTTGCCGTCGTCGATGGCGTTGACCCACACGTAGAGCGCACCGTCGGTCCTGGCGCTGGGCTCCTCGATCACGGCCGCAAGCAGCACGAAGCGCTCGGGCAAGGCGTCGGGGCTGGGCCAGCCCGACAGCTGATGCACCACGCTGTCGGCGTAGAAATAGAAGACCGTGACCCCGACCACCAGAATGCCCTTGAGCCAGGCCGGCCATCGCGACCACAGCAGCGCCAGGACGCACAGCAGCGCCAACGCGGCAAAACTCAGAATCAACGCGAGGGTCATGGGTTGCTCACCAGTTTCTTCGGCAGGGTGTTGACGTTGGTGACCTGCCCGTCGGGCAGCACCGTGAATCGCACGGCGGTGGCCTCGTCGCCCTTGCGCGCCAGCTGGACCTGTCCGTAGTAGACGACATCGGCACGCGGGTTGACCTTGATCACACTGATCGTGGCCTCGACAGCGTCACCGTTCTTGGTCTCGTAGTACTGCAGGTTGATGGTGAATTCGCCCGGCTCGATGCCGCGGATCGTCACCACCTCCTGGTTCAACGGGTTCACGATCTCCTTGCCGTTGATCACGATCACGTCGCCGGACAGGCCCCGGTCATCGCGATCCAGGTGCATCAGACCGGCCTCGCGCGCACGGAACCAGACCAGGTTGCCGCCCGGATCCTGCACCCAGGTGTCGATGTCGTTCGGATTGCCGTCGGGCCAGCTGACATTGACGATGTATTCGGCCTTCGATGGGATGTCACCAGCCTTCAGCGCCTTCGGGTTCATCGCCAGCAGCGCAATGATGAAACAGAAGACGAACGCGATGAGCATGTTGAACAGCATGTCGTAGAAGGGGTCGACCTCTGCTTCACGCGATAGCCGTGCGGAAGGTGGCTTGCGCATGGCTCAGCCCGTGAAGCTCACGACCGCTTCGAGCGTGCGCGGGGGCACGTCGGCCTCGACGCTCAGTCCGAAGCGCTGGCAGTCCGCCACGAATGCATCGGCATAGCGGTCGAGCCTCGTCAGCTGCAACCCGAGCACGATGTTGCCGACCAGTCCCACCATCGTGGTCAGCAAGGCCACGCCGAGGCCTGTCGTCAGGCTGCGCAGCAATTCCTGCGACTGGCTGGGATCGAAGCTGGTGGTGTGACCGATCTGCAGCGCGAGGATCGAGAAGCCGATCACCTTGCCAAGCAGCCCGAGCTTCAGCTGGATGCCGTTGACCCACCAAGCGGTGCTGTGCGGACCGTGCGTCTTGTCGAGAAGCAGATCAAGGGGTGCGCCGTTGTCGCGTGCGGGGCCGGCGATGGCGCACCAGTAAGCAGCGGCCCATCCCGACTCGGCTGGCGCGCGACCGGGCCCGGCGAGCTGCGCTGCCAGCATCGCCTGACGCTGCTGCTGCAGTGTTCGGCTTCGCGCGCCGCACCACAGCGTGGCGCCGGCAAACACCACCATGATGACCAGCGTGATACCGGTTGGGTCGGCCTGCAGCAGCATCGCGAACACGCCGCGCACGCCGAGCAGCCAGCTGGCGAATATCAGCAGGCCGGCCAGCGTGACCCACTCCAGCCACAGGGGCTCGGACATCGGCTCTCGCGCAGTCGACGCGGAGCCGTGGGCTGGCTGCCGGCGACTGGACAGCAGCAGGCGGTTCATCATGTAACTCATGCGGATGATCCTGCCGCGCGGCACGCGCCGCCTTGATAGGCGCCTGAGGCGAAGCAATGCAGGATCGGGCGGCAACTGCGCGCCGGCAGGAAGTTCACGATGTGCGTTCCGGAAACGGGCGTCTGTGACGCGATGGAGCGATGAGCGGACTCAAGGACGAGATGGCTTCGGCAGCGAATGGAACTGCACGGCGACGATTATGCAAACCCATGGCGCGCAAACTCCCTGCGGAATCGCCGGTATTCGACTTGACAAACCGATGCCAGCCCGCTGGATCCCGGGCCTGTGCAATCGGCACCGAGCCGGCACTGCAACGCACGGCAATCAGCCGCAGCTCATGGCTGGTTCCAGCGCAGCTTGCGGTAGATCGTGTTGCGGCTGATTCCGAGTCGCTTGGCAGCCTCGGAGATGTTGCCCCGCGCCGCATCGAGTGCGTTGCGGATCATCTCGACCTCTCCTTCTTCCAGCGTCTTCGCGGATCGTTCCGCAGCACCGGGCGGGCTGGCCTGGAAAACAGGAGCGTCACCATCCGGGGCTTCAGCCGCGTTTCGCGGTGCGAATGCGCCCCCGCGCTCGGACGCGTCGGAACGCGTCCCGAATGGCTCCGGGATGCCCGTGTTGCGTACAGATGTCGTGGGCGCCTCAGCCGTGCTGCCGGCGATTGCACGCGGCGCAGTTCCCCGCTGCACGTCCTCGAGGAAATCCTCGGACAGGTGGGTTTCGTTGATCTGGGCCTCGCCGGCGGCCATCACGGCTGCCGTGCGCAACACGTTGACGAGCTGCCGCACGTTGCCAGGCCAGCCGTAGCGACGGAACAAGGCCATCACGGATGGGCAAACCTGGGGCGGGCGCTCAGGAGCCTCGGCGGCCAGGATGCGTTTGACCAGCGCAGCCAGATCGGTGCGCTCGCACAAGGCGGGCAGCCGCACGACCAGACCGTTGAGGCGGTAGTACAGGTCTTCACGGAACTGATGCCGCTCGATCATGCCGCGCAGGTCGCGGTGCGTCGCAGCAATGACGGCGATGTCCACGGGGATCGCCTTCTGCGCCCCCAGCGGAGTGACGCAACGCTCCTGCAGGACCCTCAGCAAACGCGCCTGAAGGGCCATCGGCATGTCGCCGATCTCGTCGAGGAAGAGCGTGCCGCCGTCGGCCTGCGCGATCAGGCCGATCGACCCCTTGCGTCGTGCGCCGGTGAAGGCGCCCTCCTCGTGGCCGAACAGCTCGGATTCGATCAACGACTCGGGGATCGAAGCGCAATTGACCGCGACAAACGGCTGTCGAGCGCGCTGCGAATCATGGTGCGCCGCCCGCGCGAGCACTTCCTTGCCGGTGCCGGTCTGCCCGAGTATGAGCAGCGGAATGTCGCGGTTCAGCACGCGGCGAACCTTCTCGACCGTCGCCGCGATGCGTGCATCACCGGTCTCCAGCCGCGCCAGGCCGATCCCTGCCAGCTTGCGCGGCGCAGCGGCGGCCTTGGCCATGCGCTCCGAGGACTGCTGCTCGGGCATCTCGTCCGGAGCACGAGGCAACGCGACGGGCTCGACAGCATCGCCGTCGACTTCCGCACCGCTGACATCGATCCAGTTGACGGCGCCGCTGACCACGGCACGGGGTGGCCACACGAAGCGCGCACTGACGAAGAACGGCGTGCCACACGGGCCGTTGAGCTGCATCGGCACTGCCAGCGGCGAGCGGAAGTGATCGAAGACCGATGCCGCGGTGGCGCCGAACAGGCTGGTCAGGCTGTGCATGCGCAGCGAGGCGCCGCTCAAGCCCAGCAATTCGAGCGCACTGCGATTGGCGCCGATGATCTTGCCATCCGACCCGACCACCACCACGCCTTCGACCAGGGTGCCGAGGTAGGACACGCTGCGATGGAAATGCAGGCGAAGTCGGTTGCTGTAGTCGTCGTGGAGCCACTGGTTCTCGATCATCCGCGCGGACATGCGCACCAGTCCCATCGTGTGGCGGTGGTAGGTGCGCTGGTCGCCGCTGACATCCAGAACGCCGAGCATGTTGCCCCGCGGGTCGAAGATCGGCGTGGCGGAACAGGTCAGGAAGTTGTGTGCGTGCATGAAGTGCTCGCCCGCGTGCACGACCGTCGGCGCCTCGGCGAACAACGCGGTGCCGATCGCATTCGTGCCCTTCGAGTGCTCTGCCCAGTTGGCTCCCGGCGCCAGGGCGATCTTGTCGGCACGCTCGAGGAAGTCGTTGTCGCCCACCGAATGCAGGATGGTTCCCTGTGCATCGGTCAGCACGATCATGCTGTGGCTGTCGATGATCTGTTCGAAGAGCATCTCCATCACCGGCGCTGCATGCGTCGACAGGCGCTGGTTGCGCTCGCGGGCCACGCTCAGGTCACCGCGCATCAACGGCTCGTAGTCGGGCCGCTCGATGCGCGACAGGCCGAGTGCGGTGCAGCGCAGGTGCGATTCCTCGATCTGCGCCAGATGGGACCGCAGGTCAGCCGACTGCAGGCCGGTGGCGCTTGCTGACGCCACGCTGACGGACGCAGGCTTGATGCCTCGATGCGAAGCTGCCATGGTGGCTCTCCAGAATGACCCTCATCGTCGCCGGGCAAGCGCGGGCTGTCCATCGGCGCATGCCCGGAGTGGCATGAAGCACAGCGGGGCCTACGCTGCGCTCGCAAACACCTGCAAAATCCCGGTGCGACGGTGCAACCAACGGCTCAGGCCCGGCATCGAAACCAGGCACGAAGACACCGCGCACCGGGCTTGGCACATCGTTTGCGCACCGTCCGGGCTTTTGTTCCCCTCTGGAGACTTGATGATGTTGGACCCTAGAAACCCCGATACGGCAACTGTTGCGAAACGGATCAGATCTGTTCCGATGCGCCACAGCGTCACACTCGCCGCCACCCGGCTCGTCCGCCGGACCGGCCTGACCCTGGCGGCGGTCTGCCTGATGGGCTTGGGTACCAGTGCAGCCTGGGCCCACGGTGATGTGACGCCACAGTCGGTGGACACCAAGGCACTGCCGCCACTGGGCGCCGACTGGCTTGCCGAGAACCCATATCGCGGAAATGCCGCCGCTGTGAAGATCGGCGACTCGGCCTACAACCAGAACTGCGCACGCTGCCATGGCCTGCAGGCCATCTCCGGCGGCATCGCTCCCGATCTGCGCAAGCTGGACAACGATTGCGTCTCCCTGCAAGACGCCAAGAAGAAGGCCGAATGCGTCAAGGATGTCGATGTGTACTACCTGGGAAGCATCCGCAACGGCAAGGTTCGCAACGGTGCCGTGTACATGCCCAAGTTCGAAGGGGTGATGAACCAGGAAGCCATGTGGTCGATCAAGGCCTACCTCGAGACCGTTCGCGAGCGCCCGCTGTGACCACGCACGGAGGGCCCGCCGACTGGACCCGGCGTCGCTGCCTGCAGGCGGCGGCTGGCGCCAGCGCCCTGGCGCTGCTGCCGGCACGTGCGGACGACGAGCCGGATCCACTGGAAAAGATCCGCAAGCGCGGGTCGCTGGTGGTGGGCCTGTACAAGGATCTGCCGCCCTTCCACGTCGCTGGCGCCGGCATCGACGTCGACCTGTCGCAGGCCCTGGCTGCCGACATGGGGCTCAAGTTCACGGCGTTGCCGTTCGACGCCGGCGAGAACATGCAGGACGACCTGCGCAACATGGTCTGGAAGGGCCATTACATGGGATACGGTCCGGCCGACGTGCTGATGCATGTGCCGGTCGACAAGGCGCTGATGAACAGCTCGCCGCAGGTCGAGATCTTCGGTCCGTACTACCGCGAACGGCTGGCGATCGCGCGCAACCTCGAGAAGGTGCCTGTGCTCGATTCCCTGTCGCGCATCGCCGGCTTGCAGGTGGCGGTGCCCGGACAGTCCCTTTCCGGCTGGTTGCTGCTGGGCGCAGAGAACGGCGCCTACCGCGAGCAGATGCAGACGCGCTGGGCTGATGGAGCCGAAGCCGCGCAGGCGTTGATGCGTGGCGATGTGCCGCTGGCAGCGGGCACGGTGTCCGAGCTCGAATCGGTCGTGCGGGGCGACACGCGTTTCGCGATCGAGCCGTTGCCGCTGCCACGTGCCCCACGCGAAGGCTGGGCCGTCGGCATGGCGGTCAAGAAGGACTCGATTCGCCTTGCGCAGGCCCTGCAGTCCTCGTTGAACAACCTCGTCAAGAACGGCAAGGTGGCCGAACTGTTCGCGAAGCACTCGGTGTCCTGGAAACCGGTCTGAAGCCGGTTTCCATCGGGCGATCAGGCCGTCCGGTTCAACCCTTCGACGACTCTCGACGCCGCGTGAACGGCTGCTGGTAGAGCCAGACCGTGCGCCCGTCGGGACAGGCATGGACAGCGTCCGGCTGCAGCTGGCGAGCCTCGAATTCCAGGCTTGCCAGCCAGCTGCCTGAAGGCAGTTCGCGGCAAGCCTTCTCGACCGCCCGAGGCATGCTCTCGGGCCGCTGGAACAGATAGACGAGTTGAAACGCCGACCAGTCGGTCTTCCACAGGTCGCCGCGCGTCACGCCGGCAAAGCGGCAGCGCCGCTGACACGCCCAGCGCAGCGGCCAGCTCCACTCGATGCCCTCGATCCGCGCCGTCGGGTACTCGGCGTGCAGTTCGCGCAAGCCGTCGCCGAGACCACAGCCCGCTTCGAGCACGCGCGCGGCATCGGGCAACGGCACCAGGCGCTGCAGGCCCTCCAGCGCGCCGCGCGGCGTCGGAAAGAACGGCGCATCGCGCCAGGCATTCAACGGGTAGAGCAGCGCCAGAACCGTCAGAGGCAGCAACCAGGCCCAGGCGGGCACGTCGTGCGCCGAACCGGACAACGCCAGTGAAAGCGGAAAGCCCAGTGCGATGAACAGGCGACGCCAGCGGGTCAGAGGCCAGGGGGACAACACCGCAGGCAGGGCGCCGACCACGGCCGCGCAGGCCAGCGCCACGATCGGTGGCGCTGCGACAGCGCTCAGCAGGGCGAAAACGGCCCAGGCGAACGCCCAGGTCAGCAAGGCAGGCAGCGGCCAGGGCAGCATCGCAACAGGCGATGGCAGCCGCGGCGCGGGTTCAGTATTCGCGCAGCTTGACACGCAGGCGCGCGATCGACTGGCTGTGCAGCTGGCACACCCGTGACTCGGTGACCTTGAGCACGGCAGCGATTTCCTTCAGGTTCATGTCGTGCTCGTAGTACATGCTCATCACGTACTGCTCGCGCTCGGGAAGCACCTTGATGCCGGCGACCAGCGCCTCGCGCATGCGCTGATCCTGCAACTGGGCCAGCGGGTTGAACGATTCGTCTGCCACGTGGCGGTCGAGGTAGTCGTGGTCGCCGTCATCGCCCGACATGTCCTCGAGGTAGACCAGCTGCGTGCCACGGACCTTGCCCAGCAGTTCCTGGTACTCGGTCAGCGTGATGCCCATTTCCTTGGCGATCTCGCTTTCGGCGGGGGCGCGGCCCATGCGCTGCTCGAGCTTGTGGACAGCCGATTCGATGGTGCGCTGCTGCTTGCGCGTGCCGCGGGACAGGTAGTCGTTGCCGCGCAGTTCGTCGAGCATGGCGCCTCGGATGCGCTGCGTCGCGAACGTCTCGAACTGGACGCCCTGCGCCGCATCGAAGCGGGTCAGCGCATCGGCCAGGCCGATCATGCCGACCTGGATCAGGTCGTCGAGTTCGACGTTGGCCGGCAGCTTGGCAATCATCTGGTGCGCCAGGCGGCGCACCAGTGGGCTGTACTGCTTGAGCATCGACGTGTTGTCGAGCTGTCCTTTGGCGGTGTACGTGGACATGGTCGGCTCCGGAGATTCAGTTGAGCGCGTGTGCATGGTGCTCATTCGCTGCAGTTGGCAAGACGGCCAGCTCGCCGGTGGCGGGCGCCAGGGTGTCTCGAACCCAGCGTCGCATGGCAGGCGTCGGGGCACTGCGTGCATCGCTGGCTGGATCGATCTGCATCCAGTCGCGCAGCACGGCGCCCAGGAAATCGTCAGCGCAGGTCGCGATCTGCATCGCGATGCGCTCGGCGCGGGGAGAACTCGGTGCAGCGCTCAACAGCAGGTCGTGCACCAGCAGGCCAGCTCGCTGCGTCAGCAGCTTCATCGCGGCATAGGCATGCGTCACGCTGACTGGGCGGTCGTCTGCCAGCAGCAGCGGGCGAGGCCGCGTGCTGGACTCGCGTCGCATGAACAGACGGCACAGATCGGTCGCGCTGGCATGCACCAGCACCACATCGGCCTCCGGCGCGGCCAGCGAGACCGCCTCGAGGAAGCTGGCCGTCGAACCATTCGAGTCGACGTAGCGCAGTGGCAGGCCGCGCGCGGCGAGGTAGGAGACCTCCTGCGACAGCACCTCGATGCATTCGGCCAGGTCGACCTCTGCCAGCTCGTTCGGACCGGGAGCGTTCTCGCCGGCATCGACAACCAGGGTGTGGCAGCCCTGTTCGGCCAACCCGCTGCACAGGCGTTCGAGCATCACGCCGCCGAAGGCCATGTGCGGGTTCGAGACCACGGGCACGAATCGAACCTGGGCATGCGCGAACAATCGCCGCAGCCCATCGGCCTGATCCAGCGGCATCGAGGAGGAAGAAGGGGTGAAGGAAGGCGTCATCGCGGAAAGGCTCTGGGTAGGCTGGGTCGCGGAGGGCTTGTGGCTACGCAGCGGGCGCGGCATCAGGCGTGCAGGGCCATGGCGTCGTGCGGGACGGCCTGCTGCAGCGGGTGCGACTGGTGCTGCGGTGCAGCGAAGATCAGGTTCACCTCGCTCGAATCCATGCGGTAGGCACTGCCGACGGTCGGGCGCAGCGCGCGGTGGATCAATGCGTGCGACGACAGTCGGTGCCAGTCCTCCGGCACGCGCTGTCCATTGGCCACACCGACCACGGTGAGCTTGTGGCGGATCAGCGCGTCGAGCGCCGGGCCGAGCTTGACGGCCTCGTCCATCTTCGAGAGCACGATGCCGCGGCAGGTGCTGGCGTGATACGAGATCAGCACGTCCTCGATGGTCTCGCCCTGCGCGGATGCATTGACCACCAGCAGCTTGTGGATCGACCGGTGACTGAGCATCTCCAGCAGTTCGCGGGTGCGCGTGTCGCGCTGCGCCATGCCGGCGGTGTCGATCAGGACCATCTTCTTGCCGGCGAGCAACTCGAGCAGGTCTTCCAGCGAAGCGCGGTCGTGCGCGGTGTGCACCGGCACGCCGAGGATGCGCCCGTAGGCACGCAGCTGTTCGTGTGCGCCGACCCGGTAGGCGTCGAGGGTGATCAGGCCCAGGTGCGCCGCGCCGTAGCGGGTCGCGAAGGCCGCTGCCAGCTTGGCGGTGGTGGTGGTCTTGCCGACACCGGTGGCCCCGACCAGCGCATAGACGCCGCCCTGGTCCTCGAGTGCCGGCTCGCGGTCGGAGCTCAGCAGATTGCGCTCGAGCACGCCGGCCGCCCAGCCCATCTCGTCGGTGACTTCGGTGCCCATGCCTTCGGCGAGCTTGCGGATCAGAGCGGGCGAGAAGCCGCAGTCGATCAGCTTCTGCGTCAACCGGGCCTGCGCAGGCTGGCGCTGCAGCTTTTCCATGAAGGCGAGTGCGCCGAAGCGTTCCTCGATCATGCCTTTCATGCTGCGCAGTTCGCTCATCATGTCCTGCTGGTCGCGCCGCGCCGCGCTGGCATCGGCAGCCAGGGGAGCCGTCGCAGCCGGCGCCACACGGGCACGGCCGCGCGCTTCGGCAAGCGTGCGCACTTCCTCATGCAGTACCGGCGGCTCGTGCAGCACCGGCATGGCGTTGACATACATCGGGTCGGTGTCGCTGTGCAGCGCCGACAGCACCGGGGCATGGCCCGGCGTGGGCTGGGCCACTCGTGACGGACCGTTGGACGCCGGAGGCGTCGAACGTGCCACGGGCGCATCGGCCATGCGGGTGGCCAGCGGGCCGGGCACCGGCTCGACCACCGGCTCGGCGGCGCGCGCCGCGGCCGATTCGGCCTGCAACGCGACCTGACGGCGCTTGAGCATGCGCTCGCGCACATAGTCCTGGAACGACAGCGTGCTCATCGACAAGCGCTCGACGTCGTCCTCGACCGTCGTGGCCTCGGGGGCGGGCTGGGGCTCGACACGCGCGGCGAGCTGGGTTCTGGCGACACCCGGACGCCCCGGGCCGGGACGACCGGCCGCCGGACGCTGCGCAGCGGGCGACTTGGCCGTCGGCGCGGCCGCAGGCGTTGAATCAGTGGCCATGCGCTCGATCTGAGCCATGCTCTCCGGCGCCATCGCCAGCACCTCGACACCTTCGGCAGACGGCCGGGTGGACAGCACGACCGCGTCTTCGCCGAGAGCCTGGCGCACCAGGGCCAGTGCGTCGCGCGATGTGCGCGCGGTGAAACGTTTGACGTTCATGCGGTACCTCCTATGACCGACCCGATGCGGATCGAATGCGTTTCCGGAATTTCACTGTGTGCCAGCACCCGCATGCGGGGGGCCGCACGCTTGAGCAGGCGGGCCATCGGCGCGCGGATCAGGTCCGGCACCAGCAGGCAGGCGGGCAGCCCCAGGTCTTCCTGGCGCTTGGCCGAATCGGCCGCGTGGCGGGCGAGCGTGTCGGCCACGCCGGGGTCGAGCGCCGCGCCGTGCGGCGAATTGAGCGCCTGCGTGACGAGCCGTTCGAGGTCGGGTTCGAGTGCGATCACGTCGAGCTCCTTGCTCGGGCCGTAGATCTGCTGGACGATGGACGGCGCCAGGTGGATGCGGATGCGCCGGGCCAGTTCGGCCGGGTCGGTGACGGTGGAGGCGTTCTCGGCCAGGCTCTCGACGATGGAGCGCATGTCGCGGATGTGCACGCCTTCTTCCAGCAGCAGCTGGAGAACCTTTTGCAGAGCCGGAATCGCAACCATCTTGGGCACCACGTCCTCGATCATCTTGGGGGCCAGCTTGGTCACGTGTTCGACCAGGTTCTGGACCTCCACCCGACCCAACAACTTGGCCGCGTGAAGTTGCATCAAGTGTGAAAGATGGGTCGCCACGACGGTCGAGCAATCAACCACCGTAAACCCATTCATTTGGGCCGACTCACGCTGACGCTCCTCGATCCAGACCGCCGGCAGGCCGAAGGCCGGGTCGGTGGTGCGCGTGCCGATCAGGTTGGTGCTCGCGCCGCCCGGGTTGATGGCCAGCCACATGCCTGGGAAGGCCTCGCCCTCGCCCACCACGGCGCCACGCAGCGTCAGGCGGTACATGCTCGGCTTGAGTTCGAGGTTGTCGCGGATGTGCACCGGCGGCGGCAGGAAACCCACGTCCTGCGCGAACTTGCGCCGAACGCCCTTGATGCGCGCCAGCAGATCGCCTTCGCGCGCCTTGTCGACCAGCGAGATCAGCCGGTAGCCGACCTCCAGGCCCAGCGTGTCGATCGGCAGCAGGTCGTCCCAGGTCGCCTCGGCATTGGCTTCCGCGGCCATGGCCGGTGCCGGCGGCGGCGCTTGTCGGGCCACCCGGTCGCGCTCGCGCATCCAGTAGGCGGCGTAGCCGAGGCTGGCCGCGATCAGCAGGAACACCACGTGCGGCATGCCCGGGATCAGGCCCAGCGTGCCGATCACGCCGGCGGTGATGGCCAGCGCGCGCGGCGAGTTGAACATCTGCGCGGCGATCTGCGTTCCCACGTCGTTGCCCTTGCCGACGCGAGACACGACCATCGCCGCCGCGACCGAGATCAGCAGGCCCGGGATCTGCGCGACCAGCGCGTCGCCGACCGCCAGCACGATGTAGCTGTCGGCCGCCTCTGCAGCAGACAGGTTGTGCTGAGCGACGCCGATGATGAAGCCGCCGATGATGTTGATCACCAGGATCAGCAGGCCCGCCATCGCGTCGCCGCGCACGAACTTGCTGGCACCGTCCATCGAGCCGAAGAACTCCGCTTCGTCGCCGACTTCGGCGCGGCGGCGCTTGGCCTCCTTCTCGTCGATCAGGCCCGCGTTCAGGTCGGCATCGATCGCCATCTGCTTGCCCGGCATGGCATCGAGGGTGAAGCGTGCGCCAACTTCCGCAATTCGCTCGGCGCCCTTGGTCACCACGACGAAGTTGATGACGACCAGGATCGCGAAGACGATCAGGCCGACCGCGAAGTTGCCGCCGATCAGGAAATGTCCGAACGATTCGATCACTGCACCGGCTGCGCCCGGCCCGGTGTGGCCCTCCATCAGCACCACCCGCGTGGACGCCACGTTCAGCGACAGGCGAAGCAGGGTGGTCAGCAGGATCACCGTCGGGAATGCGGCGAAGTCCAGCGGCTTGACCATGTAGGCGGCCACCATCATCACCATCAGCGCCATCGCGATGTTGAAGGTGAACAGCAGGTCGAGCGCGAACGGCGGCAATGGCAGCACCATCATCGCCAGCACCATCACGATGAACACGGGCGCCATCAGCGCCTTGATGGCGGACGCGTTCGGGCCCAGCCAGCCCTTGAGTTGCTGCAGCGGGTTCATTCAGCGTCTTTCTCGGTGGACGGTGCGGGAGGCACGTAGTCCGGATCGTTGTGGGGGTCGAGCTCGGGCGGCACCGACAGTTCGGGCAGGTCGGGCGGCATGGCCCCGCGACCGCTCATCGCGGCGCGCAACTGGTACACATAGGCCAGCACCTGCGCGACAGCGGCGAACAGGGCGGTCGGGATCTCCCGATCGACCTCGGCATGGGCGTAGAGCGCGCGGGCCAGCACCGGGGCCTGGAGCACAGGCACCTGGGCCGCACGTGCGGTATCGCGGATCGTCATCGCAAGGATGTCGGCGCCCTTGGCAACGACGCGGGGTGCACCCATTCGCGCTTCGTCGTACTTGAGCGCGACGGCGTAGTGGGTCGGGTTCATCACCACCAGGTCGGCAGTGGGCACGGCAGCCAGCATCCGGCGGCGCGACATCTCGCGCATCAACTGCTTGCGGCGTCCCTTGACCTCCTGGCTGCCTTCGGATTCCTTGTATTCCTGCTTCTGCTCCTGCGCGCTCATCTTCAGCTTCGACGCATTCAGGTAGCGCTGCAGCGGTGCATCGACGACCGCGAACAGCGCCAGCACGCCGAGCAGCAGCCAGAGCCCGCCCTGGATGGCCGAGCCCGCCTGGGTCAGCCCGGCGCTCAGCGGCATCGACACCAGGCCGCGAAACTCGTCGACGTGGCTGTAGAGATAGACACAGCCGACGGTGCCGAGGAGCAAGGCCAGCACCGACGCCTTGGTGGCATCGACCATCTGCTGCTTCGAGAACATCCTGCCGAGTCCAGCGATCGGCTTGAACGGGGTGCCCTTCGGCATCAGCGGCTTCAGCGTCCAGTTCCAGCCGCCGACGGCCAGTGCGCTGGCAATGCCGAGCGCTGTCATCCACAACCCCATGGGCACGACGACCCACAGCATCATCGCGAGGAGGTCGGCGAGCAGATCGAACATCACCGAAGGCGCGCCCCGGCTGCCGGCACCGAAGCTCAGTCCCCGGGACAGGCCTTCGCGGGTCCAGCCGACCAGCGTCGGCATCATCACGACCAGCCCCAGACCGCCGCCGGCGAGCGCCGCGAAGTGTCCGAAATCGCGCGAGCGCGGGACATTGCCCTCCTCGCGCGCTTTCTTCAGCTTGCGTGCCGAGGCGGGCAGATT
>JAGNWJ010000131.1 GCA_017986065.1 Rhizobacter sp. | reverse complement strand
ATCCTGTCCCGGCTGAACCGGCCGCTGGCCGACCTGCCGACGCGGTGTGACGTGATCGTCGTCGGCGCCGGTCCTGCCGGCAGCGCGGCGGCGACCACCCTGGCGCGCGCGGGGCTCGACGTGGTGCTGGTCGACCAGCAGGCGTTCCCGCGCGACAAGGTCTGCGGCGACGGGCTGATTCCCGATGCGCACCGTGCGCTGCAACGGCTCGGGCTGCTCGACGCCGTGCTGGCGCGCGCGCAATCGGTGAAGCATGTCGGCGTGATCGGCCCGCGTGGCGGACGCATCGACGTTCCCGGCACGCTGGCCGTGCTGCCACGCCGCGAACTCGACCTGCTGCTGTGCTCGGCGGCGGCCGAGGCCGGCGCGAGGATGCACGCGCCGGTTCGCTTCGTTGGCGTGATCGAGGAGGATGAGGGCCAGACCACGCGCGTCGTCGGAGTCCGGCTGCGTTCCGGTGACACCACACGCGAACTGCGCGCGGCCTGGGTTCTGATTGCCAGCGGGGCGCCACCGCAGGCGCTGCAGGCGGCCGGCATGTGCGAGCGCCGCACTCCCACCGGGGTCGCCATGCGCGGCTACGTGAAGAACCCGGCGCTGGTCGGGCGCATCACCGAGCTCGAGGTGGTGTGGCACCCGAGGATGAAGCGCGGCTACGGCTGGATATTTCCGTGTCCCGACGGCGTGTTCAACATCGGCGTCGGCGTGACGCACAGTCACAAGGCGGGTCACGGTCCGGGCCAGTCGATGCATGACGTCAACCTGCGCACGATGTTCGACGAGTTCACGCGGGTCCATCCGGCTGCGCGCGATCTGATTGCCGGCGGCACCTGGGTCGGCGAGCTGAAGGGCGCGCCGCTGCGTTGCTCGCTGGCCGGAGCGCGGCTGTCGCGACCCGGCCTGCTGGTGACCGGTGAAGCCGCGGGCAGCACCTATGCGTTCACCGGCGAAGGCATCGGAAAGGCGCTGGAGACCGGCATCGCCGCAGCCGAGACGCTGATCGAAGGGCGGCGCAGCAACTGGCCCGAGGCGCAGGTGCGCGCCACCTATGAAGATCGGGTGCAAGCGCTCAAGCCGCGATACGACATGTACGACAAGGCGGGCATCGTCAACGCCCACCCGTGGCTGGTCGAGCTGGTGGTGTGGAGCGCCCGGCGCAGCCCGGGTCGCCTGCGCCGCATGACGGGCCTGCTCGAGGAGACGCACCTGCCCGGCAGCCTGCTGACCCCGCGGAGCTGGCTGCGCATGCTGTTCGTTCACTCCTGAAGGCAGACCGCATGTGCCAGCTCCTCGGGATGAACGGCAACACGCCGACCGACATCGTCTTCAGCTTCACCGGGTTCTCGACCCGCGCCGAGGAACACCAGGACGGTTTCGGGATCGCCTTCTTCGAGGGTGCCGGCTTGAGGCTGTTCGTCGATGCGCAGAGCGCGCGCCACTCGCCGGTGGCCGATCTGGTGCGGCGCTATCCGATCCACTCGAACAACGTCATCGCGCACATCCGCAAGGCCACGCAGGGCCGCATCGCGCTGGAGAACACGCACCCCTTCGTCCGCGAGTTGTGGGGTCGCTACTGGGCCTTCGCGCACAACGGCAACCTGACCGGTTACGCGCCCCGGCTGCACGCGTCTTTCCATCCGGTGGGCGACACCGACAGCGAACGCGCCTTCTGCTGGCTGATGCAGGAGCTCGCCAAGGCCCACGCCAGCCTGCCGCCCGTGGCCGAGCTGACCGCCACGCTGCGCGAACTGGCACCGCAGGTCGCCGCACACGGCAGCTTCAACTTCATGCTGAGCCACGGCGAGGCGCTCTGGGCGCACTGCTCGACCAGGCTGAGCTACCTGGTCCGGCAGCACCCCTTCCAGGAAGCCCGGCTGCAGGACGAGGACATCAGCGTCGATTTCGCCCGGCTGACCACACCGTCGGACCGCGTGGCGGTGATCGTCACGGAACCGCTGACCCGCGACGAGGCCTGGGTCGCCTTCGCCCCGGGCGAACTGAAGGTCTTCGTCGCAGGCGAGCCGCTGTGCGCGTGACGAAGAGGCTCCTCGCGCGCCTAAGATCGTCGGAACACTGCAGCCCGGCACCTTCATGACCCTCACGGCCTCCACCCCCGTCCCGCGCTTCGACACCTTCTACCGCCACGACGCACTGACGCAGCTGCTCGCCGACTACGCCGCGGCACACCCGGAGCTGGTGTCGGTGGTCTCGATCGGCAAGAGCCACGAGGGCCGGGACATCTGGGTCGCGGTGGTGACGCAGGCGGCGACTGGCATCGACACCGACAAGCCGGCGTTCTGGGCCGATGGCAACATCCACGCCGCCGAGCTCACGGCCAGCACCGCCTGCCTGTACTACCTGCACCAGCTGATCGCCGGCTACGGCGTCGACCCGCAGATCACGCAGCTGCTCGACACCCGCGTCGTGTACCTGTGCCCGCGGCTGAACCCCGACGGCGCCGAGCTGGCGCTGGCCGACCGGCCGCGGCACATCCGCTCCTCGACGCGGCGCTATCCGTACGAGGAAGCCGCAGTCGATGGCCTGACGGTCGAGGACGTCGATGGCGACGGCCGCGTGCTGATGATGCGCATCCCCGACCCGCACGGCACTTACAAATGCAGCGAAGTCGACCCACGGATGATGGTGGCGCGCGAGCCCGGCGAATTCGGCGGCACCTACTACCGCGTGATCCCCGAAGGCACGCTGCAGCATTACGACGGCCTCACGGTGAACGTGAACCCCGACGCCGAGGGGCTCGACCTGAACCGCAACTTCCCGTCGCAGTGGCGACAGGAGTTCGAGCAGCTGGGCGCGGGCCCCTACCCGACCAGTGAACCCGAGGTGCGTGCGATGGTCGACTTCATCACCGGCCACCCGAACATCGGCGCGGTGATCAGCTTCCACACCCACAGCGGCGTGATCCTCCGGCCGATGGGCACGCACAGCGACGACGACATGATCCCCGAGGACCTGTGGTCGTTCAAGCGCTTCAGCGCGCTCGGCACGAAGCTGACCGGCTACCCGGCGGTCAGCGCCTGGCACGAGTTCAAGTACCACCCGAAGGAGATCATCACCGGCACGCAGGACTGGGCCTACGAGCACCTGGGCATGCTGTTCTGGACGGTCGAGATCTGGTCGCCGAATGCCGAGGCCGGCATCACCGGCTACCCGTGGGTCGACTGGTACCGCGAACACCCGGCGGCCGACGACCTGAAGCTGCTCAAGTGGAGCGACGAGCAGTGCGGCGGTCAGGCTTACGCGGCGTGGCGTCCATTCCACCACCCACAGCTCGGCGCAATCGAGCTCGGCGGCTGGGACCACCAGAACTACTGGCGCAACCCGCCACCACACCTGCGTGAACGCGAGGCGGCTCGCTTCCCCTCATGGATGACGCAGATCGCGCTGAGTCTGCCCAGGCTCGAACTGCTGCGTACCGAGGTGCGCGCACTCGGCCCCGACACCTGGCGCGTGCGGCTCGCGGTCGCCAACAGCGGCTGGCTGCCGAGCTACATCAGCAAGCGCGCACTGGAACGCAAGGTGGTGCGCGGCGTGATGTTCGAGATCCACCTGCCGCGCATCAACGGCATCGAGGACCCGGCCGTTACGCTCGTCAGTGGCAAGCTGCGCTTCGAGGGCACGCAGCTCGAAGGCCACGCGCCGAGGCAGTCGCTGCTCGGCCATCACGGCGCGCACAACGCGACCGCCGATCGGGCCGTGGGCGAATGGGTGGTGCGCGCGCCGCAAGGAACGCGGCTCGCGGTCAGCGCGCGGGCCGACCGCGCGGGGGTGGTGCGCGCCGAGGTCAGCCTGGACTGATCGCTTCGCGCCGGAGCGATCGGGCAGTTTCGGTTTTTCGACTCAGCGTGCGCTGTTCAGCTGCAGACGTGTCGCCTCCGCGACGCGGCGCGCGGCTTCGGCAAAGTCGTCGCCTGCGCTCGCGTAAAGCACCGCGCGTGACGAATTGACTGCGATCGAGCCCGTGGTTCGACCACCCTGCGAACGCCATCCCGCACGCACCGTCGCTGCCGCATCGCCGCCCTGCGCGCCGACGCCCGGGATCAGCAGCGGCAGTGTGGGCGCCAGTTCGCGCACCCGCTCGATCTCGGCCGGGAAGGTCGCGCCCACCACCAGGCCGAGCTGGCCGGTGCGGTTCCACGTGCCCTGCGCCAGCCGCGCGATGTGTTCGTACAGCAGGTCGCCGAGCCGGCCGTCTGCGCCGACGAGGCGCTGCGCCTGCAGGTCCGAGCCGCCCGCATTCGACGTGCGGCACAGCAGGATCAGCCCCTTGTCGGCGTAGTCCAGGTAAGGCTCGATCGAGTCGTGCCCCATGAACGGCGACAGCGTCACCGCATCGGCCCGATACCGCTCGAAGGCCTCGCGGGCGTACTGCTGCGCGGTGCTGCCGATGTCCCCGCGCTTCGCATCGAGGATCACCGGCACCTGCGGTGCGACCGCATGGACGTGAGCGATCAGCGCTTCGAGCTGGTCCTCGGCGCGGTGCGCCGCGAAGTAGGCGATCTGCGGCTTGAACGCGATCGCCAGATCCTTCGTCGCATCGACGATCGCC
>JAGNWJ010000008.1:51641-63289 GCA_017986065.1 Rhizobacter sp. | reverse complement strand
GGCGGCTCCGTGCACGTGCTGTGGTCGATACACAGCGATGGTGTGGGTGAGCTCGAAGTTCGCGACACCGGTATCGGCATCGCCAAGGAACACCTGCCGCGGCTGACGGAACGCTTCTACCGCGTTGATGGCAGCCGTTCGCGAGACACGGGCGGCACGGGCCTCGGGTTGTCCATCGTCAAGCATGTCGCGCAGCGACATGGCGGCGAACTCGAGATCACCAGCGAACCCGGTCAGGGCTCCAGCTTCAAGCTGTTGTTTCCCGCTGCGCGTGTGAGATCCGCAGCGAAATCGATGGATCCCGCGGAAGGCGATGCCAGCGCGCCGGCTTCGGTCGAGAACAGCCACGTTGACATCACCTGAATTGCCGGCGGTCTGGAGCGGCGTCGCGACTGGAGCAGCTCAACGCGCAGTCGCCGCTTTGTCGCGTCCCTCTCGGCCGTAGATCACCATCCACTCCGTGCGGTCGGTGGGTCGGGATTCTCGCGCCACGCGAGTCCAGCCAGGCGGCGCCGGCGGCCGCTTGCCCTTGCGGGGCTCGACTTGCAGCAGGTAGCCACACTCGGTGCTGGTTGAACTGCCGCTGGCGTCGACACGGAAACCGCCGAAGTATTCCAGTGCGGCCTGGAAGCTGCGCTGAATGCGAGGCGTGGCGATGCAGGCATCCTGGGGCACGTGCATCGCCACGCGGTCGACCAGCGGCCGGTAGCTGCGCGCGTAGTCCAGCACGGGCAGCATGAGCGTCATCACCAGCAGCCAGCACAGGGCCACACCACTCGCGGGCAAGACCAGGCTTTTCCACATCGCGTGCTGGTTGCGGCCGGTTCGCCATCGAACGAGCCAGACCCACGCCAGACTGCCCGCGGTGGCCAGAATGAGTGCAAGCAATGAGAACTGTGGCGTGAATCCCGGAGCCAGCTTCACGACGTTCTGAGCCGGACGCACTGGAAAGCCGATCTGCATCGACGCGTAGATGACCCAGAACGCGATCGCGCAGACGCTGAAAAAGAACACGGAGAACCAGTCGACGGCTGCCGCCGTGCTGCGCTTGAGTGTCGGCAATGCAAACGCCGCGAGCAGTGCCCAGGCGGGAAGCGACAGCATCAGCACCCGGTCCTGTCCTCCTCCCACGATGCTGGCGACGGCGGTGACAGCCGCGCAACCCAGGGGAACGGCGATGTGCCGGTTGAGGATGTGGCGCCGCCAACGCCACAGCGTCCACAGTGCCATCGGCCAGGCCGGCCAGAGGAACCACAGCCACTGCCGGGGAACCGCCAGCACCTGATCAAGTGTGCGGTAGTTGCCCACCTGCCATGCCCAGAGGTCGAGTCCGGTCGAGAACGCGGCCGTCGCGGCGGTTGCACCAGCGACCCAGGGCGCGAAGCGGCGCACGATCGGATAGTTGGATCTGGCGCTCACCGCAATGCCTACCGCGCCCAACGCCACGGCGATCGTGGGCGCGCCGCAGGCGGCGAGCGCGGGCAGGCTGATCATCAGGGCGACCTTGGGTCGCGGACCGCGGAACGGACTGGCAGCCAATGCGTAGATGAACAGTGCCACGCAAGCCAGTTGCCCGAGTTCAGGCGTGGTCTCGTGTCCGAGTTGCAGCAGACCCAGCGTGGCGATCAGCGCGAGCAGCGCACCATCGGCCATGGCCCTTGCATAGTCGATGGGGTCGGCCTCGCCTCCGAAGGCGAACGGCAGGGGCTGAGCGGCTTCAGTGCGTGCCAGATGGTATGCGGCGTGCCAGGTCAGCAGCAGCACCGACACCAGCAGCATGGCGAACGGAATACGCGCCGCCAGAGCCGGATCGACCCAGGGTCCGAGCAGTCGGATGAATGCCGCACCGAGCCAGTAGGGAAGCGGGGACGGGTCGGCCGCCACCCCGCCAATCGCTGGCATCCACCAGGATGAACGGCCATCGACCATGCTGATCATGTAGCCGAACGCCGTCACATCGGCATTGCGCCAGGGATCGCGTCCGAAAACCCCCGGCAGAACATACGCTGCGCAGAACAGCAGCAGTGCCCAGCGC
This sequence comes from Rhizobacter sp., assembly GCA_017986065.1. Classification (GTDB taxonomy): domain Bacteria; phylum Pseudomonadota; class Gammaproteobacteria; order Burkholderiales; family Burkholderiaceae_C; genus PBB1. The sequence continues at coordinate 61,254 of JAGNWJ010000008.1, read as the reverse complement.
GGGAGGCGCTGCACAGCGCGCTGCGACACCAGGGCGGGGTTCAGTGAGGAATTGATCATCCAAAAAAAAGGCAGCCTAGGCTGCCTTTCTGATCGTGCAGGCGCAGCCGCCCCGCGTTACTTCTTCAAGTGCGCAAACTTGTTGCGGAACTTCTCGACGCGGCCGCCGAGAGAATCGACGCTCTTCTGCGTGCCAGTGTAGAACGGGTGCGATTCGCTGGTGGTTTCAAGCTTGAACAGGGGCACTTCGCGACCGTCGTCAAGCTTGATGGTTTCCTTCGTCGTGGCGCACGAACGCGTGACGAACTTGAATCCGTTGGACAGGTCCACGAAGCACACGTCGCGGTAGTTGGGGTGAATGCCGTCTTTCATTGGAACCTCTGAGCTATGTCGCGGGAGCCACGCCGAACCATTCGGCGCACTTGCCACTGTGAGGGAAACCTCGAATTATAGGTCGATCCAGCCCAAAACAATCGGGCAGAGACCGCTCAACCGCCGCGACGCATCATGTCGAAGAAATCGTGGTTGGTCTTGGTGGACTTCATCTTGTCCAGGATGAACTCCATCGCCTCGATTTCGTCCATCGGATAGAGCAGCTTGCGCAGGATCCAGGTCTTCTGGAGGATTTCAGGCTTCAGCAACAACTCTTCACGACGAGTGCCCGACTTGTTCAGCAGGATCGACGGATACACGCGCTTCTCGGCCATGCGTCGATCGAGGTGGATTTCGCAGTTGCCGGTGCCCTTGAACTCCTCGTAGATCACCTCGTCCATCCGGCTTCCGGTATCGACCAGCGCGGTGCCGATGATGGTCAGCGAGCCACCTTCCTCGATGTTGCGGGCCGCACCGAAGAAGCGCTTCGGCCGCTGCAAGGCGTTGGCATCGACGCCGCCGGTCAGCACCTTGCCGCTGGATGGCAACACGTTGTTGTAGGCGCGGGCCAGCCGGGTGATCGAGTCGAGCAGGATCACCACGTCCTTCTTCATCTCGACCAGACGCTTCGCGCGTTCGATCACCATCTCGGCGACCTGCACGTGACGCTGCGCTGGTTCATCGAAAGTCGAGCTGATGACCTCGCCGCGCACGGTGCGCTGCATCTCGGTCACTTCCTCGGGTCGTTCATCGACCAGCAGCACGATCAGGTGCGCTTCGGGGTAGTTGGCGACGATGGCGTGTGCGAGCTGCTGCATCATCACCGTCTTGCCGCTCTTCGGCGCAGACACCAGCAGGGCGCGCTGGCCCTTGCCGATCGGCGCGATCAGATCGACGATGCGCGCGGTGATGTTCTCATCGGACTTGATGTCACGCTCCAGCTTGAACTGCTCCTTCGGGAAGAGCGGCGTCAAGTTCTCGAACATGATCTTGTTCTTGCTCTGCTCCGGTGTCAGGCCATTCACCTTGTCGACCTTGACCAGAGCGAAGTAGCGTTCGCCATCCTTGGGTACGCGCACTTCGCCTTCGACATCGTCACCGGTGTGCAGGTTGAAGCGGCGGATCTGGCTGGGACTGAGGTAGATGTCGTCGGTGGACGCCATGTAGCTGGCATCCGGCGCGCGCAGGAAGCCGAATCCGTCGGGAAGCACTTCAAGCACGCCGTCGCCGAACACCTGTTCGCCGCCCTTGGCGCGCTTCTTCATGATCGCGAACATCAGCTCCTGCTTGCGCAGGCGCGTGACGTTCTCGATCTCCAGCGCCTCACCCATCGTGATGAGTTCGGAGACGTGGAGCGCTTTCAGTTCAGACAGGTGCATGGAGGCGAAACCGGGAAAATGATCAACAGGTGTATCCGGGCACGAGCGCAGCCTGCTGTCAGGTGCTTCCGTGATTCGGCGCCGACATTGACATGTCGCGCAACGATCGGGAGGGGGAGGGCCGCCGACTTGTGGTCTGGCGGAATCACTGGGCTACCGGAATCCGAGAGTGGGACTGCGGGCGATCGACAAGGTGGAGCGGAGAACTCCACCCGACAGCGACAGATTATAGGTTGCCGTCGATGAATGCTGTCAACTGGGCTTTCGTGAGGGCGCCGACCTTGGTCGCCGCGAGCTGCCCGTCCTTGAACAGCATCAGCGTGGGGATACCACGAATGCCGTACTTGGCTGGCACGTCACGGTTGTCGTCGACGTTCATTTTCGTGACCTGCAGACGACCATCGTAGGCTTTCGATACCTCGTCGAGGATCGGTGCGATGGCTTTGCAGGGACCGCACCATTCGGCCCAGTAATCCACCAGCACCGGCTTGCTGGACTGGATGACGTCGCTGTCGAACGAGGCGTCGGAGGTGTGTGTGATCAGTTCGCTGCTCATGGGGTTGTCCTTGGTACGAGCGAGCCCGGAGGTAGGCTGCAAGGCACAATGATTTTGGCACATCGGGTGCTTTGGCTTGCGTCCTGCGAGGCTGGCGAGACGAGTCCTTTTCTATCGCCACGATGACAAAAATCTTTCTCGATATCGCGGACAGCGACCCCTGGTCGTCCGCAACGACCGCGTCGGTGTCCTGGGCACGCGAGCAAGGCGTGAGCCTGCGCGACGCCGTGTTCCTGGTTCCGTTCGCACAGCACCTCCCACTCGCCCGCCAGGCCTGGGGGGATGTCGAGACGTGGATGCCGCGGGTCGAAACGACCCAGACCCTGGCCCGCAGCGCAGCACCTCCCGAGCCGGTGGCGGAACTCGACGTCTGCTTCGATGCCGCGCTGGACGAACTGACCGCCAGGCGCCTGCTGCGCGGACAGGCAGCCTTTGCGGCGTGGTCGCGCCGGGATCCGCAGGCCTTCGATCAGGCCGCGAACGCAGTGATGCAGACCGCGCAGGCGATCGCCCGGGCGATCGCGGCCGTGCCCCCGGTTCATCGGGCGGCGCGCGGTGCATCGATTCGCGAGATGCTCGGCGCGGTGGGAGGCGTCGGTGGCACGGAGCGGCATCTCGCGCGCATTGCATTCGAGTGGGCCGCTGCCACGATCGTGCAGCCGACGGATGTACTTTTCTCGCTGAAACCGTCCGCGTGGATCGTTGTCCAGGCCGGCGGGGTCGACGCCCTCACGCAGGCGATCGTCGATGCCGCTCCGGGCAGCTGCCCTGTCCTCTGGATCGATACCGATCCAGCCGGCGATGACGTCATCCGGGCCATGGCCGCACAGGCCCGTGTACAGGTGCAGGTTTGCAGTGACTTCGAGGACGAGGCGCAGCGCACTGCCGCGCAGGTGCTTGCCGATCTGTCTGTCCATGGGGCTCCGGTGGCGTTGATCGCGCAGGATCGCCTGCTGGTGCGGCGGGTTCGCGCACTGCTCGGCCGACGCGCTGTGCCGTTGCGCGATGAAACCGGATGGACGCTTTCGACAACGCGCGCAGGCGCGAGCGTGGGCCTGCTACTGCGTGCTGCCGCACCGACTGCCACGGTGGACGACGTGCTTGATGCGATCAAGTGCTGGCCTTCATCGGTGGTCGATCCGGCAGCTGTTGCTTCGCTCGAGTTCACCCTGCGTCGCCGCCATTGGGCTCGGCCCTCCGCCGTCGATCCGGACAAACTGACTTCAGGTGCGGCAGCGTTGTGGGAGCTTGCCGCGCAGGCCACCGAGCCATTGCGCGGGGCTGGCGCGCAGCCTCTTTCAGGCTGGTGCGCCCGCGTCCGCGCAGCGATGCAGGCCAGCGGGCTGGCAGCCGCGCTCGCGCGAGATGACGCCGGTCAGCAGGTGCTTGCCTCGATGCATCTGAGCGGGAGCAGCGCTCTGGAGGGTCAGACCGAGAAGCTCACGCTGTCGGACTACGCCCGCTGGGTCGACGCAGCCCTCGAGCACTCGACCTTTGTTCCCGCTTCACCCGATGAGCCGGCCGTGATCGTGATCCCGGCTCCCCGCGCCATGCTGCGACGGTTCACAGCGATCGTGTGGCCAGGGGCGGACGAAAAGCACTTGGGCGCTGCACCCTCGCCGCATCCGCTGCTGAACGACGTCGAGGCGACAGCACTCGGCTTGTCGACCGCGGCCGAGCGGCGCGAAGGCGAGGTGCTGGCATTCGCCCAGGCCTTGCGCGGCGCTCCGGTGACACTGCTGCGGCGCACCGACGACGATGGTGAAACCGTGTCGCCCAGCCCCTTGCTCGAGCGGCTGATGTCTGCCCGTCGTGAATCCGGGCTGATGCCACTCGGCGAGGCGCCCGATCCGCGTGCCGTGCAAGTCACTTCGCCGACGCCGGTCCCACGCCCGCTGCCTTCTGCTCCGGCTCTTCTGCCTGATCGATTGAGCGCCAGTGCGTGCGAAGCTCTGCGAGCCTGTCCCTACAGCTTCTTCGCGCTGCGCATGCTGGGGCTGCAGCCGGCCGAGGAACTCGATGGAGAAGTCGAGAAGCGCGACTACGGCACGTGGCTGCATGAGGTTCTGGAACGATTTCACCGGACTCGCCCGCCCACCATGAACGCGCAGGACGACGCCCTTGCTCTGGCTTTGGCGGCCGCTGCTGCGCAGGCCGACATGGGACTTTCCGACGGCGATTTCCTGCCGTTCGCAGCGACGTTCGAGCGCTTTGCGCCCCGCTATGTCGAATGGCTGCAGGCCCGCGATCGAGATGGTGCGCAGTGGCTGGATGGCGAACGTGAATGGACGGCTCATCCCGAGGCCTGGCGGGGCATCTCGATGCACGGCGTGATCGACCGCATCGACAGCATCGCCCTTGCGGCAGGCCCGGTGACGCAGTTGATCGACTACAAGACCGGCAGCACGAGTGCCCTGCGCGACAAGGTCAAGCTGCGCCAGGAAGACACGCAGCTGCCTTTCTATGCGGCGCTGGCCATCGAGCAGGGCAGGCGAGCCGGCGGGATCGGCCCGCTCGATGCAATCTACCTGTCGCTTGATGACTCCCAGAAGATCGTGGAGGTGCGTCACCCCGAGGTCGAGCAGAGTGCCGAGGCGCTGGTGGATGGATTGGGACGGGACCTCGCGCGCCTGGCTGGTGGTGCGGTGCTGCCCGCACTCGGCGAGGGAGTGGCCTGCGAGCACTGCGATGCCCGAGGACTGTGCAGGCGGGATCAGTGGTCCGTGATCCCCGCCACGGGGGCGACCCTGTGAACGCGCCGAACGTTGCGCTGCGGCCTGCCTATCTCATAGACGGCGCCCAGGTCGATGCGCAGGACTTCTACGCCGTCGCCTGCGATCCGCGCCGGCACGTTGTCGTCGAAGCCTGCGCGGGCGCCGGCAAGACCTGGATGCTGGTGTCACGCATCCTGCGCGCGCTGCTCGACGGTGCCGAGCCACAGGAGATCCTCGCGATCACGTTCACGCGCAAGGCGGCCGGCGAGATGCGGGCCCGGCTAGCCGAGTGGTTGACCACGCTGTCGGCCGATGTCGGCACCGAGGCGCAGCGAGTCGAGGCCTTGCAGCAGCGCGGAATCGACGCCGCCACCGCGCAGCAACTCGCGCCAGCGCTTGCCGGCCTGCAGCAGCGATTGCAGCGCGCCGGCCGTTCGGTCGAGATCCGCACCTTCCACGCCTGGTTCTCGCAGTTGCTGAAGGCCGCGCCGCTCGATCTGCTGATCGAGCTGGGCGTGCAGCGCGACGCACAGATCGTCGAGGACATCGCCGATCACGAGAGCGAGGTCTTCCGCCGCTTCCACACTGCGATTGCGGCCGACGAGGCACTGCGAGCCGACTTCCACCATCTCGTCCAGCGGCGCGGTCGATCGCAGTTGCGCAAGTGGCTGGACTCCGCGTGGTCCAAGCGCGTCGAGATCGAGCTCGCCGATGCGGCCGGCACGCTCGAGTCCAGCGTTGCGGTGCCTTCTGCATCCTGGCCGGGGGCGCAAGTCGGTGTGCACCCGGCGCAGTGGGTGCGGATTCCGTTGGCGCGGCAGACGCTGCAGTGTTGTGCGTCGGCGCTGGGTGCCGGTGGCAAGGCCAAGCAGACGACTGCGGCGCGAGCCATCGAGGCTGCGCTGTCTCAGGAGGCTCGGTCTGGCGATGACTCCGAGGTGTTCGACGCCTTCTGGGCGGCTCTTTTCACGCAGAAGGACACGCCGCGTCTGGGCCTCGGCGACGGGCCCGAGCAACGTGCCGCGATCGACCTGCTGGTCGAATTGCGCCAGGCGATCGCACAGCACGAAGCGCACGAAGAGCACCTGCAGATGGTTCGTCTTTCCCGTGTCCTGTTCGCCGAACTCGCAACCTACAAGCGGTCGCGGGGGCTCGTCGAGATGGCGGATCTCGAACGCTGTGCAGTCGCGCTGCTGGGCGACTCGACGTTGTCGGCCTGGGTGCAGGAGCGGCTCGATGCGCGCGTTCGCCATCTCCTGATCGACGAGTTCCAGGACACCAGCCCGCTGCAGTGGCATGCGCTTGCGGCGTGGCTGTCCGGTTACGCGGGCGCAGGCGGTGGTGCCAGCGGCCAGCGCCCGCCCAGTGTCTTCATCGTGGGCGACCCGAAGCAGAGCATCTACCGGTTCCGCCGCGCCGAGCCCAAGGTCTTCGAGGCTGCGCGTGATTTCGTGAAGCAAGGCCTTGAAGGACAGGTGTTGAGCTGCGACCACACCCGTCGCAATGCTCCCGAGGTGCTGGCCGTGCTCAACAGCGTGTTCGAGCAGGCGGGCCGGGACGGTGAGTTCGCCGGCTTCCGTCCGCACACCACGGCGCTGGAGCCGGTGTCCGGTGCGGGCGTCTGCAGTCTGCCGCTCGTGCTTCGGGAAGCCAGGGAGCGCGACGACGCAGCCGATGGGCAAGTCTGGCGCGACACACTGTCAGTTGCGCGTGTCGAACCTGAACAGCGCCTGCGCCAGCAGGAAGCGGATCGCGTCGCATGGGCCGTGCGCGATGTCCTTGCGGGAGGCGTGAAGCCCGGCCAGGTGCAGGTGCTGTGCCGAAAGCGTGAATCACTTCGGCTCGCGGCCGGCGCACTCGAGTCGCTCGGTGTGCCCTGCGCGGCGGTCGAGGAAGCCGCACTGTTCGATGCGCCCGAGGTTCGTGATCTCGTTGCCGTGCTCGATGTGCTGGCATCCCCCAGCCATGCACTGTCGCTGGCGCAGGCGCTGAAGAGCCCGATCTTCGGTTGCAGCGACGACGATCTGGTGCAGCTGGCAACTGCTGTGGCCGCCAGCCGCGGTGGCGGCGAGGTGCCCCGTCGCCCGCCCGATCCGCTGGCCTGGTGGAGTGCACTGCACGGCGTAGCTGAACCCAGCGCGGCACTGAGGCGTGCCCGTGCGTTGTTCGGCCTGTGGCAGCAAGCTGCTGCCGTGCTGCCTCCGCATGACCTGCTGGATCGCATCGTCGATGAAGGCGAGGTGATGCAGCGCACTCTGGCCGCGGTGTCACCGACGCGGCGCGCTGCCGCGCGGGCTGCCATCGATGCCCTGCTTGCGCAGTCACTGATGCTCGATGGAGCGCGTGGCTCGACTCCGTACAACTTCGTGCGTGCGTTGCGACGCAGGCGCCTGAAGATCGCCGCGCCCGCGCAGCCTGATGCGGTGCAGTTGCTGACCATCCATGGCGCCAAGGGACTGGAGGCCGAAGTGGTCTTCATCATGGACACCCAACCCGAGCCCAACGTCGCCGACACCGCGACCCTGCTCGTGCAGTGGCCGGTCGAATCGCGACATCCGGTGTGCTGCGCCTTCGTCTACGCCGAGTCCCGGTGCCCACCACTGCTGCAGACCTTGTTCGAGGCAGAGGTGGCAGCGCGGCGGCGCGAGGAACTCAACAGCCTGTACGTGTCGATGACGCGTGCCAAGCACCGCGTGGTCGTCAGTGCCACCGTGCCGCATCACGCGTCGAAGGTGTCCTGGTGGCAGCGTCTGGAGCCGCACGCGGCCGCCTGGTCCCCTGAACCAGCCGTCTGCGCGCCCGCCGAAGAGGCGGGGGCCGACCTGAGCCTGAAGGTGCTGCCTGCCTGTGAACCACCGCGCCTGGCCGCCGCCGTGCCGGCCGAGGGGGTTCGGGATAGGGGCGACGAATGCAGTGCCGCCAGCCGGCTTGGCCAGGCGGTGCACCGGGTGCTGGAATGGGCGGTGCGCGGCGAACTGCCGGGTGCCGGCGCGCTCGATGCCCTGGGTGCCGCTGCGGCTCGAGAGTTCGGCGCCGAGCCTCCGGCAGTGCAGCGTGTCGCGGTCGCGATCCTGCGCAGTGCGGCGTGCCAGCGCTTCTTCGATCCTGCCGGCTTGATCTGGGCCGGCAACGAGGTCAGCGTGACTGACGGTGGCGAGGTCCTGCGCATCGACCGGCTGGTTCACCTGCGTGAGGCGGGCCCGGGGGGCGCCTCGCAACGGGCGTCTGGCGGTGTCTGGTGGGTCCTCGACTACAAGCTGAGCGAGGCGCCGCAGGAACTCGACTTGCACCTGCTGCAACTGCAGCGCTACCAGCGGGCGGTTTCGCGCCTGCAGCCGCAAGCCATCGTGAAGGCGGCCTTCATCACCGGCCGGGGTGCGGTCGTGGAGCTGGACTGAGGTGGGTCGCCCGCCGCCTGGGTCCAGCCTGCGGCCGGGCCGAAGCTGCTGAAAACAAGGCCTGGCGAGTCAAATGCACGGCAAACGCCCGTGAATTCATCGCTTGGCGCCTGCCGGGGTCCATTTCCAATAGAAAGCATCCGATATCCCTGACCATGACCGGCAATCCCCCTTCCTCCGCCAGCGCACGACCGAGCCAGCTGGGTCGCAACTTCGGCCGTTTCGAGCTGCTTCAACTGCTGGGCAAGAGCCAGGGCAGCATGGTGTGGCTGGTCAAGGATCCGCATCTCCAGCAGGAACTGGTGCTCACGCTGCCGAGAGTGCAGCCGGTCGACCCTGCGGCACTCGAGCGCTGGCTCATGCCAGTGCGCCATGCGGCACGCCTCGTTCACCCGAACTTGGCGCAGGGCGTCGAGGTTGCCGTCCAGGAACACTGGCCGTACGCAGCCGTCGACCGATCGAAGGGTGTCACGCTGGGCGAATGGCTGGCGCTCCATCCCAAGCCTTCTCCGATCGAAGCGGTGGGCTGGGTCTGTCAGGTGCTGGAAGCGCTTGCCTTTGCCCACGAGGCCGGTACCGCCCATCACGATCTTCAACTGCATAGCCTGCTGATCAACGACGCAGGCCACGTGCAATTGATGGCTCTGTCCACTTCCAGCACCCAGGGAACGCCAGCAGCCGCCGATGGTGTCCGGCGCGGTGTCGATCAGGCGGTGCTGGTCGAAGCCGACACCCTGCGTGCGCAACGCGAAGCCGCGGAACGCGATGTGCTGGCCTGCGGCCTGCTGCTGCACCTGCTGCTGACCGGCGCTCCGGTGCTGGACGAACCCGACATCTCCAAGGCGATGCTGCGCTTGATGCCGGTGGGCCGCGACCTGGTGCGCCTGCCCTGGAGCACCCCGCATCCCATTCCCGAGGCCCTGCGTGCGATCGCCAACCGCTGCACCTCGAGTCAGGATCGCCAGCGCTATCTCAGTGCGCGCACCTTCTTGCGCGCACTGCAAGGCTGGCTCGAAGCCGAAGCGCTCGGTCGCGACGGCCCGCTCGAACTGATGCTCGACCGGTTGCGCACCGTCGGTGCGTTGCCCGCCTTGCCCGGCATGAGTGCCCGTGTCGAGCGCATGGCCGCGATGGAGGGACAGCATGTCGAGGAAATCGCGAGATTGATCCTCCAGGACATGGCGCTCAGTTTCGA
>JAGNWJ010000008.1:0-51541 GCA_017986065.1 Rhizobacter sp. | reverse complement strand
CGCATCACCGCCAGCGCAGCCAACGAAGCCGTCGATGCATCCCTGATGCCTGCCGCAGCGCCCCGGTCCTCTGCAGCGACGGCAGAGGTGGTTGCCGATGGCAGCGCCATGCCGTCCGGCTCTGCCAAGGGATCCCGCGGCGCCGGGCCCCGCACGTCCGTCGCACAGCGCTACGCGCGCAGCCTCGGCCTGACCCCGCGCATCGTGCAGGAGTCACTGGCTGCTGCACGCCAGGCCCTGCGCACCGGAGAGCCGGTCCAGACCAGTGCTTCGCGCGTCGAAGATGCCCCAGCCGCCGAGCAGGCCGCCGTGGCCGCGAACTGATCCCGACCATGGCGAGCCTTGCCGCGCCGCCGGCTGTCCAGCGCCTGGGCCGCTTCGAGTTGAGGCGACTGCTGGGCAAGGGGGCCCAGGCCAACGTCTGGCTGGGTTTCGACACGCATCTCGAGCGCGAGGTCGCGGTCAAGATCATCCGCAACGGCAGCGGCGTCGCCGCGGGAGATGCCAGCCAGTGGCTGCAGGAAGCTCGAAGCGTCAGCCGCCTGACCCATCCGAACATCGTTCCGGTGTTCGAGGCGGATGTGCACGAGGGGCAACCGTTTCTCGTCTTCGAGTACGTGGCGGGCCACACGCTGACCGAAGTGCTTCGCGCGAAAGGCGCGTTTGCGCCGCAGGCCGCAGTGGGCATCGTCCTGGACATCCTGAGCGCGCTGCGGGCAGCCCACGAGACTGGAATCGTGCACCGTGACCTGAAGCCCTCGAACGTCCTCATCGACATCGGCGGGCGGGCTCGCGTGATGGACTTCGGGATCGCGGTCAAGACGAACGACACCACTCAGAAGAACCAGATCGTCGGCACGCCCGGTTACCTCTCGCCAGAGGCCGCGGAAGGCCTGTCGCCGACTCCGGCGATGGATGTCTTCTCGGCCGGACTGGTGCTGGCCGAATTGCTGGCCGGCAAGGCGGTGATTTCCGAGAAGGATCCCTACCGAGCGATCTACCGCGCCGCCCATGAGGATCTGGCGCTGCCGGACGGTGTCGGCGCTGAAGTCGATGATGCGTTGCGCGCGATCGTGCTTCGCGCGATGTCGCGCGATCCCGCACGCCGATATGTCGGTGCCGAAGCCTTCGGCGACGCCTTGCAAGCCTGGATGAATCCCGTGGCGAATGAATCCGAGGCCGCTGCGACCGGAGCCGCGGCCACCAACGGAACGCTTGATTTCCTGCTGCGACGGATGCGCCACAAGAGCGATTTCCCGGCGCTCTCGAGTGCCGTGTCGTGCATCCAGCGCGTGGCCAACTCCGAAACCGAAAGCCTGAACAGCCTGGCCAACGAGATCCTGAAGGACGTCGCGCTGACCAACAAGCTGCTGCGACTGGTCAACACCGCAAGCTATCGCCATGCCGGCGGCGGCTCCATCAGCACGGTCTCGCGGGCCGCTGCGCTGATCGGATTTGCCGGCATCCGGAACATGGCGCTGAGCCTTGTGCTGCTGGAACACATGCAGGACAAGGGACATGCGAACCTGCTCAAGGAAGAGTTCCTGCGTTCTTTGATGGCGGGAACCCTGGCGGGCGAGCTCTGCAGGACGGGGCGTGACAGCGAGGAGGCTTTCATCGGCTCGATGTTCCAGAACCTCGGCCGACTGCTGACCCAGTACTACTTTCCAGAGGAAGCACGCCAGGTCCGCAGCTTGCTCAGCCGTGGGGCGGCACCCGGCGATGCGCCGAAGCCGGGGGCAGAGAACTCGGTTGCCATCCAGGTGCTGGGCCTGAGCTTCGAGGACCTGGGCGTCGGCGTTGCCAAATCCTGGGGACTGCCCGACAGCTTGCAGCGTTGCATGCGCAAGCCAGGCGGCGAGCCCCCGTCGCGTCCGCCCGATGCCGCTGCGGAGCGGCTGCGCTGGCTTGCGATGGCTGCCAACGACTTGACCGACACGCTGATGCGCTCCGATGCTGCGGCATCGGCGAACGCGCTTGCAGACGCCGCAGAGCGCTACGCCCGTGTCCTCGGAGTCAGCGCGAAGCACATCTGCGAAGCCACTGCCGTGGCGCGGACCAAGCTGGCCGAATCGGCGCGGGCGATGAATCTGGTGGTCGGCAAGAACTCGCTGGCTGCTCGGCTCATGGCGCCAGCGCCCGGCGCGGCTTCCTCGGGCCTGCTGGACGAAGCCACTCAGCCCAACACCGATTCGCTGTCGCCCCACGAGCTGCATGCCACTTCGCTGCTGTGTACCTCTGCAGCCGACGACGCTGCGGCGGCACCGATGGGAACCCCGGGCAGGGCCGCCGAAGTGCTTGCCGCAGGCATCCAGGACATCACCAATTCGATGGTCGACAGCTTCAAGCTCAACGAGGTGTTGCGCATGATTCTCGAGACCATGTTCAGAGCCCTCGGCTTTCGCCGCGTGCTGTTCTGCCTGCGTGACCCCAAGACCGAAACGCTGACCGGACGCTTCGGTCTCGGAGAGGGTGGTGATGCAGCGGCAGCCTTGTTCAAGGTGCCTCTGAAAGGCGGAACCGACCTGTTCGCCGCGGTCTGCCTGAAAGGTGCCGACACGCTGATACGCGACGCCACCGAGGCGGCCATGGCCGAGCGCTTGCCAAGTTGGTATCGAAAGACGGTCAACGCCCCGTCGTTCCTGCTGCTGCCCCTGATGATGAAGGGCTCGCCGTTCGCAATGATCTACGCCGACCAGGCCCAGCCGGGTGGCATCGAGCTCGACGAGAAGGAGTTGTCGCTGCTGCGCACCCTGCGCAACCAGGCGGTGATGGCGTTCAAGCAGGCGAGCTGAGCGGGGCATGAATTCCCGCGGGGGTGACGAGCCTGACCCCGGCACTGGTCACAACGGTTGGGGCTGCTTCGTTCCCGACCTGACCCGGTTGGCCGCGCTTCCATGCGGGGAGGCCCGTCGACGACGATTGTAGGTGACGGGTGCTGGTCCGGCGGGCAGGAGGGTCAGCGCAGCTGCAACGCGTCGTCGCCGAACTCGAGACCGAGCGGCTCGATCAGCAGTCGCTTCGGTCCCGCTTCGACCTGTCCGGCAACCCAGGCGCGCACGCCCTCGGCTTCGGCCACCTCGACGGTGCGCTCGGCCTGATCGGCTGCAACGAAAAGGGCGAATCCTGCGCCCATGTTCAAGGTGCTGTAGGCCTCCAGGTCGTCCTGTCGCGCGTGCTGCTGGATGAATTTCAGAACCGGCGGCACGTCTGGAACGCAGTGGATGCGGTAGGTGTGCAGCGCTGGGTGCCGCAACAGCTTGCGCCAACCGTGGCCTGTGATGTTGGCGCAGTAGCGCGGCGTGATGCCGGCGCGGTACAAGGCCTCCGTGACCGGGGAGTACAGAACCGTCGGCGCCAGCAGCGCATCGCCGTAGCTCAGCGCGGAGACCCCGGGCTCGACCGGTGTCAGATAGCCCTGCGGCAGTCGCTCGACCAGCTTGCGTGCGAGGCTCAGGCCATTGGCATGGATCCCGCTCGAGGCCAGCAGCACGATCGCGTCGCCCGGTGCCAGGCGATCGCCGACCGACAGTCGTTCCTTCGGCTTGATCAGCCCGGTGCACGAGGCGGCGAGGTCGATGCGGCCAGCTTCCACGATGCCTGCCAGTGCTGGCGTTTCGCCGCCTCCCCAGGCCACGCCGCAGCGATCGCAGGCGGCCTTCCAGCCCGTCACCAGTGCCTGCGCCCGCTGCGCATCGGCGAACCAGTCGGAACCGCCGGCTGCCCAGTAAGCCTGCACGACCAGCGGTGTGGCACCGACGGTGATCAGGTCGTTGATTGCCATCGCGATGGTGTCCTGCGCGATCGCGTCGTAGTAGCTCTTGCCGGTGAGCCGCTGCATCTCGTCGGCCACCAGGGCCTTCGAGCCGAGACATTCGACGATGCTGGCCAGGTAGAACGGGCCGACGTCGACCACGTACGCCGACTCGCCCCGCGACGCGGTCACCTCGCTGAATCCGTGTGCCGCCAGGTGGGCGCCGGTGGCGGCGGCGGCGCGCTGTGCGGTGACCTTCAAGGGATCGATCAGGTCGTAGTTGACCCCCGATTGTTCGTAGCTGAGCGTGCCCTGGTCGGGCGCTGAGGAGGTGGGCGTGGACATTCGGGATGGGCCGCGGCTGGCGAGGCTGTGAGTGCGCTGCGATTATCCGGCAGCCCTCGCTCGACGCGGCCGAAAGGTGGCCGGCAACTAGAATCGTTCGATGAGTTACCTGGTGCTGGCCCGCAAATACCGACCACGAAGTTTCGATGCCCTGGTGGGTCAGGAACACGTGGTGCAGGCGCTCTCGAACGCTTTGACGCAGGGCCGTTTGCACCACGCCTACCTGTTCACCGGCACCCGCGGTGTCGGCAAGACGACGGTGTCGCGCATCCTGGCCAAATCGCTCAACTGCACCGGCGCGGACGGGCGCGGCGGTATCACCGCGAGCCCGTGTGGGGTCTGCAGTGCCTGCCGTGACATCGATGCAGGCCGCTTCGTCGACTACATGGAACTCGATGCCGCTTCCAACCGCAGCGTCGAGGAGATCACGCCGCTGCTTGATCAGGCCGTCTACAAACCGGTGGTGGGTCGCTTCAAGGTCTACATGATCGACGAAGTGCACATGCTGTCCAACACCGCGTTCAACGCGATGCTGAAGACGCTGGAGGAGCCGCCCGAGTACCTGAAGTTCGTGCTGGCAACCACCGACCCGCAGAAGGTGCCGGCCACGGTGTTGTCACGCTGCCTGCAGTTCAATCTGCGTCCGATGGGCATGAGCACCCTGCGAGACCATCTCGCCAAAGTGCTGGCTGCCGAAGGTATCGCCGCCGAGCCCGGTGCGCTGCGCCTGCTGGCCCGCGCGGCGCGCGGCTCGATGCGCGATGCGCTGTCTGTCACCGATCAGGCCATCGCGTTCGGCGGCGGCGCGCTGCTTGAAGCTGGTGTGCGCGACATGCTGGGTGCGGTCGACCGCAGCCACGCGATCCGCCTGATCGAAGCGCTGGCGGAACACGATGGTGCGGCACTGCTGGCGCAGGCCGACGCGTTACGCGGCCTGGGCTTGTCAGCGACCGGCACCCTCGCGGAGGTGGCAGATCTGCTGCAGCAGATGGCGGTGGCACAGGCCGTTCCGGATGCGCTCGATACCAGCGAGGCCGACGCTGTCGCTGCAACCCGGCTGGCGCCGCGCCTGGCGGCCGACGAGACGCAGGTGCTCTACAGCATGGCGCTGCACGGCCGTGCCGAACTGGAACTGGCGCCCGACGAGCACAGCGGTCTGGTGATGGTGCTGCTGCGCATGCTGGCGTTCTGCCCACCTTCCGGATCTCGCGCTGTTCGCCCGACGCACGAAGGTGACCAGCCGGCGGCCGCAGTTGCGGCGCCAGCGGCTTCAGCACGACGCGAGTTGCCTGCCGCGAGCTCGAGCACGTCTTCTGGCCGCAGCGATCTGCGCCACGAATCGCGTTCTGTCGCCGTGGCAACGGCTCACTCCAGTTCGACCCCGTCGGCTGCTGCCGCAACCTCCGTTGCTGCCGAGCCGACCCCGCCGCCCTGGGTCGATGCAGAGTGGGGGGATGACAGCGTTGCAGCACCCCCCGTCGAGCCAGCTTCGGGAGCCGCCGCTGCGCCGATCTCCGATGTGCCCACCGAGGCGCCCGCCTTGCCGGCAGATGCCATGTCCGGCACTTCACCTTCTGATGTGCCGGTCAACGCGCATCTTGGCGACCGCTGGAGCGAAGTGGTGCAGGCCCTGTCTCAGTCGGGCAGCATCGTCGCGTTGGCCCGCGAACTGGCGCTGCAGTCGCAGTGCATGCGCATTGACGAAACCGAGTCTCCTGCCACCTGGGTGCTGCAGGTCGAGCGCGAGACCTTGCGTTCGGCTGCTCAGCGCGAAAAGCTCGAAGCTGCGCTGGCTCTGCACCTCGGCACGACGGTTCGCATCGAAGTGCTGGCCGGACCCGCGGTCGACACGCCCGCGTCGCGCATGACGGCCGAACGAGAGCGCCGCCAGCGCGAAGCCGAACAGATCATCCAGGACGACCCGATCGTGCGCGCTTTGATGACGCAGTACGCCGGCGCGCGCATCGTGCCGGGCTCGGTTCGCTACCAATGAACCAACCTGAACCCCTACCGAATTCCACCAAGGAGACAACACCATGATGAAGGGTCAACTGGCCGGCTTGATGAAGCAGGCCCAGGCAATGCAGGACAACCTGAAGAAGGCTCAGGAAGAACTCGCGACGATCGAGGTCGAGGGCCAGTCGGGCGCCGGCCTGGTCAAGGTCACGATGACCTGCAAGCACGACGTGAAGCGCATCGTGATCGACCCCAGCCTGCTCGCCGATGACAAGGACATGCTCGAGGACCTGGTCGCTGCGGCCTTCAACGATGGTCTGCGACGCGCCGAGGAGGTCTCGCAGGAAAAGATGGGCAAGCTCACCGCCGGCATGCCGCTGCCTCCCGGCATGAAGTTCCCGTTTTGAGCCATGCCTCGGGCGTGTCGTCACAGCTTCTGACTGCGCGTGTCTGAGCCTGCGCTCGCTGCGCTGATCGACGCGTTGCGTCGGTTGCCGGGTGTTGGCGACAAGTCGGCGCGACGCATGGCGTTGCACCTGCTGCAGCACGATCGAGCCGGTGCCCAGCGCCTGGCGATGGCGCTGCAGGCTGCAGTCGCGAATGTCCGGCATTGCGCGCGTTGTCACACCTTTACCGAAAGCGAGATCTGCGGTATCTGTGCCGACACCGGGCGCAACGCCCGGTTGCTGTGCGTGGTCGAGACGCCGGCCGATCAGGCTGCCATGGAGCGCACCGGCAGCTACGACGGCTTCTACTTCGTGCTGATGGGCAGGTTGAGTCCGCTCGACGGCATCGGCGTGCGCGATATCGGCTTGCAGGCGCTGCTGACCCGCGCTGCCGAAGGGGGCGTCGAGGAGGTGATCGTCGCCACCAATTTCACCGCCGAAGGTGAAGCCACCGCGCATGCGGTCAGCGAGATTCTGAAGTCTCGGGGTCTGCTGGTGACCAGGCTGTCGCGCGGCGTACCAGTGGGCAGTGAACTCGAGTACGTCGACCTGGGCACGATCGCGCACGCGCTGATCGATCGCCGTTGAAACCGTTCGTGGGAAACAACCTGCCATGAAGAACGTCAGCACCTGGTGCATCCTCGTCGCGGCCCTGATGCCGCTCGTGTCTGCCGGCATCGCCAAGTGGGGGACGTTCTCGAAGCCGCCGTCCGAGGGCGGCTTCGACAACCGTCACCCGCGCGAATGGATCGCACGTCAGCAGGGCTGGCGCCAGCGCGCCAATGCGGCGCAGGCCAACTGTTTCGAGGCGCTGCCCTTCTTCATCGGCGCGCTCTTGTGGGCACAGCAGATCGGCGCGCCCCAGCAACGCGTGGACCTGCTGGCGGTGAGCTTCATCCTGCTTCGAAGCGCCTACGTGGCCCTCTACGTGCTCGACCGCGCCGGGCTGCGCAGCCTGGTATGGATTGCGGCGCTGGCCGTCAACGTGGCGCTGTTGTTCTCGGGCGTCTGATCAGTCCGCGGCCAGCCGCACTGCCTTGCGGGTCGAGGTCTTCTTCTGTGCCACCCTGCTGGACTTCTTCTTGGCCGCAGCAGTCACCGATACAGGTTTCTTCGCCTTGCCCCCTGTAGCTGCTCGCAAGGAAGCGGCGTTGCGCCTGGCCTCGTAGACGACGATCGTCGCCCCGGGCTTGAAGCGCGTGCCTGTGCCCACGGAGTTCCATCGGGCGACCTGCGCCGCCCCGACTCGGTACCGCCTCGCGATACTCGCTACCGAATCGGCCTTGCCTGCCTTCAGGACCACGCGACGCAGCGGCGGCACGTCTGGTGCCAGCAGCATCGTCGCGTTGTCTGCGACATGCCCAGCCACATCGGCATGGCGCTGCTCGCTGCGCGGCACGAGCAAGGTCGATCCCGCCTTGACCAGCATGCGCGGCGGGATGCGGTTGATCTCACGAAGCTGCGATTCGCTCATGCCGACCAGACGTGCGGCATCTTCCGGGCGCATCGTCCTGGGTGCGACCCAGGCGGTCCAGGTCGCCAGCGGTGCGCGGTGCTCCGAGAGCTTGCGCACGAAGGAACTGGCGTTGTCGTACGGCAGCAGAACCTGAGGTGTCCCGGCAGCCAGGATCACCGGCTTGTTCATCTGCGGGTTCAGCGTCTTGAAGTCTTCGAGCGACATGCCCGCGAGACGTGCTGCCAGTTCGACGTCAATGTCGCGCTTGATCGCCACACCCAGAAAATACGGGTGGTTGGCCAACGCGGGCAGCGTCAGCGAGTAGGCCTGAGGATTCAAGACGATGTTCTTGACGGCCTGAAGCTTGGGCACGTAGAAGCGCGTCTCCTCCGGCATCTTCAGGCTCGCATAGTCGGTGGGGCGTCCGGCCTTCTCGTTGCGGGCGATCGCGCGCTGCACGTTGCCTTCGCCCCAGTTGTAGGCGGCCAGTGCCAGGTGCCAGTCGCCGAACATGCCGTGCAGACGCTGCAGGTAATCGAGGGCGGCGCGCGTCGAGGCCAGCACATCGCGCCGGTCGTCGCGAAAGACGTTCTGCTTGAGCGCGAAGTCCCGACCGGTGGCAGGCATGAACTGCCACATGCCAGAAGCCTTGGCCGACGACATGGCCTGCGGGTTGAACGCGCTTTCGATGAATGGAAGCAGCGCCAACTCCGTGGGCATGCCGCGTGACTCCAGCTCCTCGACGATGTGGAAGAGGTAGCGGCTGCCGCGCGTCGTCATGCGGTCGACATAGTCGGGCCGGCTGGCGTACCAGCGCTCCCTGTCGCGCACGAGATCGTTGTCCAGATCGGACATGCCGAAGCCGCGACGGACTCGCGCCCAGAGGTCGGTCCGGGCGGCAGCATCGTCAAGGTTCACGCTGATGTCCGGACGCATCGGGTCAACCGCCGCGGCCGGCGGTGACTCATCGGCCAGTGAGGAGGGAGGCGCGGCTTCCTGACCCGCGGCGGATGCCTGTTGAGCCGGCAGCTCGGGCGCTGGCGCTGTGCCAGCGGAGCCCGCGGTGGTTGTCGAGGCAGGGCCTGCCGGGTGCGTGGCGCAGCCTGATCCGGCGCACCACCCGGCAAGCGCGAGCGCGAAGCCCAGTGTGAGCCTGCGCGCAGCGGGCGCAAGCAAGTTCTTGCAGGTCATCGGAATTCGTTCTTCCAGAGTCGCAGCGCCGCGAACACATCCGCCGGTCGATCGCTTCGCGCGCCATGTCGGCATGCCGCATCGATCACCGCAGGCACATCGCATCGCAGGAAGGGATTGATGGCACGCTCATCGGCCACGCGGCCGGGGAGGGTGGGCAGGCCGGCAGCGCGCTGATGTTCGCACCACCGGGTGTATCGGTCGAGATCACCATTGTCGGGCTCGACCGCTTGGGCAAACTTCAGGTTGGCCAGCGTGTACTCGTGGGCGCAGCACACGCGCGTGTCGCCAGGCAGGGCCGCCAGCGCGCTCAGCGAGTGGTGCATCTGCGCTGGCGTGCCTTCGAAGAGGCGTCCGCAACCCCCAGAAAACAGCGTGTCACCGCAGAAAAGCAGCGGCGCTTCAATGGGCGGCTCAGGCTGCGACTTCGGTTGGTGGAAGTAGGCAATGTGGCCTGAAGTGTGCCCGGGCACGTCGATCACATCGAAGTCGAGTCCGAGCACCCGCACCGTCTCGCCGCCACGAAGGCGGGTGCATGGCTCGGGCATCGTCTCGAAGGCGGGACCGTACACGCAGCCCTGAAGGCGCGACCGCAGGCCCGTCACCCCACCCACGTGATCGTCGTGATGGTGCGTCACTAGAATTGCTTCGAGCCGGAGCCTCAGGCGGTCGAGGGCCGCAAGCACCGGCGCACAATCTCCCGGGTCGATCACGACGGCGTCGATGCCATCGTGAAGCAGCCAGATGTAGTTGTCGGTGAACGCGGGCAGTGCAATTAAATTCATGACGGAAACCGCGACGAGTATAAGTTTGGGGGCCTGGTTCGCGACCCCGCCCGGCGCCTATCTGCTGGACTGGGAGCAGCGACATCTCGACGAGGCGGTGGCCGATGTATTCGGGTTTCATGCATTGCAGCTGGGCCTGCCTCAACTCGACGCCTTGCGCGGAAACCGCATGCCCCATCGCTGGCTCGCCGTGGATACGCCGCATCGCTCCGACGTCCTCGGGACGGCCAAGCCGCCTGGGCCCCGCGGCGTCGCGCTGAACTGCGATTTCGATGCCTTGCCCTTCGACAGCCAGAGTCTCGATCTGGTGGTCCTGCCTCATGCGCTCGAGCTGGCGCGTGATCCCCACCAGACCCTGCGCGAAGTCGAGCGGGTGCTGATGCCCGAGGGCCGGGTCGTCATCATCGGATTCAACCCCAACAGCCTGTGGGGCATGCGCCAGCAGACCGGCCATGCCAGGCGCCAGCTGGGGCTCGGACTGGGCAAATCGATGTTCCTGTCGCGCGAGCGCGATCTGATCGCCTACCGTCGCCTGCGCGACTGGTTGCGATTGCTGAGCTTCGAGGTCGAGACTGGACGCTTTGGTTGCTACCGGCCCCCGATGCGATCCGACAAGTGGTTGTCGCGCTTCGCGTGGGTGGAGTCGGCTGGCGCCCGCTGGTGGCCGGTGTTCGGCGCGGTCTACGCGCTGACCGCGGTCAAGCGGGTGCGCGGCATGCGGCTGGTCGGGCTGGTGCGCGAACAGCGGCCGAAGGCGCACGCCGCACCGGCTGTCGTCGCGCGGAATCAGCCGCATCTCCAGGACACCGCGAGATGGTCCCGAGAACGGGCCGAACCGGCTTGTTCCGACGGTTTCCGCGAGCAAGAGCCGAGTGACGTTCGATGACCGAATCAGCACCGAAGATCACGCGCCCCGTGGTCACCGTGTACACCGATGGCGCTTGCAAGGGCAACCCGGGGCGGGGCGGCTGGGGGGCTTGGCTGGCGAGCGAGGGTCACGAGAAGGAACTCTTCGGCGGCGAAGTGCTGACCACCAACAACCGCATGGAACTGACCGCCGTCATCGAATCGCTGGCATCCCTCAAGCGGACCTGTTCGGTCGTGATCTACACCGATAGCGAATATGTGCGCAAGGGAATCACCGAGTGGATCCACGGCTGGAAGCAGCGGGGCTGGAAGACCGCTGACCGCAAACCCGTGAAGAACGCCGAGCTGTGGCAGCGACTGGATGCGTTGCGGTCACTGCACCACGTCGAGTGGCGCTGGGTCAAGGGGCATTCGGGCGACCCCGGCAATGAGCGTGCCGATGCACTGGCCAATCGCGGTGTGGAGGCCGCTTCCTGACCGTGGCCGAGCCGCTTGAAAGCGGGCCGTTCAGGCGCCGGCTCGACCGCATCTATCTGGCTTATACGGCCAGTTTCATCCTGTTCGTGCTGGCTCTGGCGATGCTCGAGCGCATGGGCATGCCCAAGCACTGGATCGGGGTCACGTTCCTGCTGTCCACCGTGCTGCTCTATGCCGGTATCGGCATCCTGAGTCGCACCACCGACCCGACCGAGTACTACGTCGCCGGCCGCCGCGTTCCAGCCTTCTACAACGGCATGGCGACTGCGGCCGACTGGATGTCTGCTGCGTCGTTCATCGGGCTGGCCGGAACGCTCTACCTCCAGGGCTACGCCGGACTGGCTTTCGTGCTCGGCTGGACCGGCGGCTACTGCCTTGTGGCCTTGCTGATCGCGCCGTACCTGCGCAAGTTCGGCCAGTTCACGATCCCGGATTTCCTCGGGGCGCGTTACGGCGGCAATCTGCCGCGTGCAGTCGGTGCGTTTGCTGCCGTGCTCTGCTCGTTTGTCTACCTGGTCGCCCAGATCTATGGCGTCGGGCTGATCACGGCCCGCCTCACAGGGGTCGATTTCGTGATCGGCATCTTCCTCGGTCTGGGCGGCGTACTGGTGTGCTCTTTCCTTGGAGGCATGCGCGCGGTGACCTGGACGCAGGTGGCCCAGTACATCATCCTCATCATCGCCTTCCTGGTGCCGGTCATGTGGCTGTCGGTCAAGCAGACGGGCGTGCCGATTCCGCAACTGGTCTATGGCGCTCAGCTCGCCAAGGTGACCGAACGCGAGAAGCAGTTGTTGAATGACCCGAGAGAAACGGAAGTCATCGCAGCATTCAAGGCGCGTGCCGAGGACTACGCTGCCCGGCTGGTCGATGTCCCGAAGGCCCTGGCGGCCGAGCGCGATGCCGGCCGGCAAAAGGTCGCCGCCCTGAAGGCCGATAAAGCCCCGCTGGCCGACATTCAGGCGGCTGAAAAGGAATTGCTGCGCATCCCGAAGACCGAGGCCGCTGCACGCGAGGCTTGGACGCGTGCCGTGGCTTCCAACGAGGCGCGGGCACGCCCTCTGGCGGGCATGCCGCCTCACGGCCAGCAATTTGCCGGCGACCCGAAGGGCAGCGAGGCCGAGCGCGAACTCTTTGGTCTCTCGCGGATGAATTTCCTGGCGCTGGTGCTGTGCCTGATGGTCGGTACCGCGGGCTTGCCGCACATCCTGGCGCGCTGCTACACCACGCCATCGGTGCGGGAGGCCAGGCGTTCGGTGACCTGGGCGCTTTTCTTCATCTTCCTGCTGTACATGACGGTTCCGGCCCTCGCGGTGATGGTCAAGTTCGAAGTCTTCAACGTGCTTGTCGGCACGCGGTTCGATCAGCTGCCTGCCTGGATGTCGACCTGGTCGCGGGTCGACCCTTCATTGCTTTCGGTCGTCGACATCAACAAGGACGGCATTCTTCAGCTTGGCGAGATGCGCATCGGTGGCGACATCGTCGTGCTGGCGACTCCCGAGATCGCCGGCCTGCCGTACGTGATCTCCGGCATGGTCGCTGCCGGCGGCCTCGCGGCCGCGCTGTCCACCGCAGACGGCCTGCTGCTGACGATCGCCAACGCGCTGTCGCACGACTTCTATTTCAAGATGGTCAATCCCGGGGCCTCCGCCGCGCGTCGCGTCGCGCTCTCGAAGGTCACGCTGCTTGCCGTGGCGCTCGGCGCGGCGGCGGTGGCCGCGCAGCGCCCTGCCGACATCGTCTTTCTCGTGTCCGCGGCGTTTTCGCTGGCGGCGGCGGCATTTTTCCCTGCGCTGGTGCTCGGGGTGTTCTGGAGCCGCGCGAACCAGCCGGGCGCCCTGGCCGGCATGGTCGCTGGTCTTGCGGTCACCATCTACTACATGGTGCAGAACGAACCGTGGATGCGCAGCCTGTTCGGCGTCAGCAGCCCGCCAGCGCTTTGGTTTGGCATCTCCCCCATCTCGGCTGGGGTCTTCGGCATGAGCGTGGGCGCTGCCGTTCTCGTGGTGGTCAGCCTGCTGACACCGAGACCGAGGTCCGAGTCGCGTGCGTTCACGCGCAGCCTGCGCTTCCCGAAGGCCGACTGACGGTCGCCCGCCTCCTGCGAGGGGCGGCCGCAGGGGCTGGACCCACGGCTACTGAACACTGGCCGGACGAGATATACTCGCGGGCTTGCCTTGCCACACCCAGGTCGACGCTCGGGGTGGCTTCCAATTTCGGAATTCACAAGGAGATTCAATGCGTCACTACGAAATCGTGCTGCTGATCCATCCGGATCAGAGCGAACAGGTTCCAGCCATGCTGGAACGCTACAAAGGGGTGATCACCGCCGGCGGCGGCAAGGTTCACCGGGTCGAGGACTGGGGGCGTCGTCAGATGGCCTACATGATCCAGAAGCTGGCCAAGGCCCACTACCTCTGCATCAATATCGAGTGCAGCAAGGAAGTTCTGGCCGAACTTGAAACCGGATTCCGCTTCAACGATGCCGTTTTGCGCCACCTGACCGTGCTCAAGAGCAAGGCCGAGACGGCACCTTCGGTGATGATGAAGACCAGCGACCGTGAAGACCGTCGCGCACCGCAGGAGTCCGCTGCCTGAGTCGTTTGAGTGATGTCGGCTTGACCGGACACGCCCGATGAACAGACTGGTTCTGACGGCAGCAGTGGTCGAGCGAGGCGCTCTGCGCTACACCCCCGCCGGGTTGCCGGCACTCGATTTGAGCCTCAGGCACGAATCGCAAGTGACGCAAAACGGTATGCCGCGCCAGGTTTCGATGGAAATCAAGGCGCGTGCGGTGGGTGACATCACCAAGGCGTTGAACTGCATCGAGCTCGGAAGCACGCACGGCTTTGCCGGCTTCCTGGGTTCGCAGCGCAACGGCAAAGGCATCGTTTTCCATGTGACCGAACTGGACTGAACGGTCCACGGTCCCGATCTGAATTGAATTTGACAGAGGTTTGATATGCCACCACCACGCGGTAAGGGTAAGTTTTCCAAGGATCGCAAGCCGAAGCGCAACCAGCAATCGCTGCTGTTCCGCCGCAAGCGCTTCTGCCGTTTCACCGTCACCGGTGTGACCGAGATCGACTACAAGGATGTCGAGACACTGCGCGACTTCATCGGCGAAAACGGCAAGATCACGCCGGCTCGCCTGACGGGGACCCGCGCCTTCTTCCAACGTCAGCTGACGACCTGCATCAAGCGGGCTCGTTTCCTGGCGATGCTGCCGTACAGCGATCAGCACCGCGTCTGAGGAGCGACCCATCATGCAAATCATCCTGCTGGAAAAAGTGGCGAACCTGGGCGACCTCGGTGACGTCGTCAAGGTCAAGGACGGCTACGCCCGCAACTTCCTGATCCCTTCGCGGGCCGCACGTCGTGCTACTGCGACTGCCATCAAGGAATTCGAGGTCAAGCGTGCCGAACTCGAGAAGGCTGCCGCCGACAAGCTGGCCGCTGCACAGGCTTTGGGCGAGAAGATGAGCGGTCGCACCGTTCACATCACGCAGAAGGCCGGTGTCGATGGACGGCTGTTTGGTTCGGTCACCAACAACGACATTGCCGAAGCGCTGACCCGCATCGACTTCAAGGTGGTCAAGTCGCAGGTTCGCCTGCCGAATGGCCCGCTGAAGACGGTCGGCGAGCACGCTGTGTCGGTGTCGCCGCACACCGATGTGGTGGTCGAAGTCAAGGTCGTGGTGGTGGGCGAAACCGCCTGACCCGCATCTTCGTCCCTCGCTTCCAAAGGCCGGCTCTGCCGGCCTTTTTCATTCGATTTCCCCCGGCATTACCCAGCATCTACACAGCTTTGTCCACAGGCGCACGGACCGAGCGCTCGTATGATCTTCGGATGTCAGCGCTCCTGTCCTCGCCTCAGCTTTCCTCGCAACCGCCTCGGGGCGATGACGAAGTTGCCCGGCTCCGAATGCCGCCGCATTCGATCGAAGCCGAGCAGAGCGTGCTCGGCGGCCTGCTGCTCGACAACAGTGCCTGGGACCGCGCTGGCGACCTGCTGACCGACAGCGATTTCTATCGATTCGAGCACCGGGCCATCTATGCGGCGATTGGTGCGCTGGTCAACGCCACCCGACCGGCCGACGTGATCACGGTGTTCGAGCAGCTCCAGAGCCTCGGCAAGGCCGAGGAGTGCGGAGGGCTGGTGTACCTCAATGCGCTAGCCCAGAGCGTGCCGAGTGCAGCGAACCTGCGTCGATACGCGGAGATCGTTCGCGAGCGCGCGGTCCTGCGCAAGCTCGTGTCGGCCAGCGACGAGATCGCCACCAGCGCGTTCAATCCGCAGGGCAGGGCGGTCTCGGAGATCCTCGACGAGGCCGAGGCCAAGATATTCAAGATCGGCGAGGAAGGTTCACGCTCGAGGCAGGGTTTCCAGACGATGGATTCGCTGGTGGTCCAGTTGCTGGATCGCGTGACCGAACTGCACGAGAACGGCGCCGAAGAGGTGACCGGCGTGCGCACCGGTTACTTCGATCTCGATCGGATGACCGCCGGTTTCCAGCCCGGCGACCTGATCATCCTGGCCGCTCGGCCATCGATGGGCAAGACTGCTCTGGCGCTGAACATTGCGGAACACGTCGCGGTCCAGGAAGGCCTGCCGGTCGTCGTGTTCTCGATGGAAATGGGTGCGGCGCAGCTGGCCTTGCGTCTCGTCGGATCACTGGGGCGCATCGACCAGCAGCATCTGCGCACCGGGGCCTTGAAGGACGACGAGTGGGGCCGGCTGACCGAGGCGATCGAGAAGCTCGGCAGCGTCAGCATGTATATCGACGAAAGCCCGGCGCTCACGCCGAGCGAGTTGCGCGCGCGTGCCCGCCGCCAGGCCCGCCAGTGCGGCAAGCTCGGCCTGATCGTCGTCGATTACCTGCAGCTCATGAGCGGCAGTGGCGGTGCCAACGAGGAGAACCGCGCCACGGTGATCGGAGAGATCTCGCGAGGCTTGAAGTCGCTGGCGAAGGAACTTCAATGCCCGGTGATCGCGTTGTCGCAGCTCAATCGCAGCGTCGAGTCGCGCACCGACAAGCGTCCGATGATGAGCGACCTGCGCGAGTCCGGTGCGATCGAGCAGGATGCCGATGTCATCATGTTCATCTACCGCGACGAGTACTACACCAAGGAGGCCTGCAAGGAGCCGGGTGTCGCCGAGATCATCATCGGCAAACAGCGAAACGGTCCGACCGGCACGGTCAAGTTGACTTTCCTGAAGCCGCTCACCAAGTTCGACAACCTGGCACCGGGCAGCGCCGGATCCGACGACTACTGATCGCCGGCAGCCCGGCGTGTCGTGCGCCGCTCAGGTGCGCAGTGTCAACCCACCCGCCGATCGTCCGGAACCCTGGCCCAGGCTCACCTGAGTTCCCTTGGTGCAGAACCGGCGCTTGAGGTCATCGATCTTGAGCCGGATTGCCTCGTTGTTGTCGATCTTCGCCGCGTGGCGATGCAACACGGCTCCCGCCAACTCGATCAGCTTCGCGTTCAGTGTCTCGGATCCCTTGAGCAGCAGCGCTTCGACGGCGGCACCGGGTGAGCCGGTGACGCTGTGCGTCATGGCTTTTTCCGCCATGGTGCTGATGTCGTGCTGGCCACTGCGTATCAGCGCGGCATAGACCTCATCGTTGCCCGCTGCGCTGCAGAGCATTTCGCACGACGCCTTCGACACACAGAACCGCTGCGCCACTGCACTGACCCAGGCTTCCGCATCGGGCAGTTGTACCTCGGTCCTGCGCAGGCGTGAGAGCATGGCCAGCATGTTGGTGGCTGCCTCGTAGTCGAAGTCCTCGCGCCGCAGGTCGCTGGCGAGCTCGCGAGCCACGCTCACGCACTCCCCGACCTTGCGGGCGATCAGGCGCTGGAATACGGTGGCCGTTCGCAGGAAGCGTTGCAGTCGGATGCTGTCCGGCCGGCGCTCGACGGTCAGTTCCATGAGCGCATAGATGCGCTTGAATTCCTTGGCGTCACGTTTATCGAAATACAGCATGGCCAGCAGCACCAGGCTCTGGCAATCGAACATCTTCGAGCTGAGCCCCAGGCGCACCGTGCGATCGAGCGCGTTCACCGCCTCGTCTGTCTGATCCATGAAGAAGGCCAGCATGCCCTGCTTCTGCAGGCGTGTGATGCTTTGCGGGGTGACCATCGACGACTCGCGATAGGTGTCGAGAGCGGCCGCCAGATTGCCCTGCTCCAGCTGGACGCGGCCCATCACGTCGTAGGCGTCGGCGTAACTGGGTTGCTCGGCAATCAGGCTTTCGAGGATGCGCGTCGCCTTCGGTATCTGACCGGCTTCCAGTTCGGATCGCGCCAGCCCCAGCTTGGCCCAGGGCAGGGCCTTGGATTCATGAACCGCGGCGTACAACGCTTGGGCCGACTTGTGATCGTTGATGCGCAGGAACAGCTCCGCGCCGATGCGTGCCGCGTACAGCCAGAACTCGCCGCGGGCCTCGAAGCGCGCCATGCACAGCTGGGCGGCGAGGGCGAAATCACTGGCTTCGATGGCTTCGAATATCGATTTGAGGACCTTCTTGCGATACCGGGCCTGCAGGACCCGCTCCTCAAGCGCTGCAGACGTGTGGGGCTTGATCAGGTAGCTGTCGAGCGCGGACTCGGCCGCCTCAGCAACCTTCACGTATGAGCATTCGCCCGTCACCATCACGAAGACCGTGGAGTAAGGCAGCAGCTGTGCCCGCCTCAGGTCGTCGAGCAGTTCCTGGCCGGAGATGGTCGAATTGTCGAAGTGGTAGTCGCACACGACGATGTCGAACACCCGGTTCTCCAGTTCGCGGCGTGCGTCCTCGACGCGGCTGGACTGCGCGACATGTCCGACGCCGATGTCGCGCAGCATGTTGATGAGCGTGCTGCGCGACGTCGGGTTGCTGTCGATCACCAGCGCACGGCAGGCCTGCACCTCGGGGTCGGCAACTCTCATGGTGCGGCCCCCGATGGGTGAACATCCTGCACATCAGGTTTGGCGATGCGCGCAGAAGCCGCCGTGCGCAGTCCACGAAGCCGCGGGGGCGCTGCATCGGTCGGGTGTAACGATCGCAATCCAGGCATAGACATCCGATATCCAGGGGAACCCCAGGTATATCGGACGGCTGGATGCTGGCTTGAGGCTCCGGGGAAGCGGTTTGCCCCGGAGCGCGGGCCTGCTACTTGAAGAGGTCCTTGACCCGGTCCGACCAGGACTTCGAGTTCGGGGAGTGCTTGTCGCCGCCCTTCTGGAAAGACTCCTCGAGCTCCTTGAGCAGCTTGCGCTGGTGCTCCGTGAGCTTGATCGGCGTCTCGACCGTGACATGGCAATAGAGATCGCCCGGGTAGCTGGAGCGCAGGCCCTTGATGCCCTTGCCACGCAGTCGGAAGGTCTTGCCGTGCTGCGTGCCTTCGGGCAACTCGATCTCTGCCTTGCCCGTCAGCGTGGGCACTTGCACCTGGCCTCCGAGCGCCGCCGTGATCATGCTCACGGGTGCCGTGCAGTGCAGGTCGTCTCCGTCACGCTCGAAGATCTCGTGCTGCTTGACCCGGATCTCGATGTAGAGGTCGCCGGGCGGGCCGCCGTTGGTCCCCGGTTCGCCGTTACCGGCCGATCGGATGCGCATGCCTTCATTGATGCCGGCCGGAATCTTGACTTCGAGGGTCTTGGTCTTCTTGATGCGCCCCTGGCCGTTGCAGGCAGTGCAGGGCTCCGGGATGACCTTGCCAGCGCCGCGGCAGGTCGGGCAGGTCTGCTGGATGCTGAAGAATCCCTGGCGCATCGTCACCGCGCCCGAGCCGTTGCAACTGCCGCACACCTTCGGGCTGGTGCCCGGCTTGGCGCCGCTGCCCTTGCAGGTTTCGCAGGTCTCGTAGGCAGGAATCCGGATCTGGGTTTCCTTGCCTGCCGCGGCTTCCTCCAGGGTGATTTCCATGGCATACGACAAGTCGCTGCCTCGGAACACCTGCTGACCGCCTCCTCGGCGCTGACCACCTGCGGCGCCGCCGCCGAAGATGTCGCCGAAGATGTCGCCGAAGGCTTCGGCAAACCCGCCCATGCCTTCGCCGCCGGGACGGAATCCGGCGCCACCCATGTTCGGGTCGACGCCCGCATGGCCGTATTGATCGTAGGCAGCACGCTTTTGCGTGTCCGAGAGCATCTCGTAGGCTTCCTTGGCCTCCTTGAATTTCTCCTCGGCCTTCTTCGCATCGTCGCCCTGATTGCGGTCAGGGTGGTGCTTCATCGCCAGCTTGCGATAGGCCTTCTTGATGTCTTCCTCGGACGCGTTCTTGGCCACGCCCAGGGTTTCGTAGTAATCACGCTTTGCCATCGGTTCATCCGTCACGCCGCAGCGTCTGGTTCAAATGAGAACGCCGCGTCGGGCCTCGGCCTGCGCTCGAGCACCCTGACGCGGCGAGGACGCCGGGCGAACCCGGCGTCTTTGGCCTATCGAAGTCGTGTCACTTCTTGTCTTTGACTTCGGTGAATTCGGCATCGACCACGTTGTCGTCAGCAGGCTTGTCCGAGGGCGCCGCCGAAGCACCCGCTCCACCAGCAGATGCGGCTTCGGCTGCACCGGCAGCGGCCTGTGCATCGGCGTAGACCTTCTCGCCGAGCTTCTGACTGGCGGTCATCAGGGCCTCTGTCTTGGCCTCGATGGTCGCCTGATCCTCGCTCGTCAGCGACTCTTCGGCGTCCTTCAATGCGGCCTCGATCTTTTCCTTTTCACCCGCTTCAAGCTTGTCGCCATGCTCGCCCAGGCTCTTCTTGACGCTGTGGATCATCGCGTCGGCCGAATTGCGAGCCTGGATCAGGCCCAGCTTCTTCTTGTCCTCGGCTGCATTCAGCTCGGCATCCTTCACCATCTGCTGGATCTCGGCTTCGGTCAGACCCGAGTTGGCCTTGATGGTGATCTTGTTTTCCTTGCCCGTGCCCTTGTCCTTCGCACCGACGTGCAGGATGCCGTTGGCGTCGATGTCGAAGCTCACCTCGATCTGCGGCGTGCCGCGTGCGGCAGGCGCGATGCCCTCGAGGTTGAACTCGCCCAGGCTCTTGTTGCCCGAGGCCATCTCGCGCTCACCCTGGTAGACCTTGATCGTCACCGCGGGTTGATTGTCATCGGCGGTGGAGAAGGTCTGCGCGAACTTGGTCGGGATGGTCGTGTTCTTCTTGATCATCTTGGTCATCACGCCGCCCAGGGTCTCGATGCCCAGGCTCAGCGGGGTGACGTCGAGCAGCAGCACGTCCTTGCGGTCACCGGCCAGCACCTGGCCCTGGATGGCTGCGCCGACGGCCACGGCCTCGTCGGGGTTCACGTCCTTGCGCGGCTCCTTGCCGAAGAACTCCTTGACCTTTTCCTGCACCTTGGGCATGCGGGTCATGCCACCGACCAGGATCACGTCATCGATGGCGCTGACGGCGATGCCGGCGTCCTTGATGGCGGTGCGGCACGGGGCGATCGTGCGCTCGATCAGTTCCTCGACCAGCGCTTCCAGCTTGGAGCGGCTGAGCTTGATGTTCAGGTGCTTCGGACCCGACGCATCGGCCGTCACGTAAGGCAGGTTGATGTCGGTCTGCGCACCGCTCGAGAGTTCGATCTTCGCTTTCTCGGCGGCTTCCTTCAGGCGCTGCAGTGCGAGCACGTCCTTGCCGAGATCGACGCCTTGTTCCTTCTTGAACTCGGCAATGATGTACTCGATGATGCGCTGGTCGAAGTCTTCGCCGCCGAGGAAGGTGTCGCCATTGGTGGCCAGAACCTCGAACTGCTTTTCGCCGTCGACGTCGGCAATCTCGATGATCGACACGTCGAAGGTGCCACCGCCCAAGTCATAGACGGCGATCTTGCGGTCGCCCTTCTCGTTCTTGTCGAGACCGAAGGCCAGCGCGGCTGCGGTCGGCTCGTTGATGATGCGCTTGACGTCCAGACCCGCGATGCGGCCGGCGTCCTTGGTCGCCTGGCGCTGCGCGTCGTTGAAGTACGCCGGCACGGTGATCACCGCTTCGGTGACGGTCTCGCCCAGGTAGTCCTCGGCGGTCTTTTTCATCTTGCGCAGGATTTCCGCGCTGACCTGCTGCGGTGCGATCTTCTGGCCGCGTACTTCGACCCAGGCGTCACCGTTGTCGGCAGCAGAAATGTTGTAGGGCATCAGGTCGATGTCCTTCTGCACTTCCTTTTCGGTGAACTTGCGGCCGATCAGGCGCTTCACTGCGTACAGCGTGTTCTTCGGGTTGGTCACTGCCTGGCGCTTGGCCGAGGCGCCGACGAGGATCTCGCCGCTTTCCTGGTAGGCGACGATCGATGGCGTGGTGCGAGCACCCTCGCTGTTCTCGATCACCTTGGTGGTGTTGCCTTCCATGATCGACACGCACGAGTTGGTGGTGCCGAGGTCGATACCGATGATTTTTGCCATGTCGAATTCTCCTGAGAGCTGAAACTGTCCTGATGACGAGTTGTGGATAACTTTCGTCTTTTCAAGGGTGGCTGCCGGCCGGAATCGGCACGGAGCCTCTGTGCGCAACCGCTACTTTGGTGCGGTGACGGTGACCAGTGCAGGGCGAAGCACGCGGTCGGAAATGAGGTAGCCCTTCTGCAGCACGGCGACCACGGTGTTGGCCTCCTGATCTGCCGGCACGACGCTGATGGCCTGGTGCTGATGGGGGTCGAACTTGGCGCCAGCCGCGGGACTGATCTCGACGACGCGATTGCGTTCGAGCGCAGTCGACAACTGGCGCAGGGTGGCGTGCACGCCTTCAAGCAATTGCTCGGGAGTCGCGGCCGGGATGGCGATGGCGGCCTCGAGGCTGTCCTTGACCGGGAGCAGGCTCTCCGCAAAGCCTTCTACGGCGAACTTGCGGGCCTTCGAGATTTCTTCCTCGGCGCGTCGGCGGATGTTCTCGGCTTCGGCCTTGGCTC
This sequence comes from Rhizobacter sp., assembly GCA_017986065.1. GTDB lineage: Bacteria > Pseudomonadota > Gammaproteobacteria > Burkholderiales > Burkholderiaceae_C > PBB1. The sequence continues at coordinate 29,372 of JAGNWJ010000008.1, read as the reverse complement.
GCAGGTAGGCGTCGGATACCTCGGCGTGCTTGGCTTCCAGCTCGGCGAGCTTCGATAACGGGTCGCTGGCTGCGCTGCCCGGGGCCGCCGTGCCGGCGGCGTCGCTGGGGGATGGTGTCTGAGATTCTGTTTGGCTCATGTCGGCTGAATTCCCTTCAAGCCCCCAAATGGGGCTGATCCCCCAGCTTTCAAGAGGGACTTTGCAGGGCCTTGGCAGTGACCGAACGGCAGCCTCATTCGCTGTCGACAGAGGCGCTCCAGCGATTCCAGTCAGCCAGCTTGCGGCGGTCGCGCTTGGTGGGTCGACCTTGCTCGATCGACAGCGACGGTTCCGCGGCTTCGCGGCGTTCGCGCGCTGCCTTCTCTCGCGCCGCGATGCTTTCCTCTGTTTCGGCATAGAGCGCCTGGGCGGCCGGAGCCGGTCCGCGGCTGTCGCTCAGGGCAACCACGACGACCGTGCGCAGCACCGCTCCTTGACGCAACTCGATTCGGTCGCCCGGGCGCAGCTCTCGCGATGGCTTGGCAGCCTGCGCATTCACGCTGATGCGCCCCTTGCCGATTTCATCGGTCGCCAGGCTTCGTGTCTTGTAGAAGCGGGCGGCCCAGAGCCACTTGTCCAGTCTCAAAGGCTTGCCCTGCGTGTCGGGTGGTCAGGTGCGCGGCGACACGCCTGATTCGTCAGCGATCCGCGCCCAGCGCCAAGGCGCGTTCGCGTTGCATCTCTTGCGCGGTCGCATCCGCGACGACGGTGCAGTTCCAGCCCTGCAGGTGGTTGATCGCGATGCCCGTGAGCGCGACCAGCCATTCGTGCTGGTCGTTCAGGCAGGGCAGGTAGTGGAACTCGGTGCCCCCGGCGTTGAGGAAGGCGGTGCGTGCTTCCTGTGCGATTTCTTCCAGGGTTTCGAGGCAGTCGGCGGTGAATCCCGGGCACATGATGTCGACACGCTTGATACCTTGACCAGCGAGCGCGACCAAAGTGGGTTCGGTATAGGGCTGCAGCCATTCGGCCTTGCCAAAGCGGCTCTGGAATGTCACCACCAACTCGTCCTTGCCGAGGCCGAGCCGCTCGCCGAGCAGGCGGGCGGTCTTCAGGCACTGGCAGTGGTAGGGGTCGCCCAGCATCAGCGTGCGGCGCGGCACACCGTGGAAGCTCAGCACCAGCCTCTCCGCCCGGCCGGAATGCTTCCAGTGATCGGAGACGCGCTTGGCCAGTGCCCCGATGTAGGCCGGGTCGTCGTGGTACTGGTTGACGAATCGGAACTCGGGCAGTCGGCGCGCCCGCTTGCCCCACTCGAAGACGGCGTCGCATACGCTTGCCGTGGTGGGCCCCGAATACTGTGGATAAAGCGGCAGCACAAGCACGCGTGTGGCCCCTGCTGAACGAAGTTCGTCGAGCACGCTGGCGATGGCCGGGGATCCGTATCGCATGGCGGGGCGCACCAGCACGCGATGGCCTCGCTCGCCGAGGTAGCCCTGCAACATGGCGGCCTGCTTCTCGGTCCAGACTTTGAGGGGCGAGCCCTGATCGGTCCAGACGGTCGCGTATTTGGCAGCAGACTGCTTGGGCCTCACACGCAGGATCACGACATTCAGGATGAACCACCACAGCAACCTTGGAATTTCGACGACTCGGGGGTCGCTGAGGAACTCCTTCAGGTAGCGCCGCAGCGCCTGCGCAGTGGGTGCGTCTGGAGTGCCCAGGTTGCACAGGAGAACTGCCGTGTCGGGCGAAGGGGGCTTGCCATGTTCGTGATCAGGCTCGGGAGCGAATGGCATGCGGCGTCCGGTGGGCTAACCCGTGATTATCGGTGAGTGCCGCCTCGCTTCAGATTTCGGCTGGCGGTTGCCGCAAGGTGTCGGAAAAACGCAGCACTTCGAAGCGAACGCAGGGCGCCGTTGGGTCCGAGGGCGCCGTGCCGAGACCGATCACACCGCTGCCGTGCAAGGTGCACGTGCCGCGCCGCAGGGCGACGACCTCGGTGTCGCCGGTGAATCGCACGTAGGTGCCGTTGTAGCTGAGGTCTGATAGCTGGAACGCGCCACCGTGCCAATCGATGCGCGCGTGGGAGCGGGAGACGCGGTTGTCGTCGATGCAGTACGTCGCCTGCGTGCTGCGTCCCAGCACGACAGGCATGCTATCGGTGGCGAAGACCTGGTTCACGTCGAGCCAGGTGAGCCGCACGCCTTCGGGCTCTGGCGCCATGATGATGTCGCCGAACGCGGTAGCCGCCATGTCCGTGAAGTGGTGCGTCTCGAGCACATGCACTTCGACCGGCTCGACGCGGCCCCGCAATTGAAGGTGATCGAGGCGGCGAAACTGGACCCGGTCGAACGCTGCCAATTCGTCCAGTACCGTCGAGGTGGCCAGCGTCTCGTTGTCTCCGGAGTGCTCGAGCAGTCGCGCCGCGACGTTGACCGCATCGCCGAAGTAGTCGCCGGCCATCTCGACGACTTCACCATAAGCCAGACCAACCTGCAGCCGCAGGGCCCGGCCGGCTGCCCCGACCGCCTCGTCCAGCCCGCCGCGCGACAACGCCTCGTGCATGTCGATCGAGGCCTTGACGGCCGAAGTGGCGTCGATGAAGGTCGCCATCAGCCCGTCGCCCAGTGTCTTGACCAGCGTACCGCCGCAGGCTCCTACCACGCGCCCGAGCATCGCGATGCTTTGGGTCACCAACTGCGTGGCGACAGCGTTGCCGAGCGTTTCGTAGAGCCCGGTACTTCCGCGCAGATCGGCGAACAGCACGCAACGTTCGAGGTTTCGAGTCATGCCTTGGTGACTGTGAATTGCGTCACAGTCTATCGCCAACCAGCCATGAAAAAGGCCCCACACAAGGGTGGGGCCCGATTGAACTGCGAGAAGGCTCAGGGTGCGCCGGACTGTCTGTCACCTGCGCGGTCACAGGTTGTCCAGGTAGGTCCGTAGCTTGTCCGAGCGGCTGGGGTGCTTGAGCTTGCGGATCGCCTTCGCCTCGATCTGGCGAATCCGCTCGCGGGTCACGTCGAACTGCTTGCCGACTTCTTCCAGCGTGTGGTCCGTGCTCATCTCGATGCCGAAGCGCATGCGCAGCACCTTGGCCTCGCGTGGAGTCAGGCTGTCGAGGATGTCCTTCACCACGTCGCGCAGGCCGGCCTGCATGGCGGCTTCGATCGGTGCGGTGTTGTTGGTGTCCTCGATGAAGTCGCCGAGATGCGAATCGTCGTCGTCGCCGATGGGAGTCTCCATCGAGATCGGCTCCTTGGCGATCTTCATGATCTTGCGGATCTTGTCCTCGGGGATCTCCATCTTCTCGGCCAGCGTCGGTGCATCCGGCTCGAAGCCGAATTCCTGCAGGTGCTGGCGCGACAGGCGGTTCATCTTGTTGATCGTCTCGATCATGTGCACCGGGATGCGGATGGTTCGCGCCTGGTCGGCGATCGAACGCGTGATGGCCTGGCGGATCCACCACGTGGCGTAGGTCGAGAACTTGTAGCCGCGGCGGTATTCGAACTTGTCTACCGCCTTCATCAGACCGATGTTGCCTTCCTGGATCAGGTCGAGGAACTGCAGGCCGCGGTTGGTGTACTTCTTCGCGATCGAGATCACGAGGCGCAGGTTGGCCTCGATCATCTCCTTCTTGGCGTCGCGCGAGGCCTTCTCGCCCTCGTTCATGCGCTTGTTGATCTTCTTCAGATCATCGAGCGGCACGACGGCACGCGCCTGCTGGTCGGTCAGCTTCTTCTGCAGTTCCTGAACCGGCGGCAGGTTGCGCGCCAGCACGACGCTGTAGGGCTTGTTGGCCGCCACTTCCTTTTCCGCCCATTTCAGATTGAGGATGTTCGGCGGGAAATGCTTGATGAAATAGTCCTGCGGCATGCCGCACTTGTCGACGAGGATCTTTCGCAGTTCGCGTTCGTAGCGGCGCACGTCATCGACCTGAGAACGCAGGATGCCGCACAGCTTCTCGATGGTCTTGACGGTGAAGCGGATCGTCATCAACTCGCTGCTGATGGCCTGCTGCGCCTTGCTGTAGGCGGGCGACTGGTAGCCCTCCTTCTCGAAGGCCTTGCGCATCTTGTCGAAGTTGATCCGCAGGTTCTCGAACTTTGCCAGGGCTTGGGTCTTCAGTTCCTCGAGCTTCTTGGTCAGCGCCTTGCTGCCGCCGTTGCCGTCGTCATCGTCGTCCTCGTCGAAGAAGTCGACGTCTTCCTCGGCCACGTAATCGTCGGCTTCGCCCTCGGATACGAATCCGTCGACCACCTCGGAGATGGTCATTTCGGCTGCCGTGATGCGATCGGCGTAGACCAGGATCTCGGCGATCGTGGTCGGCGATGCACTGATGGCGTACATCATGGCCTGCAGGCCACCTTCGATCCGCTTGGCAATCTCGATCTCACCTTCGCGGGTGAGCAGTTCGACGGTGCCCATCTCGCGCATGTACATGCGGACCGGGTCGGTCGTGCGGCCGAACTCCGAGTCAACGGTCGACAGCGCCGCTTCGGCAGCTTCCTCGGCTTCCTCCTCGGTCGCGGTCGTGGTGCCCCCGCCGGCGATCAGCAGCGTGGCGGCATCGGGTGCCTGCTCGTAGACCGCGATGCCCATGTCGTTGAGCATCGACACGATGGCTTCGAGTATTTCGTTGTCAACCAGCTTTTCGGGCAGGTGATCGTTGATTTCCTGGTGCGTCAGGAAGCCGCGCGTCTTGCCCATCTTGATGAGCGTTTTCAGCTCCTGGCGGCGCTTGGCGACTTCTTCCTCGGTGAGAGCCGTCTCGTCGAGACCGAACTCACGCATCAGCGCGCGCTCCTTCGCACGCGACACCTTCATGCGCAGAGGCTTGACCTTGACCTTCGAGTCCCCGTCGTCGGCCGACTCGGCGACCTCGGCTTCCGGTTCACCCTCGAGATCGGCTTCCAGGTCGGAAAAGTCCTCGTCACCGAGTTCGGCCTTCTTGCTCTTGTCGTCGCCCTTGGCTGGCTTGCGACCGCGCTTGGGCTTGTCGTCGCCCGCTGCCGCCTTGGCTGTTGCCTTGGCTGCCGGCTTCGCTCCCGCGGCAGATTTGACTGCTGTCGCCGAGGCACGCGTCTTCGCAGCCAGCTCCTCCTTGGCGCCGCTGGATTTCGAGGCGGCACCCTTCACCGGAGTGGCGGGCTTGGTGGCCGCTGCGGGCGCGCTTTTCTTCGCAGTCATGCAATTCCTCAATAGGTCGGCGGTTCAACGCCGGTACTTCAACAAGTGGTCCCGCAGGTGTCGACTCACAAGATCGTTGCGGATCGGCGGTTGAGTTCGCAACTCCTGATGGAGCGCTGTTTCAACATGTGAGTCAGCTTGCCAAGGGGGCGCGGAGGCCCTCAGACGGTTTGAAAGGTGATCCTTGCGGTGTTCGAATGTCCCTGTCGCCACAACCGAGATCAGGGATCAGACGGGGACCGAAGGCTCCGCAGTCACTGCCGACCCAGTCGGCGCAGCCGAGGATTATACCGCCCGGTCATCGCGAACCGAGGCTTTGAGCCGCTTGCGAGGCCGCATGCAATCGTCAAGCCGGCGACGATGCGAGGCCGCTCAACGTCGCCTTCAACCGGGCTCGGCTCTGCATCAGTTCTGCGCTTCGAGCCTGGATGTCCGGTGACATGAGACCGGATTCGAAGAGTTGCTCGAGTTCGGCATCCACGTCTCGCAGCCGAAGGTGATCGAGGATCAGGTCGAGCTGCTGGCGCAGGTCGGTGTGAGGCTCGGGCTCGTGGAACAGCGCGATCCGCTCCAGTGCCGCTCGGGCATGCTCGTCTTCGTGCACCGATTGCGTCAGTTCGGCCAGCAGCGGGGCCGGGGCCAGCGGCCCATGGTCGTGGAGGCAGCGCTCGAAACCGCCGAAAAGCGCAGCGTAGGGCGCCACGCGGTCGGCCAGCAAGTCGTGGCAATGGCCGTCCAGATCCCACCACATTTCTGCGCGATGCAGCAGCAACCACAGCGCCCGATCGAGCTGATTGGCCGCACCCTGGCGAGCCGCGCGAACGAGACGCGGCCTGGGCGGCGTCTCGTTGCGCGCCGGCTGTCTGGGTGTGGGAGGTGAGGCCTGCCACATCCCGGACAGTTCTGCCGGGTCGAGCTTGGCCACAACGGCCAGATCTCCGAGGAGCTGTCGCTTCAAAGCGCCATCCGGCAGTGCCGTCCACAAGGGACGCGCCATGGCCAGGAATCGGGCTCGGCCTTCGGCTGTCGCCAGATCGCATCCTTCCTGGGCCATCGCGACGACCTGGCGCGACAAGGGGACAGCCTGTCCTATGCAGGCAGCGAAAGCCTCGGTGCCGTGCTCGCGAACATACGAATCCGGATCGTGCTCGGCCGGCAGAAACAGGAATCGCACGCTGCGCAGGTCGGTGGCATGAGGCAGCGCAGCCTCGAGGGCGCGGCCGGCAGCGCGCCTTCCTGCAGCATCGCCGTCGAAGCTGAAGACGACCGAATCCGTGAAGCGGAACAGCTTCTGCACGTGTTCGGCAGTGCACGCGGTGCCCAGCGTGGCCACGGCGTTCGGAAAACCCAGCTGGGCGAGCGCCACGACGTCCATGTAGCCTTCGACGACAAGGACGAAGCCGTGCTGCCGGATGGCGGTGCGAGCTTCGTACAGGCCGTACAACTCGCGGCCCTTGCTGAATACGGGTGTTTCCGGCGAGTTGAGGTACTTGGGCTCGCCGCGGTCGAGCACACGCCCGCCGAAACCGATCACCTCGCCCTGTACCGATCGGATCGGAAACATGATCCGGTCACGAAACCGGTCGTAGCGCTTCGAGTCGGCCCCGGGAGTCGCCTCTGCGTCCTGCGCGATGACCAGACCGCTTTCCTCGAGCAGCGGGTCGTCGTACCGCGGAAATGCGCCAGCCAGTGTGCGCCAGCCTTCGGGCGCGTAGCCCATGGCGAATCGGGCCGCCACCTCGCCGCTCAATCCGCGCTGCTTGAGATAGTCGATGGCCCGCGGGCTGCTCTTCAACTGCTTGCGGTAGTGGTCCGCGGCCTTGGCCAGCACATCGTTCAGCGTGCCTTGCCGCTCCTTGGTCTTCTGCGCGCGCTCCCGCTCCTCGGGGGAGCGGTCGTCCTGCGGGACGGCGAGGCCTACCTGCTGTGCGAGGTCTTGCACCGCGTCGACGAAGCCCATGCCGGAGTGCTCCATCAGGAAGCCGATCGCGTTACCGTGGACACCGCAACCGAAGCAGTGGTAAGTCTGGCGGCTGGGGCTGACGGAGAAGCTGGGCGATTTTTCGCCGTGGAATGGGCACAAGCCCATGTGGTTCGCCCCGGACTTCTTCAGCTTCACGTAGCGGCCGACGACGTCCGCGATGTCGACTCGGCCGAGAAGATCCTGAATGAACGAAGGCGATATCACGCCTTCAGTTTAGCGGTCCGGCACCAGGTCAATGAGCCCGCAGATCTGCAATGCGTCCAAGAAAAATGCCGCGCAGACCTTTCAGGCCTTCGCGGCATTCGGCGGCGACGCTCGGCCGAGACTCAGACAGTGAACTCGCTCAACTGGTGACCTGCCGACAAGGCAGCCTTCAGCCACTTGGGTTGCAGGCCACGGCCACTCCAGGTTTCGCCGGTCGCCTTGTTCCTGTACTTGGCAGCGACCTTGCCGCCCTTGGTTGAACTCGCGGCACGGACCGGCGCCTTGTTGGAGATATCCGAGATGGTCAGACCGTATTCCTGCATCAAGGCACGAACCTTTTCGATGGCGTTCGCATGCTCTTGCTTGCGGGTCGACTCGATTTCTTTGTCCAACGCTGCCTTGCGGTCCAGCAATTCTTTCAATGTCGACATGGGGATTCCTCTTGGGTCAATTAATGAACCGTCGAATAACGACAAGCGGTTGCAGTATACAAAAATCGACTTGGAGGTTAAACCCTCACCCCGGAACACCTGTTAATTAATCCATAAAACGACATGCGGTGACAAATTCCCATCGTCCGCAATGCAAATCTTGAATCGGGTTATGCAGAGGGCGGTACGTAACCGGCCGGTTGCTCGGCACCGGTGCCGAAAAAGAAATTCTCCATTTGACGTGCCAAATATTGCCGCGCCCGGAGGTCAGCCAGATTCAGTCGGTTTTCGTTCACGAGCATGGTCTGGTGTTTCAACCACAGCTGCCAGGCTTCCTTGCTCACCTCGTTGTATATGCGCTTGCCGAGGTCTCCCGGATACGGCGCGTAGTCAAGTCCTTCCCCTTCCTTCTTCAAGTGAATGCAGGTGACGATGCGTGCCATGTGTTAACTCCGATAACGATGTTTTCAACGAACTGTGGTGCTGTCATGGATGGGCGTTTCCATCAGGACAGCGTCTTGACCAGAACCTGTGATCTTCGATCCCAGTTGTACTTTCTCTGACGCGCCTCTGGCAGCCATTCCGGCCCAACCTGCTCGAATCCGCGCTTGATGAACCAGTGCATCGTGCGTGTGGTCAGCACGAAAATGCTCTTCAGGCCGAGGGCCCGCGCGCGCTGTTCGATGCGCTTGAGGATGCGTTCCCCGTCACCTTGCCCCTGCACGTCGGGTGACACCGTGAGGGCTGCCATTTCGCCCGTCTGCTTTTCCGGATAAGGGTATAGCGCCGCACATCCGAATATCACGCCGTCATGTTCAATCACCGTGTAGAAATCGATATCACGTTCGATTTCCGTTCGGTCTCTTTTCACCAGCGTGCCGTCGTTTTCGAAAGGCTCGATCAGTTGCAGCACGCCGCCTATATCGTCGGCCGTCGCTTCGCGCAGGCTCTCGAGTTTTTCATCGACGATCATCGTGCCTACGCCGTCATGCGTGAATGATTCGATGAGAACCGAACCATCGACAGAAAATGGAACGATGTGCACTCGGTCCACGCCGCTCTTGCTGGCTTTCACTGCATGCTGCAGATAAAACGCGGTGTCGGTGGGTTGCTGCGGATTCGGCAACGAGGCCAGCAGTTTCTCGGCATCGGCCAGTGCGAGCTCCTGGTCTATGGCGCTGTCTGGATCCGAGATATCGAGAGGTATGCCTCTGACCTCGGTGAGATAAATCAACTTGTCGGCCTGCAATGAAATTGCCGTGCTTGCGGCCACGTCTTCCATGCTGAGGTTGAAGGCCTCGCCGGTTGGCGAGAAACCGAACGGAGACAGCATCACGAGTGCACCGAAGTCGATGGCCTGCCGGATGCCGACCGCATCGATTCTGCGGACCAGGCCGGTGTGGATGAAGTCGACCCCATCAATGACACCCACCGGCTTGGCGGTGATGAAGTTTCCCGACACCACCCTGATCTGGCTGCCCGCCATGGGTGTGTTCGGCAACCCTTGCGAGAACGCGGCTTCGATCTCGTAGCGCAACTGGCCCGCAGCTTCCTGCGCGCAGTCGAGTGCGACTGCGTCGGTCACGCGCATGCCGTGGCTGTACTTCGAAACATGGCCCTTGGCCTTCAGCTGCTCCTCGACCTGCGGGCGAAAGCCGTGCACCAGCACGACCTTGATCCCCATCGCGTGGATCAGCGCAAGATCCTGCGCGAAGGCGCTGAGCTTCCCCGCTGCAATCAGCTCACCGGCGATGGCGACCACGAAGGTCTTGCTGCGGTGGGCGTGGATGTACGGCGCGACCGAACGGAACCACGGGACAAACGTGTGCGGGAAGACCAGGCTCATCACGGCGCTTTGAAATAATGTTCGATTTTGCATGAAGGCCCGATGACGTCTGCTCCGCGAGTCCGGTCGCCCGTCCCTGCGAACCCCATCCCGCCCGTCACCTTCGCGGACTCGCTGCCGGTGTCGGCACGCCGTGGCGAGATTGCGACCGCCATCGGGGATCACCAGGTGGTCATCGTCTGTGGCGAAACCGGTTCCGGCAAGACCACCCAGCTGCCGAAGATCGCGCTGACGCTGGGGCGCGGGAGGGGAGCGGGTGGGCGCGGCCTGATCGGTCACACGCAGCCGCGGCGGATCGCCGCGTCGAGCGTGGCCAAGCGAATCGCGCAGGAGCTCAATTCGCCGCTCGGCGAAGTCGTTGGCTACAAGGTCCGGTTCCAGGACCGCTTGTCTCCCGGAGCCACCGTCAAGCTGATGACCGACGGCATCCTGCTGGCCGAAACCCAAACCGATCCGCTGCTGCGCGCCTACGACACGTTGATCATCGACGAGGCCCACGAGCGCAGCCTGAACATCGACTTCCTGCTCGGCTACCTGCGTCAGTTGTTGCCGCGTCGGCCCGACCTCAAGGTGATCGTTACCTCGGCCACCATCGACGCCGAACGATTTGCGCAGCATTTCGCCGGCAAGAACGGACCGGCACCGGTGATTCAGGTCTCGGGCCGACTTTTCCCGGTCGAGCAGCGATGGCGACCCTTCGAGGACAGCCGAGAGTACGGACTCAATCACGCAATTGCCGATGCCGTCGACGAACTGTGGGCGTCGGGTGGAGCCGGCTCGGGTGGCGATGTCCTGGTGTTCCTGCCTGGCGAGCGTGAGATCCGCGATGCGGCCGACCACCTGCGCCGCCACCATCCGCCAGGCGTCGAGGTGGTGCCACTGTTCGCGCGGCTCAGCCAGGCCGAGCAGGACCGCATCTTCGAGCCGCACAGCGCACGCCGCATCGTGCTGTCCACCAATGTCGCGGAAACGTCGCTGACGGTGCCGGGCATCCAGTACGTGATCGACGCAGGCACCGCGCGGGTCAAGCGCTACAGCTACCGCAACAAGGTCGAGCAACTGCTGATCGAGCCGACCAGCCAGGCGGCGGCGAACCAGCGCGCCGGTCGCTGCGGTCGGGTCAGCAACGGCATCTGCATCCGGCTCTACGACGAGAAGGATTTTGCGGGTCGCCCCCGTTTCACCGACCCGGAAATCATGCGGTCGTCACTGGCCGGCGTGATCCTGCGGATGAAGGCGCTCGGGCTCGGGCTGGTCGAGGACTTCCCGTTCATCGAGCCGCCGCCGCGTCGCGCCATCGCCGACGGATACCAGTTGCTGGCCGAGCTCGGCGCGGTGGACGATCAGAACGAACTGACGCCGATGGGCCAGGAGCTCGCTCGCCTGCCGCTGGACCCGCGCGTCGGCCGGATGATTCTCGAAGCGCGTAGTCGCCAGGCGCTTACCGAAGTGCTGATCGTTGCCAGCGCGATGAGCGTCCAGGACGTGCGCGACCGCCCGCTCGAAGCGCAGCAGGCGGCCGACGAAGCGCACAAGAAATTCGACGACGACCGCTCCGAATTCCTCGGCGACCTGAAGCTGTGGAAATGGCTGGAGGCATCGCGCGGCGCAGGCCTGACCGCCGAACAGCGTGAACACAAGCTCAGCGTGCGCAAGCAGGAACAGCTGCTGCGCGAAAACTTCATTTCGCCGCGGCGTGTGCGCGAATGGCGCGACATCCACTCGCAGCTGCTGACCGTGGTCGCCGAGCACGGCTGGCGACTCAATGCGTCGCCAGCGACCTATGAGCAGCTGCACCTCTCGCTGCTGGCGGGCCTGCTCGGCAACATCGGCGTCAAGAGCGACGAGGAAGACTGGTACCTCGGTGCGCGTGGCATCCGCTTCCACCGTCATCCTGGCATCAACCTGTCGAAGAAGCCGGGTCGCTGGATCGTAGCGGCCGAGCTGGTCGAAACGACGCGACTCTATGGCCGTGGCATCGCGGCGATCGAACCGCAGTGGCTGCCGCAGATCGCCGGCCATGTCATCAAGACCCAACTGCTGGAGCCGCACTGGGAGAAGAAGGCTGCCGAGGTGATTGCTCTGGAGCGAGCCACGCTCTACGGCATCGTCGTCTACAACAACCGGCGGGTGAACTTTGGTCTGGTCAATCCGGCCGAGGCGCGGGAGATATTCATCCGGGAGGCGCTGGTCGCCGGCGACTGGGAGACCCGGCTGCCGTTCGTCGCAGCCAATCGCAAGCTGATCGCTCAGGTCGAGGAACTGGAGCACAAGTCTCGTCGTCAGGACGTGCTGGTCGACGATGAACTGATCCATGCCTTCTACGATCAGCAGTTGCCGGCCGAGGTCTGCAGCGGCACGACGCTCGAACGCTGGTACCGCGACGAGATCAGGCGCCAGCCGAAGCTGCTGATGCTGACTCGTGACGAGCTGATGCGACACGAGGCGGCCGGCATCACGACCGCCGCGTTCCCCAAGACCCTGCGGATGGGCGGCGTCGATTGCGGCGCGATTTACCTGCACGAGCCCGGCGACGCGAAGGATGGCGTGACGGTGACGGTTCCGATCTACGCGCTGAACCAGGTCAGCGAGGAGCGCTGCGAATGGCTGGTGCCCGGCATGCTGAAAGACAAGGTGCTGGCGCTCGCGAAGAGCCTGCACCAGCGGCCGCGCTCGCGTCTCGTGCCGTTGCCGGAGTACGCCGCTGCCTTCATTTCGTCTGTCGAGGCTGCCCATGGATGGGGCAGCGGCAGTCTGGTCGATGCCTTGCTGAAGCATGTCCGCGACAGGACGCAACTCGACGTGAAGCGTGCCGACTTCAAGCTGGAGCAGGTGCCGCCACACCTGCACATGAACTTCAGGGTCGTCGACGAGAACGGTCGTCAGTTGGGCATGGGTCGCAACCTGTCGACCTTGAAAGCCGAGCTCGGCAGCCAGGCGCGCTCCGCCTTCCAGGCGCTGGCTCAATTGAAGAGCGTCCAGCCTGAGAGGCCGATCGCTGCCGACACCGCGTCGTCGGTCTCTCGGAAACCGGGGGCCCAACGCGTTGCCGAGGCACCCGCTGCGTCGCCGGCAGGGCGCGCTCCAGTCTCACCCGACAGTGCAGCGGAGCTGTACACCGACTGGACCTTCGGGGAACTGCCCGAATTGCTGGAGGTGCGCCGGGGTGACCAGACGATGGTCGGATTCCCGGCGCTGATCGACCGTGGTGGCGCAGTGGCCATCGAGGTATTCGATGAACCCGAGGCCGCTGCGGCACGTCATCGCGAGGGCCTGCGCCGGCTGGTGTCCTTGCAGATCCGCGATGCGCTGAAGTACCTCGAGAAGAACATCCCCGATCTGCAGAAGATGTCGGTGCTCTACATGCCGCTCGGAACGGCTGACGAATTGCGCGAGCAGGTCATCTCGCTCGCCATCGATCGAGCGTTCCTTGTCGATCCCCTGCCAACCGATGCGGTTGCTTTCCGGCGTCGTGTCGAAGAGGGGCGGGGCCGACTCACGCTGATCGCCAACGAGATCGCGCGCAGTGCGCATGCGGTGCTCGTCGAACACGCGGCGGCCTTGCGCAAGCTCAGGGACGCCCGCGCTCCGAAGGAGGTGTCGGAGGACATCGAGGCGCAGCTTTCCAGGCTGGTCCCCAAGCGCTTCCTGGGCGCGACGCCCTGGTCCCAGCTGTCGCACCTGCCGCGCTACCTGCGAGGCATCGTCATGCGTCTTGACAAGTGGCGTGCCGATCCCGGGCGCGACGCATCCCGGATGGCCGAATTGCGACCGCTCGAGCAGCGATACCTGCGAACCTTGATCGAGCGCAAGGGCGTGCGCGACACGCGGCTCGACGAGTTCCGCTGGTTGCTCGAAGAACTGCGCATCAGTCTGTTCGCTCAGGAACTGCGCACACCGCAGCCGGTCAGCGTGAAGCGACTGGAGAAGTCCTGGTTGCAGATGACGCAGTGACCTCTGGCCATGTCGTCGCTGCGACTCATCGAAGAAAATTGATGCTTCCTCGACGAGGCACCATTTGCCGGCATACAATGCGAGGCTCGGGGCGTAGCGCAGCCTGGTAGCGCACCTGGTTTGGGACCAGGTGGTCGTGAGTTCGAATCCCACCGCCCCGACCATATTCAGATTCAACCTCAGCAGTCTTCGCTGGGGCTCTCCGGTGTCACGTTCCTGGTCCGGCTTGGTTGTCTGAACTTCTGAGCCGCCCAGTTCGGTGTCAACGGTGGCGGTAGCTCAACCGGATAGAGCACCAGCCTTCTAAGCTGGGGGTTACAGGTTCGATTCCTGTCCGCCGCGCCCCGCCCCGTCAGTGCCCGCCCGCCTCGCTTCGAGGCCGCCGAATACACTGGGAGGCTATGGAAGCTCTGGTCCACTTCGCCCATCCGATTCGCCACGCCGTATCAGGCGCCGAGGTGCGTGCATGTTCGGTGCATTGAAGCGCTTGTGGGCGCTCGGTCCCGGGCGAGCCGGAGGTGCGCGCTTCGACGCGATCGAGTCCTGGGCGGATCGCTCGGGATTCCGGTTTCGCAGGGCCAAGGACGGTCTGCGATTCGAGCTCGAGGCGGCATCCGGCGGACACGTGGTTCGGATGGAGTGGGGGCCGTCCCAACGCAGCTACATCGAGAACAGCGAGTTGCGCATGCGCGTCGACATGAATCTGCCCGGTTCGTTGCAGATGCTCGTGTTGACGCTGACCTTGAAGGAGCGGCTGGAGTCCGAAACCTTCGAGCGCTACACGCAGGACGCGCAGACCGTCATCGACATGTCGACTCCGGAAGAGATGCGCTGGCTGGCGATGTTTCCGAAGGCAGATCTGTCGTTCGACACGGTCTTGCGGGAGCGCTTTGGCGCACTTGGTGCGAACCCGGCGTGGGCGCTGGCCTGGATCAACGGTCCGCTCGGTGCGCAACTCGCCCGCGCGGTGCCTGATCTGATCGGGCCGGATGTCCCGTTCGTGCTGATGACGATGCGCGGCAGGATCTACCTGCGCATGCAGCTCGCCGACCCAGGACCCGATGCGCTTTCCCAGTGCCTCGAGGTGTTCGATTCGGCCATGCGGTCTGTCCAGCAGATCACTGGCCAGATCTCGCCTGACGACGCCGAATGGGCGTCGACTGCCAGCACGTCCTGGCAGACCCAGCTGCCCGACGACGAAGCGACGGATCCGACACGTTTTTGACGTGTCTCACATGACTCCGCGCCTGCAGGTGCGTGCTAGAGTCATTTTCGTTACGTTTCTTTACGGCGAGCATGCTGAAAGCAATAACGACTGTCGCCGCGGGGGTGCTTCTGGCCTTGTCATCGCAGCCCCTGATGGCGGTGGGTTTCGGTCGTTTGGTCAACGCCACCTCGCTGGGGCAAGCTCTCGATGTGAGCGTGGCTCTCGACGCCGACATCACCGAGCAAGTCACTTCTGATTGCGTGAGCGCCGAAGTGGTGGTTGGCGACAGTGTCCTGCCGCATCCGTTGGTTCGGGTTCGACTCGAACCAGCAGGCAGCGCGAGTACGCGTTCCTTGCGCGTGACGACCACGGTGCGCATCCACGAACCCATCGTTCAGGTCACGGTCGCAGCGGCGTGCCCGTCGCGAGTCAGCCGACAGTTCGTGGTTCTGATCGATCCTCCTCTGACTTCGTCCGAGCCGGCACTCGCAGCGGCTGAGCCACCTGCTGTGGCCACGCCTCCCGCATCCCCCGCGACTTCGGTGTCTGTCGGAGCACCGGCGGATCCGGGGTTCGCACAGGGCCTCTCCGACGCGGCGGCGGGATCGGGGGTGCTGGCTCCACCGCCAGCGCCGGCGCCGCCGGCATCAGCCCGTCGCGCGACGCGATCGACATCGAAAGGCGTGGCGAGCGGGGCGAAGGCGGCCCGTCGGGTGCAGGCAGCCATCCCTCGCAAGGCTCGACGAGCATCCGTCAACCAGGCACGGGCGCGCTCTTCCCCGCGCCTTGAACTCGAGCGCGGCGCCGGCCCACTGGCCGCTGCTGCAGCCTCAGCTCCGCTGGCGGTGGCTGGTGTGCTGCCGGTGGCTCTCGCCGCGAGTGCTGCCGCATCGAGCCCTGCCGAGTCAGCGGCCGAACTGCAGCGCGAGGCGATTCAGTCGCTTCAGCAAAGACTCGACAAGTTGCAGGCCGAGTCCGAAGCGTCCAGCAGGAGCATCGCCGATTTGCAGTCTCGCCTGCGTGCTGCTGAATCGTCACGCTCCACAGGATGGCTTTCGTATGCACTCGCAGCGGCGGGCGCTGCGCTGCTGCTGTGGTTTGGTCAGATGATCGGGCGCCGCGCTGCTGCACGGCGTCCCGGCACGCCTTGGTGGAAGGCCGAAGCAGATGCGGCTGCGGCGAAGCCGGTCGATGCAGAGGATCGCGTATCCGCCAAACCGGCGTTCGTGCAGAGCGCCCTGGCGAGCCTGCCGGAAGCCATCGAGATGCCTGATGAGGTGCTGCCGACCACCCCGGCTCCGCTCGTCGTCTCCGAGCATTCGCTGCTGCCCGAGCCCTTGCGTCCTGTGCAGGTGTTCGGTGACACGGTGGCCTCGGTCGGAACGGCTCTGGCGGTTGAGTCGCCCGTGGCACCGGCGTCCGCGCTGACAGCCGACGAACTGATCGACCTGGAACAACAGGCGGAGTTCTTTGTGGCGCTTGGTCAGGACGATTCAGCGGTCGATCTGCTCAACGCCTTCCTGCGTGGAGGCGGTGGAGCGAGTCCGCTGCCCTACCTGAAGCTGCTGGAAATCCATCGACGTCGGGAAGAGCGCGACGCATACGAGCGGATCCGGGATCGCCACGCAAGACGTTTCGGTACCGCAGCGCCGAAGTGGGATGACCAGACGGCAGCCGCTGTTCTCGAGGACGGACAGTCACCGGTGATGCGTCAGATCGAGTCGGTCTGGGCAGATCCGCCCGAGGCGATGAAGCTGATCGAGTCGCTGCTCGTGAGCAGCGACCCGGCAGCGGTGCCCCTCGACCTGGCGGCCTTGACCGATCTGCAGTTCCTCTACCTGCTTGCACGGGCGGTTCGCGAATTCGAGGATCAGCCCGACCAGCCTTCTGCCGAGTCGACGGTGGACCTGCTGCTGCCCCTGTCTCATCAAGACGAACACCGGTCGGTGGTCGCCTCGGTCGATTCGGGCTTCTCGACTCCGTCTGACATCGACCTCGAGCTGGATTTCCTGCCGCCACGGAACGACCCGAAGCCGCTGGACTGAGGCCGTGGCGCTGCAGGTCAGAGCCTGCGCAATCTCTCCAGCGCAAGTTCCAGCGTGGTGGTCTGCTTGGCGAAGCAGAAACGGATCAGCCGCTGCTCGAGCGCATCGGCATAGAAAGCCGACATCGGAATGGCGGCCACGCCGGTTTCGCGCGTCAATCGCTCGCAGAACGCGCGCTCGGGTTCATCGCTGATGCGGGAGTAGTCGGCGCACTGGAAATACGTGCCCGCGCTGGGCAGCGGCCGCAGGCGGGTCGCCCGCAGGCCATCGGCGAAAAGATCACGCTTGCGCTGGTAGAACATCGCCAGCCCGAGGTGAGGCCCAGGGTCTCGCATGTAGGCAGCCAGGCCGTGCTGCACCGGCGTGTTGACGGTGAACACGTTGAACTGGTGCACCTTGCGGAACTCGGTGGTCAACGCGGCGGGAGCTGCCACGTAGCCGACCTTCCAGCCAGTCACGTGGTAAGTCTTGCCGAAGCTCGACACGACGAAGCTGCGCGCCGCCAGCTCCGGCCAGCGGGCGATGCTCTCATGGCGGATGCCGTCATAGACCATGTGCTCGTAGACCTCGTCGCCGATGACGAGCACGTCGGTCGGGCGCAGCATGTCGGTCAGCTGCTGCATTTCGGCGGCTGTCCACACCGTGGCACTCGGGTTGTGCGGCGTGTTGACGACGATCAGACGGGTGCGCGGCGTCAGTGCCTGTGCGATACGGTCGAAGTCGGGCCGGAAGCTGCCTGGAGTGAGCGGTACATGAACCGCCACTCCGCCGGCCAAGGCGACGTTCGGCTCGTAGCTGTCGAAGCACGGGTCGAGCAGGATCACCTCATCGCCGGGATGAACCACGGCCAGCATGATGGTCAGGATCGCCTGCGTGGCACCCGCGGTGACCGTGATCTCGCTGGCTGGGTCGTATCGACGCCCGTAGAGCGACTCGATCTTGCTGGCAATCGCTTCCCTCAGGGCAGGCACACCCGGCATCGGTGGGTACTGGTTGTGGCCGCTGCGCATGGCGTGATTCACGGCATCGAGCAGTCGAGGATCGCATTCGAAATCAGGAAAGCCCTGGCCCAGGTTCACGGCGCCGTGCTGTTGTGCCAGCGCGGACATCACCGTGAAGATCGTCGTGCCGACCTGCGGCAGGCGACTGGGTACTGGAGGCGTGCGGTACGCCGTCGTGGCGTGGGTGCCCAGGCTCATTCGGTCGATGGCACGCCGTTGATGCTGCGGGTGATCAGGGCGCGGCTCAGACGCTCGGAGATCATCTCGGCGAACACGTAGACGAAGTTGCGCAGGTAGGCACCACGCTTGAAGGCGATGCGTGCGACGTTCTGGCCGAAGAGCTGGCCGGCCGGGCGCCACACCAGATCCCCGCCGGGCGGATCGTCGCGCACTGCCATTTCGGCAACGATGCCGATGCCGAGCCCGAGCCGGACGTAGGTCTTGATCACATCGGAGTCGATCGCCTCGAGCACGACGTTTGGCCGGAGCCTGCGCGACTCGAAGGCCTGATCGATGCGGGTGCGGCCGGTGAAGGTCGGGTGATACGAGATCAATGGCTCGACGGCGAGCTGCTCCAGCGTGAGTCGTTCGACCTGTGCCAGCGGGTGCCCGGCGGGCATCACGATGACGTGCTGCCATTCGTAGCAGGGCAGGGTGACGAGTTCGTCGTAGCGGTCCAGCGATTCGGTGGCCAGTCCGACCTCGGCGACTTCCTCGATGACCATGCGGGCCACCTGTTGCGGGTTGCCCTGGTGCAGGCTGACGTTGACCTTCGGAAAGCGCTTGCGCAACCGCGCAACCGGTTCGGGCAGCACGTAGCGCGCCTGCGTGTGCGTGGTGGCAATCGACAACGTGCCTGCGTCCTGGTTCGAGAACTCGTCGCCGATGCGCTTGAGGTTGTTGACCTCGCGCATGATGATCTCGATGGCCTTCAGCACTTCCTGGCCAGGCTCGGTGACGCGACGCAGGCGCTTGCCGTGGCGGGCGAAGATGTCGACGCCGAGCTCGCCTTCCAGCTCGAGGATGGCCTTCGACACACCGGGCTGCGAGGTGAACAGGGCCTTGGCGGTCTCGGTCAGGTTCAGGTTCTGCCGAACGGCCTCCTGAACGAAGCGGAATTGATGCAGGTTCATGCCGAGTCCACGAGGCCGGGTTTGAAGAGTACGTTGCCGGACACGCCTGCCAGCGCGGCCTGGGCGATGGCGTCGATGACGACGGGCGCTTCACCGATCGACGCCCTCACGGTCCAGACTGCTTGTGGATGCGCTGCACGCAGTTGCTCGACCTGCAGCGGCAGATCCTTTCGGACGTGCCCACCGGTTCCGAGGAACAGCGGCACCACGGCAATCTGCGTGCATCCTGCCGCGGCCAGCGCGTGTCCGGCATCGATCAGGTTCGGGCTCATGAATTCGAGGAAGCACAGTTCGACGCAGACATCGGGTGCGCGATTGCGCACCGATTCGAGAACGGCCCGGAATGGCAGCGACCAGTTGGGGTCGCGCGCACCATGGGCAAACAGGAGCAGTCCGGTCTTCATCGGTATCGGACCAGCCAGGCAAAGGCGGCCATGGACATCAGCAGGAACAGCGCGCTCGGAGCCGCGGCAACGATCCAGGGCGTCCAGTTGCGCAGCAGTCCCAGGTGACCTGTGAGGTTGTTGAGCAGCACGAAAGCGATGCCCAGCATGATGCCGCCGAACACCTTGAGGCTGATGCCTCCGGCCCGCGCATGCAGGTAGGCGAACGGCAGCGCCAATCCGACCATCACCAGGCAGGCGAAAGGATAGAGGGCCCGCTTCCAGAACTGGATCTCGTAGGCCTGTGCTGCCTGCTCGTTGGTGTCGAGGTGGCCGATGTATCGCCAGAGTTCCAGTGTCGACATCGTGGCCAGCGGCAGCAACGCCGACGCGACGACGTCGGCCGACAGCCCGCCGTTCCATTGCCAGCGCGGCAGCCTCTCGGTGCTCACCTGAGGAGGCTGCGAAGCCACGGCGGGGATCCAGCGTGTGAGCGTGACATTCGACAGCGTCCAGGTGGATTGCCCCTCGACCACGCCCGACTCGGCCGCGACTTGCCGGATCAGCCGAGCGTCGCCGTCGAACTCGAATATCTTGATGCCCAGCATTTCGCCCTTCGTGCCGGTGCGTGCCACGTTGATCGAGTACGAGCGCTCGCCTTCGGGCGTGGTCTGGCGATCCTTCAGCCAGGTCCCCGATCTGCCGAGTGCAATGCCTCCACGTGTCAGCGCCTTCAGTTGCACGGCTCTGCTTTCCGCCAGCGGCGTCAGGTAGTCCCCGACGAAGAAGGTCAGTGCGCCGAACGAGAGTCCGAGGGTGGCGAGCAGCCGCAGTGCCCGGCCCGGGCCCAGGCCCCCCGTGCGCAGGATCGTGAACTCCGACGACTGCGCGAGCCGAGACAGCGCGTAGATCGTGCCGATCAGCACGGCGATCGGTGCCAGCTCGTAGAAGTGCCCGGGGACTTCGAGCAGGCATGTCGCCATGGCCGTCAGGACCGAACTGCCGCGCTTGGCAGAGTCGGACAAGGCATCCACGAAGTCGATGAAATAGAACAGCGACAGGAAAGCCAGCGAGACGAAGGCCACCGCCGTGACGATGTCGACATAGAACAGGCGCCGTACCGTCTTCATCTTGTGGCCAGTCGCCGGCTGGCGGACGCGTGGATCCAGTTCGGGCGGCTGGTGGCGGTATCTCTCCACCACATCAGCCCCAGCGCCAGCATCAGTGCGCCGCCATGCGCTGCGATCAGCGCCGTGCCCATGTCCAGCTTGCCGCTGGCCACCCAGGCCTGCGACAGCGTGATCACGTTGTAGTAGACGACAAAGGTCAGCAGCGCAAACAGCAGGTTCCAGTTGCTGGCACGGCGTGGATTGATGGCCGCCAGGCCGATGGCGAGCAGGACCATGTTTGCCGCCGCCAGGCTGAGACCCAGGCGCCACGTCAGCTCCCCGAGGTACGCAGGGGTCGCCTTGCGCCACAGTTCCCTCGTCGGGCGGGCCTTCGGTGGCAGGTTGTCCGCGCTGCTCACGAGCCGGTCGCCGACCACGACCTTGTAGCTCTGGAATTGCGCGAGTGTCTTCTCCGAACTCTTGAGATCCACCTCGTTGCGCTGACCGTTGCCCAGCTCCAGGTAGCGATTCTGGTCTTCGACATCGACGCGGCCTGTGCGCGCCGTCGTGACCGACTCGACGCCCTTGAGTCGACCGTAGATGAAGACGTTGCGAGCATTCGAGCTGTCCTGCAAGTCGCGCTCGATGAAGAAGACCCGGTTGCCGTCGCTCGACGACTGGAACTGCCCTGGTGCCACGCGCGACAGGTCCGAACGGCGGTCGAACTGATCGCGCAATGCGGAGCTGCGCTCGTTGACCCACGGCCAGACGAACAAGGCCAGCAACAGGACCACCAGCAGCACCGGCCAGGTGGTCCGAAACACCGGACGCACGAAGCGGGACAGGCTCACACCGCTGGCAAACCAGATTGTCATTTCGCTGTCGCGATACATCCGCCCGAGCGTGCCGACCACCGCGACGAACATCGACAGCGCGAGCATCGTCGGCAGGTGGGCGAGTGCGGTGTAACCGAGCAGAAGCACCACATCCTGGGGTGACACCTTGCCGCCGGCGGCCATCCCGAGCGTGCGGATCAACATCATCGTCAGAACGATGGTCAGGATGACCACCAAGGTGGCGCCGAAGCTGCGAGCCAGGTCACGACGCAAGGTCGAATCGAATAACATCGTCAGCCCAATTGAACAGTCGGCATTATGGACTTCAGACACCTCGTTGCTGCCCCCGCTACCCTGTCGACTATTGCTGCCGACGCGCTGTTGCTGGTCGTCCATGGAAACGCGCTCGATGTCTGCGTCGAACCGGCTCTGGCCGCGCTCATCGACGAGGCCGTTCAGGCCGGTGACTTCCAGTTCAAGGCAGGCCGAACCCTCTACGTGCATCGGCCTGTCGGCTTCAAGGCGGCTCGCCTGATGGTCGTCGGTGCGGCAGCCGCGAGCGTCAAGTCGTTCAAGGCGGCAGTCGCGGCCGGCCTGGGTCAGCTGAAGGGTACGGGTGCCAAGCACATCGTGGTCGCGGTGGCCGATTCGTTGCCACTGACTGCCCTGCATGGCGAGGCCCTGGCGGCCTGCGCGAGCGAGGCGAACTACGTCTACCGTCACACCAAGCCGAGCGCACCCAAGGCTCCTGCCATGGCGCGTTTCACGCTGGTCTGTGCCAAGGCGCAGGCGCGCGATGTCGCCGCCGGCCTGCAGCGCGGCTCAGCCATCGCAGCCGGTGTGACGCTGGCGCGTGAATGTGCGAACCGGCCCGGAAACGTCTGCACGCCGACCTTCCTCGGAGAGCAGGCCAGGCGTCTTGGCAAGGAGCACGGGCTGAAGGTCGAGGTGCTTGATCGCAAGGCGGTCGAGAAGCTCGGCATGGGGGCATTCCTGGCCGTGGCTCAGGGCTCCAGCGAGCCCTTGCGTTTCATCGTCGCACGCTATGAAGGTGCTGCGAAATCGCAGGCGCCGGTGGTGCTGGTCGGCAAGGGCATCACATTCGACACCGGCGGCATCTCGATCAAGCCGTCGGCCGAGATGGACGAGATGAAGTACGACATGGGCGGTGCGGCGAGCGTGCTGGGCACCTTGCGCGCGGTGGCCGAGATCAAGCCGAAGCTCAACGTGATCGGCATCATTCCGTCGTGCGACAACATGCCCAGCGGACACGCCGTCAAGCCGGGCGACGTCGTCACGAGCCTGTCGGGGCAGACCATCGAGATCCTGAACACCGATGCTGAAGGACGCCTCATCCTGTGCGATGCGCTGACGTATGCCGAGCGTTTCAAGCCGGCGGTGGTCGTCGACATCGCGACGCTGACCGGTGCCTGCGTGATCGCCCTGGGGCATCACCGCTCGGGGCTGTTCACCGCCGACGACGCGCTGGCCACCGAACTGCTCAATGCCGGCGATGCCGCGATCGATCCATGCTGGCGCATGCCGCTGGACGATGAATACGACGAAGGCCTGAAGAGCAATTTCGCCGACATGGGCAACGTCGGCCCGCGCGCTGGTGGCGCCATCACGGCGGCGATGTTCCTGAAGCGTTTCACCGCCAAGTACCGCTGGGCCCACCTCGATATCGCCGGTACGGCCTGGAAATCGGGGGCGGCCAAGGGTGGCACCGGACGCCCGGTCGGATTGCTGACCCACTTCGTGCTGTCACAGGTCAAGTGATTGCCGCTACACCGCCCGACTCGATGACCGCGGTGCAGTTTCACGTCAATGTGCGGGACCCGCTGCAATACGCCTGCCGTCTGCTTCGCAAGGCGGCTCGAATGGGTGCCCGTGTCGCTGTGACCGGGACGCCCGCCAGGCTGGCCGAGCTGGATCGGGCGCTGTGGGTTTTCGAGGCCGAAGAGTTCCTGCCGCACGCGGTGGTGCTCGACGCTGCGTCGCTCACTTCTGCACAGCGTCGGGCCCCGGTGTGGCTGGTCCGGCAGGCCGACCTGGGCGCTGACCGATCCGTGCTCGTCAATCTGGGCGCGGATGTGGTCGCGGGCTTCGAGTCCTATGAGCGCCTGATCGAGATCGTGTCGGCCGACGACGATGAGCGGGACGCGGGGCGCAGGCGCTGGCGTGAGTACCAGGCCCGCGGGTACTCGCCTGCCAAGCACGAGGCCACGGCATGAGCGTGACCACCTTGCCGCCGATGCGCGTGCCGACGCTGACCGAGGTCGTCGAATGGCCGCCGTCGCTGCTCGAGGGCTCCGCCGTGCCCGGGTCCCCGGACGCGGAGCAGCTGCCGGTGCTGTCGGAGACCGTTCAGCCGCAAGAAATAGCGCCCTCCACGGGCGAAGCCGATGTCGAGCCGGTCGTCGCGTCGATTGAGCTGGAGGCCGAAGCCGAAGCCGAAGCCGAAGCCGAAGCCGAAGCCGAAGCCGAAGTCAGTGTTCCGACCACGCCGGCGCTGACCGAGGCGATCGATGAGGCCGCGCTGACGCGGCGCATCGTCGGCGAACTCCAGCATCGCGTCGATCTGGCGCTCGAGGATCAGTTGCGAGCGGCTCTGGCACCGATGCTCGATCGGCTGATGCACACGCTGGTGCGGGAAGCCCGCGACGAGCTGGCCCCGACATTGCGTGACGTGGTAGCCAAGGCGGTGTCGCACGAACTCGAGCAGCACCGCCATGCGCCTGACCGGGCCGACCCGGATTGAGTCGTCGCAGGCCTCGCGGGCTGCGGCGATCCTGCTTCGCCGTGCATTGCGTCCTTCGCCACCCTTTCTTGTCATTCAATCGGAGTCTTGATATGCAATTCAAACTGAACGTGGGCTTGTTCGCTGTCGCTGCGGCGTGTGCCGGATCGGTGTCAGCGCAGGATCTGGTGGTCAGGATCGGTCATGTGGCACCGACCAGCGGCGGCATCGCCCACCTGGGCAAGGACAACGAGATGGCCGCGAGGATGGCGATCGACGAACTGAATGCAAGGGGTCTGTCGATCGGCGGCAAGAAGGCCCGGTTCGAGTTGCTTGCCGAAGACGATGCGGCCGATCCCAAGCAGGCCACGGCTGTCGCGCAGAAGCTGGTGGACTCCAAGGTCAACGGCGTCGTCGGTCACCTGAATTCGGGTACCACGATCCCGGCCTCCAAGATCTACAACGACGCCGGCATCCCGCAGATCTCGCCTTCGGCGACCAACCCCAAGTACACCCGCCAGGGCTACAAGACCGCCTTCCGTGTCGTGGCCGACGATGTGCATCTGGGCGGCACGCTGGGAAAGTACGCGTTCGGCACGCTGAAAGGCAAGTCGATCGCCGTCATCGATGACCGCACCGCCTACGGCCAGGGTGTCGCAGAGGAGTTCGTCAAGGGCGTCGACGGTTCGGGCGGCAAGGTCGTCGCGCGCCAGTTCACCACCGACAAGGCCACCGATTTCAGCTCGATCCTGACCTCCATCAAGGCCAGCAAGCCCGACGTCGTGTTCTACGGCGGGATGGATGCGGTGGGTGGGCCGATGATTCGCCAGATGAAGCAGCTCGGCATCGACGCCAAGTTCATGGGCGGTGATGGACTGTGCACCGCGGAGCTGCCGAAGTTGTCGGCCGGTGCCATGGGCGACGGCCAGGTGGTCTGCGCCGAGGCCGGCGGCGTCGAAGGAGAGCAGAAGAAGGGCATGGACGACTTCCGCGTCGCCTTCAAGAAGAAGTTCGGCGTCGATGTCCAGCTCTATGCGCCGTACGTCTACGACTCGGTCAACCTGATGGCAGCCGCCATGGTGAAGGCCGGATCCGCCGATCCGGCCAAGTACCTGCCGGTGCTGGCCAAGACCGAAGGCTACAAGGGAGTGACCGGCACGATCTCGTTCGATGCCAAGGGCGACATCAAGAATGGCGCGCTGACCCTGTACACCTACAAGGCCGGCGCACGCGAGCAGATCGCCGTCGTTCGCTGATCTCGGGGCTTCGTCGAGGAAAGGGCGCCGCGAGGCGCCCTTTTCACGTCCGCTGGCAGCGCGTCATGCCACGCCTGCGCCGGCGGCTGCCAGCAGCATCAGGCTGTGGGCGCTCACCGGGATCGGCGCTTCACCCTGGCCATGCCAGCGGGATGATCCGCGAGGGTGTGCGGTGTCGAGCAGTCCCTGCCAGACGCCGGCCGGCAGCATGAAATCACAGGGCGTCGTGTCGCCGTTGACCAGCAGCAGCAGCGGCGCCCGGGCGCGACCAGGGCGACCGATGAGGCAGCCGAGAACGCGACTCGCATCGTCGTGCCAGGACTGGCTGTCCATCGCATCGCCGCTCGCGCGCAGCCACGTCAGGTCGTGCAGGCCGAACGGATCGGTCAGACCGCTGTACCAGTCGCCGCCGAACGGCAACGCGTTGCGCCTCAGTTCGAGCAGCCTTGCGGTGAACGCGAACAGGTCCGCATCGGCCTGATCCCAGGCGATCCACGTGATCTCGTTGTCCTGGCAGTACGGGTTGTTGTTGCCGCGCTGGGTGTGGCCGATCTCGTCGCCTGCGGCCAGCATCGGTGTGCCCTGGGCCAGCAGCGTGGTGGCCAGAAGCGCGCGCTGCAGCCGACCGCGCAGCGCGTTGACGCCGGGATCGTCGGAGGGGCCCTCGACGCCGGCGTTGATGCTCAGGTTGTGTCCGTGGCCATCGCGGTTGCCCTCGCCATTGGCGAGGTTGTGGCGCTCCGCGTAGCTGACCAGGTCGCGCAGCGTGAAGCCGTCGTGCGATACCACGTAGTTGATCGATTCCAGCGGCGAGCGCCGGCGCTGCTGGAACAGATCCGACGATGCGCACAGCCGGCGTGCGAACGTGGCCCGGTGGTTCGACGGAATGTCGGTGCGCAGCCAGAACGTGCGCATCGCGTCGCGGAAATGATCGTTCCATTCCTGCCACCCGCGCGGAAATGCGCCGACCTGGTAGCCGCCCGGACCGATGTCCCATGGCTCGGCAATCATCTTGACGCGCGACAGCACCGGATCCTGAGCCGCCGCACCGAAGAAGGCGCCGTCGCGGTGGAAGCCGTGGTCGCCACGGCCCAGCACCGGCGCCAGATCGAAGCGGAATCCGTCGACGTGCATGTCGGTCACCCAATGGCGCAGGCTGTCCATCACCAGTTGCAGCACCGCGGGTTGCCGGATGTCCAGCGTGTTGCCGCAGCCGGCATGGTTCTCGTAGTGCGCGCGGGACTCTGGCGGCAGCCGGTAGTAGCTGGCGTTGTCGAGACCCCGGAAGCTCAGGTTCGGTCCGCACTCGTCGGATTCGGCGGTGTGGTTGAACACCACGTCGAGCAGCACCTCGAAGCCTGCGGCGTGCAGCGCCTTCACCATCGACTTGAATTCGTCGCGCGGCGACTGCCCGCCGACGGCCGATGCATAACGCGGCTCGACGCAGAAGAAGCCCAGTGTGTTGTAGCCCCAGTGGTTGCGCAGACCCATCGCGACCAGGCGCTCCTCATCGAGATGGAGGTGCACCGGCAGCAGGCACAGCGACGTCGCGCCGAGCGCCTGCAGATGCGCGATCGACACCGCGTGAGCCAGTCCGGCATAGGTTCCGCGCAATGGTTGCGGGATCCGGGGGTTCAGCCGGCTGTATCCCCGGGCATGCACCTCGTAGATCACCGTGTCGACTGGCGCGATCTGCGGAGATCGGTCACCGCCCCAGTCGAAGGCGTCGTCGACGACGCGCGCCTTCAGCGCCAGACCGGCGTTGTCGCGGTGGTCCATGCGCGATGGATGCTGACGGTCGAAGGCGAAGTGCAGGTCGCTCCACTGGAAATCGCCGACCACCTCTCTTGCGCGGGGGTCGAGCAGCAGCTTGTGTGGATTGAACCGGTGTCCTTCTTGCGGACTCCACGGGCCGTGCGCGCGCAGTCCGTAGACCAGACCGGCCCCGGCACCCGCCAGGTGGGCGTGCCAGACATCGCCGCTGCGCACCAGCGGGTGGCGCGCGGTTTCCTTCGTACCGCTCGGGTCGAACACGCACCACTCGATCGCCTGGGCATGGGCCGAGTAAACGGCGAGGTTGACGCCGCTCTCGTCGACGTGCGCTCCCAGTGGCCACGGGCGTCCGGCCGTCAGCCCGGTTGATGTGGCGTACCGCGGCTTCAAGCGCGCCACTCCAGCATCACGGTGGCCAGCGGCGGCACCGTCAGCAGCACCGAATGGGGCTGTCCCTGCCAGGCCACCGGCTGCGATCGGCCCACGCCGTGCGGGGTGCCGGTGTTGCTGCCGCCGTAGTGGCTCGAATCGGTGTTGATCCGCTCGTGATAGTCGCCGGCACGTGGCACGCCCAGCCGGTAGCTGGTGTGCACTGTCGGCGTGAAGTTGCAGACCACGACGACCAGCGCCGTGTCGTCGTGGCCGCGCCGGATGAAGGCGAGCAGCGAGCGCTCGGCATCGTTGTGCTCGATCCATTCGAAGCCGCCGCGATCGAAGTCGCGCTGGTGGAGCGCCGGGGTCTCGCAGTAGAAATGGTTCAGGTCGCGGACCAGTCGCTGCACTCCTTCGTGATGGCGGTCACCGAGCAGGTGCCAGTCGAGGCTGCGGTCGTGGTTCCACTCGCCTTCCTGCGCGAACTCGCCGCCCATGAACAGCAGCTTCTTGCCGGGGTGCCCGTACATGAAACCGTAGTACGCGCGCAGGTTGGCGAACTTCTGCCAGCGGTCGCCGGGCATCTTGCCGATCAGCGATCCCTTGCCGTGCACCACCTCGTCGTGCGACAGCGGCAGCACGAAGTTCTCGGTGTACGCGTAGACCATGCCGAAGGTCATTTCGTCGTGGTGGTGCTTGCGATGGATCGGGTCGCGCGCCATGTAGAGCAGCGTGTCGTGCATCCATCCCATGTTCCACTTGAAGTGGAAGCCGAGGCCGCCTGCATAGGTCGGACGCGACACGCCGGGAAACGAGGTCGACTCCTCGGCCAGCGTGATGGCCTGCGGCCGCTCGACGCCGATCACCTCGTTGAGTCGCTTCAGGAAGGCGATGGCCTCCAGGTTCTCGCGCCCGCCGTGCACGTTGGGTATCCACTCGCCCGGCTTGCGGCTGTAGTCGCGGTAGAGCATCGATGCAACCGCATCGACGCGCAGCCCGTCGACGCCGAAGCGCTCCAGCCAGTAGAGCGCGTTGCCCACCAGGAAGTTGCCGACCTCGGTGCGGCCGAAGTTGTAGATCAGCGTGTTCCAGTCGTTGTGGAAGCCCTCGCGCGGATCGGCGTACTCGTACAGGTGCGTGCCGTCGAATTCGCGCAGTCCGTGCGCATCGGTCGGAAAGTGCGCAGGCACCCAGTCGAGCAGCAGACCGAGACCTTCGGCATGGCAGCGCTCGACGAAGCGCCGGAAGCCTTGCGGATCGCCGAAGCGCGCGGTCGGCGAGTACAGGCCGATCGGCTGGTAGCCCCAAGAGCCGTCGAACGGATGCTCTGCAATGGGCATCAGTTCGAGGTGCGTGTAGCCCATGTCACGTGCGTACGGCACCAGCGTGTCGGCGAGTTCTTGCCAGCTCAGCCAGCGCTGGAAGCCTCCTTCGTCCACGCGCCGCCAGGAACCGAGGTGCACCTCGTAGATGCTGATCGGCGCGTCGAGCGCATTCGCCAACTGGCGTGCAGGGGAGGGCGGCACCACCGCAGGCAACCGGGCCACGACGCTGGCGGTCGCTGGACGCAACTCGGATTGCAGGGCGTAGGGATCGGCCTTCAGCGGCAGCAGCACGCCGTTGCGTGTGCGGATCTCGTACTTGTAGCGCGTCCCCGCCGCGAGGCCGGGCAGGAAGATCTCCCACACGCCACACTCGCGCCGCAGGCGCATCGGGTGACGGCGTCCATCCCACATGTTGAAGTCGCCGACCACGCTGACCCGTGAAGCGTTCGGCGCCCACACGGCGAAACCGGTGCCCTCGATGCCGTCCAGAACGTGTCGTGTGGCACCGAGCACTTCGTAGGGTCGCAGGTGCGAGCCCTCGCCAAACAGCCACGCATCCACATCACCGAGCAGCGGAGGAAAGCGATAGGGATCGTCGATGAC
>JAGNWJ010000058.1 GCA_017986065.1 Rhizobacter sp. | reverse complement strand
TGCCCGAAAGCTATCGCCCCGACAAGCTCGGCGTCATATTTGTTCAGCTTGTCTGGCGGCAGCGTCGGGCGTGGGCGCTTGTTCCGGCCGGGGGCGACATCGGCGAGGAATTGAAGGCGAGCATGCGGTCCTACACGCAGGCGACGGGGGAGCCGCACTTGCTCAAGTACCCCGAGCGCCTGCTGTGCTACGGCTCGGCGGAGTTCCAGCAGGATATGGTGGCAAAGGCCGAGCGGGGCGAGAACCCCTGGGACCCTTGACTCTTCCGGCGGGTGCTGGCCGCGGCGGTGTCGGTCAAGCGTGCGTGCGCTTGCGTACAGACACCCGCATGGCGCGGGCGATACAAGGTCCGAGCGACTCGAACCCGCAGTCACCACGTCACTTCAAGGATGAGCACATGAACAACGCACGCAGAAATTTCCACAAGACCGCATTCACGACCGCATCAGCCTTGCTGCTGGGCACGCTGGGCGTCAACGCGAGCGCGGCGAGCGCCGAAGACCTCGACAAGGACGCAGCGCAGGCCCTGCTGACCCTGTACAAGTCACGTCCGGTCGCCGAAGTGGTTTCCAAGAAGGCCAAGGCGATCCTGGTGTTTCCCAAGGTCCTGAAGGCCGGCCTGGTCTTCGGCGGAAGCTACGGAGAGGGCGTGCTGATGAAGGGCTCGCACGTCACCGATTACTACAACTCCGTCTCGGCATCCTGGGGCCTGCAGGCTGGAGCCGAGTCCTATGCCTATTTCGTGTTCCTGATGAGCGACAAGGCCGTCAGGTACCTCGAAAAATCCAAGGGCTGGGAGCTCGGCGTCGGACCGAGTCTCGTGATCGTCAACGAAGGCGTGGCGAAGAATCTATCGACCTCCACGCTGAAGGACGATGCCTATGCATTCATCTCCGACCAGCAGGGCCTGATGGCGAGCCTGAGCATCGAGGGAACGAAGATCAGCCGCATCAAGCGCTGATTCAGGCGCGGGGCCCGGTCGAAGCGGCTCCCGCACCTGCCCCCCACAAGTCATTCCGGTCAGGGCGGTCAACTGCCCTGACCGGCATCGACTTCATTCCTCGCGCGAACCGAAGATTCCCAGCAGCGCGAGCAGCGACTGGAACACGTTGTACAGGCTGAGGTACACGCCCAGGGTGGCGGTGATGTAGTTGGTCTCGTGACCGTCCTGCACGCGCTTCAGGTCGTACAGGATGAACGCCGAGAAGATGCCGATGGCCAGCACGGCCAGCGTGATCATCAGCGCGCTCGACTGCAGGAAGATGTTCGCGATGCCGGCCACCAGCAGCATGATCGCGCCGATGAACAGGAACTTGCCCATCGAGGTGAGATCGCGCTTGATCACCGAGGACAGCGTGGCCATGCCCAGGAAGATGGCCCCGGTGCCGGCGAAGGCGGTCATGATCAGGCTCGCGCCGTTGGCCAGGCCGAGCACCGACCCGACCAGCCGCGACAGCATCACCCCCATGAAGAACGTGAAGGCCAGCAGCATCGGGACGCCCGCGGCCGAATTCTTGGTCTTTTCGATCGCGAACATGAAGCCGAAGGCACCGACCATGAACACGATCAGGCCGATGCCCGGGGACATGGCGCGTGACAGGCCGGTGGAGATGCCGATCCAGGCGCCCAGCACGGTGGGCACCATCGACAGAGCCAGCAGCCAGTAGGTGTTGCGCAGAACCCTGTTGCGTTGTTCAACGGTCGCGGAACTGCCGCCGTAACCCGAGACAGGGGAAGAGTACTGAGTGTTCATGGTGTTTCCTTGAGTGAAGAGGTAGAAGCAAGTGAGGTTGTCTGAGAGGCCGGGTCGGCCTGCAGGGTCCGGGCCTGGCGCTTGCCGCGGGCGCGGATGTTGAGTGCCTCCACAGCCAGCGAGAACGCCATCGCGGCGTAGATGTAGCCCTTCGGAATCGCCGCATCGAAGGCTTCGGCGGTGAGCGCCGTGCCGACCATCACCAGGAAGGCCAGCGCCAGCACCTTGATCGACGGATGGCGGTCGACGAACTCGCCGATCGGCTTGGCAGCCACCATCATCACGGCGACCGAGGTCACCACGGCCGCCACCATGACGCTGATCTGGTCGACCATGCCGACGGCGGTGATGACCGAGTCGAGCGAGAACACGATGTCGATGATCGCGATCTGCCCAATGACGCCCCAGAACAGCCGGCGGCCGGCGGCGTGCAACTGCTCCGAGTCGGTGGCCGGCGGGCCCTGCTGCTCGCTCGCCTCGACTTCGACGAAGATCTCATGCGAGGCCTTCCAGAGCAGGAACAAGCCACCGAACAGCAGCACCAGGTCGCGGCCGCTGATGCCCTGACCGAACAGGTTGAACAGATCGGTGGTCAGGCCCATCACCCAGCTCAGCGAGAACAGCAGCAGCAGCCGCGAGATCATCGCGAAGCCCAGCCCGAGACGACGCGCCTGGTCGCGCAGGTGCACGGGCAACCGCCCCACCAGGATCGAGATGAAGATGATGTTGTCCACGCCCAGGACGATTTCCAGGGCGGTGAGCATCGCGAAGGCGATCCACAGGTTCGGGTCGGAGAGAAATTCCATGGCTTGTGCTGGTGCCACCGCTGCACCGTGCCGAGCGGGCACGCGAGGGGGTCGAACGATTCAGGGAGGCCGCGGACGCGCCGCGGCCGGGTTCACGCGAGGAGGGCGCGTGTGCGGGGTGGACGTTGCGGTCCGTCCAGATCCGGCGACAGCCGCGTGGGTGCGGCATAGGAGTTCGGTCTGGCCATGGCCAGCAGCGGTGTGGTCACCTGCACGCAGCCGGTCAGGATGGCGTGAGGATCTGCGGCGGCCTCGGCGTGGCTCGGCGCGGGCAATTCATCGGGGTGTTGCGTATTCGTCGATGCACCCGCCATCCGCTTCGACGGATCGGCTGCCCATGGCGAGTCGACTTGTTGTTCGGCGTTCACCAGCGCGAGGGTACGGGGCTGCTCCAGGCCCAGGAAACCGGACCAGCAAACGACCAGTGCGAGAAGCAACGCAACGAATTTCGAGCTCATTTCCCGACCATTTTAGTTGGTGTTCCACCCTGCGAGGCTGACGAGTAACCCTGCGAGTCGGCGGCATATCGGTCGGCGGCGTGGCCCGGCGGCGATCGCCGGCAGCACGGCCTGTTGCCTGCTCACCGCTAGTTGACCCAGACCGTGGCAGGGGGCGTGCCGTGTCGGTGGTGTGCGACATCAGCCCCCGCGCAATCGTCTGCTCCGGCGAGATTGAACTGCTGCTGGTTGATGCGCCTTGCGGCGGCCTCGGCTTCGTCCGCCGGGAGCGGTCGTGAGAACAGGTAGCCCTGCAGGCGACGGCAGCCGATCTCGCGCAGCATCTGGTACTGCTCCAGGGTCTCGACGCCCTCGACAACGCAGTCCAGTCCCAGTTCGATCGACAGGCGCACCATCGTCGACAGGATCGTTCGCCCTGCCGGGCTCACCGCATCGACCAGCAGCGATCGATCGATCTTCATCGAGTGCACAGGCAATCTCTGCAGGTAGCTCAGCGATGAATAGCCGGTGCCGAAGTCGTCGATCGAGATGCGCACGCCTGCATCGCGGAGCTCGCACAGCTGCGTGATGCTGCGTTCAGGGTTCTCCATCAGCACCGACTCGGTGACCTCGACCGTGACGCGGGAAGGATCGATGCCTGTGCCTGCGATGACGGCCATCGCATCGTTGCTGAAATTGGAATGGGACAACTGGACAAACGAGACGTTGACCGCCACAGACTCGATCGTCGAGCCGCTCGAGCGCCACGCCATCAACTGCTTGCACGCCTTGCGCAATGCCCACAGGCCCACCGGCACGATCACCCCGCTGTTCTCGAGCAGCGGAACGAATTCCGCAGGCGAGACCAGGCCGAATTCCGGGTGTCGCCAGCGCAGCAGCGCTTCGACGCTGTCGACGCGTTCCTGGGTCAGGTTGACCACGGGCTGGTAGTGCAATTCGAACTGCTCCTGCAACAGCGCTTCCCGCAGGTCCCTGGTCAGCCTGATCCTGCGCATGGCTTGTGGATCGACCTCACGCTGGAAGAGGATGACCGCGCTGTCGTCGACTCGCTTGGCCTGGTACATCGCCTGATCCGCGCACCGCATCAACTGCGCGACGGTCTCTCCATGGTCGGGGTAGACCGCCACCCCCATGCTGGCCCGGGCCTGGATGGTGCGCCCGTCCAGCAGCATCGGAACAGCCAGCGAGGAGAGCAGTCGCTCGGCGATCGAGTGGGCGGCCGCCTCGCCCGACACGCCGGGCAGCACGATCAGGAATTCATCGCCACCCAGCCGACCGAAGGAAGGCGCCATGCCGCCGCGCCCGGGATCGCCTGTACCCAGGATGACGTCTGTGGATCTCAGCTGCTTCTGGAAGCGGCGGGCGACCTCGATGAGCAGCAGGTCGCCGACGTGGTGGCCGTGCACGTCGTTGACCGTCTTGAAGTTGTCGAGGTCCACCATCACCACCATCAGTGGCGATCGGGCCATGGTTGCCGACCGCAGTCCGGCGTCGAGCGTCCGGTCGAGCTGGCGGCGGTTGGGCAGGCCGGTCAGGGCGTCGTAGTCGGCCTGCTCCTTGAGGAGTGCGGCATTGCGACGCTGCGAGATGAAGATCAGCGCAATGACGGCGAGCGTGGTCACCGTGCCGATCGCGATCAGCGAGCCCACGATCAGGTCGTGCCTTGCGGTGGCGTGAATGGCGTCGAATGACGCCTGCGGAACGTGTCTCGACAGGACCCACGAGGAGCTCATCGGACCTTCGAGTGGATCCCGGATGGTCAGGCCGGCTTTTGCATTGCCCGCCAGGATGTCCTGCAGCCCGGCATTGCGCCGATCCGTCACCGCGATGGAGCTCGCCTCGTGCGTCAATGCGTAGTCCGCCGCTGGTGTCTTGTCGAGGCCCGCATCCTTTGCCAGCGATCGCTCTTCCGGTGTCACCGGAATGTTCGGCCAGCCGAGCAGCCGCGCCTCGAGCACATTGAGCCGAACCACGGTGGTCACCAGGCCCTTGAACGCTCCCGTTTCCTCGTCGTAGATCGGCACCGAAAGCATCATCCCGGTGCGATCGCGCTGCTGGCTTCCCGAGGTTGAAAGGAACTGCGAGTTGTCGCAGGTGATGATGGGCTCCGATACCAGGCTGGGCATGCCATGCGGGGCCTGGGCGGGCAGTGTCGGGTGGTCTCGCCTGAACTGGTTCAGCTGGTGAACGATCTGCGCGTATTCCTCCTCTTCGACCTGTTCCGGCGCTTCTCCGAGCAGGTGTCCATGTGTCGATTCCCGAGCCGTCTGGCTGAGGTGGCGAAAGCGGTCGACGATCACGGAGTCGAACATCAGGAAGGGGACCTCGCCGCGGTGCGGCTTGAAGCCGTCATAGACGATGTAGATCTCGGACACGGACATCAGGTCCGCCAGGTGCAGATAGAGCTGCGTCACGGTCTGTGCGTCGCTGGTCGTGAAGCGACGCCCATCGATCACGTCGTCCTTGTCCGATGCGCGGTTCTGCGCTGCAGGCCGGCGCACGGCGGGCAGCATCGCGATCGTGCGCGTCGTGACGTACAGGTCGGCCAGGACCTGCGACAGCTCGCGGGACTTGGCCTCGGTTTCCTGTCGCGCCGTGGATTCCAGTACTTCGAGGGCATGGTCCCGGGTGCGATTGACGTCGCTGACGATCAGGGACTCCACGATCAGCAGCACCACGATGGCGGCCAGCCCAATGACGATGCGTGGCGACGGTGGTCGG
Organism: Rhizobacter sp.; assembly: GCA_017986065.1. Lineage (GTDB taxonomy): Bacteria > Pseudomonadota > Gammaproteobacteria > Burkholderiales > Burkholderiaceae_C > PBB1. Next base: position 11,545 of record JAGNWJ010000058.1, on the reverse strand, counting down.
GTGTTCGTTCGCGCTTTGTGCAGCCAGGTGGCGATCATCAGCTGTCCAGTCGATGGATTCGATGGGTGTTCGGGCAGTCACCAGGACCGGCTTCAGCGTCTATCGGGTGTGAACGGGAAAAATTGATACCGCATCAAGGCTTTGGCGGCGGAACGCGGCAGCAGTTCACGCCCTGCGGCTGGAGACGTCCGCTTGGCTGTTGCGGGCGCATCTGGCTGCGCGCACTGGTGCGCTGTCCGGGTTTCATGAAAATCTGGAGTTCGGTTCGCCTCCACGGCCGCTAGGATCCGTCGAGGCTCGCCCGTTCGCGTTGCCAACTTGCCATTCATGAACCGAATCGTCCCGATGAGATCGCTGCTGCTCGCCTGCCTGTGCTGGATGCTGTCTTTCGCCTCGCCGGCGTTTGCGATGTCGCCGCCCGATGGCCTGAACGATCTGCGGCCGATCGATGAATCGCAGTGGACCTCGGCTTCGGCGGCCCACCTGCTGCAGCGCGCCGGCTTTGGCGGGCGACCCGACGAGATCGCGGCGCTGACCCGGCTCGGCCCGCGAGAGGCGGTGCGCAGGCTGGTGCGCTGGCAGTCCGTGCCGGACAACTTCGTGCCGTTCGACGAGTCGGACCTGCACGACCCGGGTCTGGAACCCTTCCCGGCATCCCGGCCTGCCACCACCGATGCGGCCAAGCGCGATGGTCAGGCGATCGGCGTCGCCGCCAAGCCCGCCGGCAACAACCGCCGGCTGCAACCGGTGACGAACAAGTTCTTCTACTGGCTGCGCGCCAGCCGCCTCGAGACGCATCGGCTGTCGTACTGGTGGGCGCAGCGCATGCTGGTCACGCCTCGTCCGCTGCAGGAGAAGCTGGCGCTGTTCTGGCACGGCCATTTCGCCACCAGCGAGGAGAAGGTACGCGACTACCGCAAGATGCTGCGGCAGAACATGCTGTTTCGCGAGAAGGGCAACGGCAGTTTTCGCGAACTGATGATCGGTGTGGCGCAGGACCCGGCCATGCTGTCATTCCTGGATGCCGGCGTGAACGTCAAGGGCGCGCCGAACGAGAACTTCGCTCGCGAGATCATGGAGATGTTCACGCTGGGCGTGGGCCACTACAGCGAGCACGACATCCGCGAGGCGGCCCGCGCCTTCACCGGCTGGAACGCGAAGGACCTGACGTTCACCATCGATGCGGCGCGCCATGACGACGGCATCAAGAGGTTGCTCGGCCGCGAGGGGCCGCTCGACGGCATCGACGTCATCGACACGCTGCTGGCCCAGCCTGCGGCGGGCGAATTCATCGCCGGCAAGCTCTACATGTACTTCGTGCGACAGGAGGTGTCGCCCGCGCTGCGCACCGAGCTCGGCTCGCGCCTGCGGGCCAGCGGCTACGACATCGCCGATCTGCTGGAAACCATCTTCATGTCCCGCGACTTCTACAGCCAGGCGACGGTGGCCAGTCGCGTGCGCTCGCCGGTGGAGCTGGTGGTGGCGACCTACCGGCAGGCCGGGCTGACCCAGGTTCCTGGCGTGCCGGATTTCAACGAGGTCACCGATTCGCTCGGCCAGAAGCTGTTCTATCCGCCCACCGTGGCTGGATGGGCGCAGGGCCGCAGCTGGATCACGCCCGGATTGCTCATCGCCCGCAGCAATTTCGCCTACGACCTGGTCTTTCCGGACATCAACTTCATCCCACCCGACCGCTACCCGTCGGCAGATTTCAAGATCCGGGACTTCAGCGACAAGCTGGCACTCGGCTTCGACGTCACCACCGCCTCGAAGCTGGAAGGCACCGACATGAGCTCGATGTCGAACCAGATGGCCGACCGGGACGAGGAGTTCAACACCCGGCTGGCAAGCTACCGCGGATGGCAGATGGCGCTGGAGCGTGTCAAGCCGATTCCGCGCGCGCCGGCCCGGCTCGAGCTCACGCGCCTGGTGCTGGGCGACGGCTGCCGCACCGCCGGCGACGCGGTCGATGCGCTGCTGCGGCGCTTCGTCTCCGCGCCAGTTGCCCCGGCCACCCGCGCGCGCCTGACCGAGTTCCTGCAGCAAGAGCTCGGCACCCCCGACCTGGCTGCTGCGCGCAGCTACCTCGATGAGCCGCTGCGGCAGACGCTGCACCTGATCCTTTCGTTGCCCGAATACCAGCTCGGCTGAGCGCGCCATGAACAAGTCAAATCCTGTCGATGGGTTGCTGAGCCGACGCTCGGCGTTGAAAGCCGGACTGATCGGTACCGGCTGGCTCGGCGGCGTTCCCGGCGTCCTGCAGCAGGCCTGTGCGGCAACGTCGGCACGCGATGACAAGCGCATCCTGGTCGTGCTCGAGCTGTCCGGTGGCAACGACGGACTCAACACCCTGGTTCCCTACGGCGACGACGCCTACTACCGGCACCGGCCCAAGCTCGGGATCCGTCGTCAGCAGTTGCGGGTGATCGACGACCACCACGGATTCAGCCCCGGCATGGCCGGCTTCGAGCGCCTCTACAAGGACGGCCGCATGGCCGTGGTCCACGGCTGCGGCTACACGCAGCCCTCGTTCTCGCACTTCACTTCCGCAGCCTACTGGCACACCGCGATGCCCAACAGCGGGGAGGAATACGGCTGGATCGGTCGCCTGGCCGATGTGATCGATCCGAAGCTCACGCCCAACTTCGTCGTCAATATCGACGAGACCCAGACGCTCGCGGTGCGTGCGCGCAACCACCTGCCGGTGTCGTTCGACGATCCCAAGCGATTTGTCCGCAAGGGCCTGTACGAGGAGCGCGCGGTGCTCGACGCGGCGCCTGTCGTCCAGCCGCAGGATTCGGCCAGCCTGCGCTTCATGCGCGACGTGGCCGTCAGCGCGCGCGAGTCGTCGCAACTCGTTCGCGAAGCCTGTGCCCGCTACAAGACGCCGATCGACTACGGCATCAGCCCGCTCGACCTGCCCAAGATCGCCGCGTTGATCGCAGCCGACCTGCCAACGCGGCTCTACTACTGCGCCTACCGGCGCAATGCCTTCGACACCCATGTGCAGCAGGCCGAACTCCACCAGCGGCTGCTGACCTACGCATCGGACGCGGTCAGCGCGTTCATGCGCGATCTCGAGCGCATCGGGCGGTCGAAGGACGTGACGCTGCTGGTGTTCTCGGAATTCGGCCGGCGCGTGCCGGAGAACACCAGCCTCGGCACCGATCACGGCACGGCCAATCACATGTATGTGATCGGCCAGCCGGTTCGCGGTGGTCACTACGGCACATTGCCCAGCCTGACCAAGCTCGACGAGGGCGACAACCTGATCCACACCACCGACTTCAGGCGCGTCTATGCCACCTTGATCGAGGGTTGGCTGGGGGCCGATGCCCAGCAGGTGCTGCGCGGCCGCTACGAGGGGTTTCCGATGTTCGGGTGAACGATCAGCTTGGCGCCGGGCCGCTGAGGAACAAGTCGAGTTTCGCGAAGAACTCGTCGGGCACCTCGAAGTACGGCAGGGCGCCCGTCTTGAACGTGTCGATTCGCCAGTTGGAGCGCGCCTCGACGATCTTCTGGTTGCGGTAGTCGGTGAAGTCGCCCCGCACGCCGTGGCTCATCCATACCGGCTGCGAGATGCCCTCGTACACGCGGTGTATGTCGGCGCTGAACAGGTTTCCCGACAGGAAGTGCAGGGGGGCGAAGCGCGCGCCAGGTTGCCGTGCGGTCTGAACGTCGTAGGCCCACAGTTTCTCGTCGATGACCCGGCCTCCCCAGGTCCGCTCCAGGAAATAGCGCACCACCGCCGGTCGGGTCAGCAGGCGAAAGAGGGATTCGGACCACAACGGCACACTGAGCAAGGCGTGCATGCCGGCAATTCCGCGCGTGCTGCCCTCCGGACCACGCCTGGCCTGGTGACCGTTCAGGCCGGTCGGGCTGACGAGTGCCAGGCGGTCCCATTGGTCGGGCCGCTCCACGGCCGCTCGAGCCAGGAACTCGGTGCCCAGCGAGACGGCCACACCGGCGATCGGCAGCGGGCCGCAGCGGCGACGGATCTCGGCCACGGTCGAATGCAGCGCATCGGTCATCAGACGCGGCGTGTAGTCACGATCGCTGCGGTCGCTGAGGCCGAAGCCCGGCAGGTCGATCGCGAACACGGTGCGGGTGTATCGGTAGCGGTCGAACAGGGGCCGCATCTCGGCCGCGGAGGCTGCCGCATTCACGCTGTGTACCAGCAGCAGCGGCGGACCGTGACCTGCAACGTAGCAGGTCAGGCCATCGAAGGTGATGCATTCGCCTGACAGCGCAGGCGCCAGCGTGGAAGCCGACGCTTCCGGTGATGCCGGGGTGGGCTTGGGGTGCGGCGTCAGTCCGGCACGGGATCTAAGTTCAGTGCTCATGGCAAAGTCTGTGGCGTCGGACCGAGACCGGAGGTAGGAAGACATCCGTTGCAGGAGTCGGACGCTGCCCTGATGGCGAGCCGGATCATTCCGCAAAAGTGTCTAATTAGGCGCGAGTATTGCAGGACGGGTTTGCTGCTCCTGTGGCCGGCTGGCGCATACTCGCGGACCGAAGGGTTTTTTGCTTGTCCTCCTCTTTTCAGTTCCGGTGGTCTGATGTCATCGCTCCCTCAAACAGAATCTGAAGCGTCTGCTGCATCACATTCCACAGCGACCGTGGCGCGCAGACTGGGTGTTTCCATTCCGACGGTGCAGCGCTGGGTCGATCAGGGCCACCTGAAGGCATGGAAGACCGTGGGGGGGCATCGTCGCATCGATGCTGCCAGCGTCGACCTGTTCATCCAGCGACGCGAGCCCCAGGACCTTGCTGGAGCCTTGAGCCAGGACGCTTCCATCGCGCCGTTCGTGCTGATCGTCGATGACAACCCGGTGGACAGGGAGCTTCTTGTCGGCCTGGTTGAAGAGGCCTTGCCCGCAGCCGCGATCACCGCGGTCGGCAGCGGCTTCGAGTGCCTGATCGCCGTCGGTCAGAGAACGCCCGATGTCCTGATCACCGACATCATGATGCCGCACATGAATGGCTTTGAAATGCTGCGCCATGTGGCGACCCGATGCGCGGTGCGGCCGAAGGTCGTGATCGCGGTGTCGGGCCGATCGCCGGAGCAGTTCGCCGAGCTCGGGGAACTGCCGGACGACGTGCAGTTCCTGGCCAAGCCGCTGAATGCCGATGTGCTGATCGACCTGCTGCGGGCCTGTGCAGACGCTTCGGGGCTGCGGGCTGTCGCCCGGGCCTGACCTGCAGGCCGCGCTTGCGCAGCGCCGGTCGTTAAGGCGGCCGCGCGTCCCTGCTCATTCCTGGAAGATCACTCGATCGTCAGGCGGTTGAACCAGCGCTGACCAGCGGGTATGTCATCGCGCAGGGCCGGCCTGTAGGGTGGCACGTCGGTCTTGTCCGGCGGCGCGCTGATCTGGTTCAGGTCGATGGCTTGCGGCTGCCCTTCCAGGCCCTGCTCGGTGAGCCGCAACCGGAAATAGATGCCGTTCCAGAGCCGGGCACCGAATTCGGCCGGAGTCTTGTACATGAACATCAGCGAGTGCTCCAGCCAGGCGAAGTCGGACGCGGTCACCGTGCCCGGTTGCGGGTAGGGGTAGGGCACATGGCAGAGGATCTCTCCGGACCCCTCCACGCACTTGAACTCCTTCATCGACAGAAAGAAGTCCTTGAAGTTCTCGGTGGCCGTTGTCACGACGAAGGCGGTGCGGCCGTCGGCCTGCGGCGTGAACTGCACCGTGCCGATCTTCACCGCGTCGCCGTTGCGGGCATGCAGCGTCATCGTGCGCGTTCCGGACAGATCCCAGGCAGCGGCTGCCTGGGGCAGGCAGGTGGCCGACGCCAGAATGGCATATGAGCTCAGGCGTCTCAGCAATCGTGGCATCGGCATCGTATGGATCTCTGAATGCCGTGTCTCGGCACAGCGAATGATTGCATGCGTGTCGAACAACTGATCGTCCGAACAGTGCTGGTATAGACCGAATGACGCTCGATGAAGCCCCGAGGTCAAGGCGGTCGAAGGTCCTTCATCCGGCTTCGCTTGCGATCACTTCGCTTGGTAAGGTCGATTCTGTAGGTCACGGACATTTGCCTCGCCGTCTGTGTCCACGCAACGTCCACCGGTCAACGGGATGCTGAGCTTTTTAAGCTTCTCATAGAGAGTGCTCTTGCCGATTCCCAATTCGCGTGCTACCGCTGTCATGTTCCCGCTCTGCTGTCGGATCATCGCGAGCAGCGTGTCCCTTTCTACCTGCTTGAGGGGGGCCAGATCGTTCTTGGGTAACGCGCTTGCGCGTCCCTGCTGCACCGTCAAGGGCTGTCCAAGTCGGATCTCTTCCGGCAATGCGCTTCTTCGCAGGATGTTCTCTGGCGACATAAGCATGGATTGCTCAAGCACATTGCGCAGTTCGCGGACGTTGCCCGGCCATGCGTACTGGTAGAGGCACTCCAGCGCCTTGGGATCGAGACTCGGTCTGGGAACATTGTGCTGCTGTGCCAGCTTGTCAAGCAGAAATTCGGCGATGACTTCGATGTCCCCGGGCCTGTTGCGCAGCGGTGGGATGTTGATGGATGCAACGGCGATGCGGTAGAAGAGATCCATACGGAAGCGCCCTTCGGCAACCTCTGTGCGCAAGCTGCGATTGGTGGCTGCGATCAGGCGAAACTTGATCTTGCGTGGCTTGACCTCGCCGAGTCGGTAGATTTCTCCCTCCTCCAGTACCCGCAGAAAGTGGGGTTGCAGATCAAGAGGCATTTCGCCGACTTCGTCGAGAAAGAGGGTTCCGCCATCCGCAGCTTCCAGCTTCCCAATCATGCCGCCGCGTCTTGCGCCGGTGAATGACCCTTCCGAATAGCCGAACAGCTCGCTGGTTAGCAGTTCGCGAGACAGTCCCCCGCAGTTCAACGCAACAAAAGGTGCCTCCTTGGAAGCGCTACTTTCGTGAATGGCACGCGCAAAGATGTCCTTGTCGACGCCTGTCTCACCCAGCAAGAGGATCGGGACGCTTGACCGCGCCAGACGCTGAGCCGACCCGATCGTCTCGAGAAGGTTGGGGGCTCTGCCAATGACTCTTTCGAAGGCTGCATTCTTGAGAAACGAGTGCTTCGATCCCGCATGGTCTGCACGTCGCTGCGATGGGGGCGACCCGCGGTGGGGAATCGTGAGCAGCGAGCCCAGCCACTGGTCCTTCTCGAAGACCGGTTCCAGCCAGTCCCGGCTGATCCACTCAGGCAAATCGACCGGGGGCGAATTTCGGATCGACGAGACGATCTTCAGGTTGGACAGATCCACGGTGCGCGCGCCAGACCTGTTTTCGTTCAGTGCGCTCAATGCGGTTTCGGCCGTATCGGATGCCTTGATGGGAATTCCGTGGCGATCCAAGATGATGACACCGTCGGACCTTGCATTGGTCAGTCGGCCCATGCATCGCTCCAGCAAGTGGTATCGCAGCTCCAGTTCGCGCCGCGCCAGCCTGCTTTCGATTCGACTGGCCGTCGTGACGACCAGAGCCAGGCTGTGCCGGTTGTACGTCGAGTTGAGGCCGGAAACATCGACGACGCCCAGGATGCGGTTGTCGAATGGGTCTCTTACCACCGTGGCTGAACAGGTCCAGCGTTTGATGCCGGCGCAGTAGTGTTCGGCCGAATGAATTTGCACGGGCTGACCGATGGCCAGGGCGGTGCCGATCGCGTTGGTTCCGCAGGCGGCTTCGCTCCAGCTGCTGCCAGGCGACAGGCGAATTCGCTCAGCATCGCCGAAGGTCGAGGGATCGCCTTCGAGATTTAACACGATGCCCTCGTTGGTCGTCAGCACCATGACCGTTCCGGTCTGGTCGAGGAACTGTCGGGCATGCGCCATCACAGGGGCCCCGGCAGACAGCAGCTCGACGTGATGATCCAGCAGGGAATGCAGGCAATCCTCGGACAAGGGGGGGGGGCGCTTTCGCGGCCAGGATCCACTTGCGCCGTGTGGCAGCGCCGCCATGAGTCGTCGATCAAGCGGCGCAACGCATCCGACTGGCACGGCTCGCCGCTCAGATAGTTTTCCCAAGCCGACATGATGCTGGTGTCGCTTGCCGGATTCGAAAAGATCTGGCGGACTTTTTCAATCGACATTCATGTCATCCTGATTCAGAGTCGAACTTGGCTGCACGTCGGGTCAGCCATGCCGGTGATGTCAGCTGTGTCGGCGCCCTCGCGACCGCGTGCGCTGATCTCTAGGTGCGGGGACAAGCTTGCCGCAGACCTGTAGATACGGTCTCAGGTTTTTCCAGAACTCGAGCGTTGCTTGCTGACGTTCGCCTGGAGAGCTCCGTGCCCGTCGGTTGCCGCTTGAGCACTTGCCGTGTTGGTCGGTGAGGATGTCTTGCAAAAAGAACTCGCAAGCGTTTTCGGACGGCGTAAATGGAAGGACATTGCAACAAGAGTGCCAATCGAGAGATGTTGAGTAGATACGCGCCAAGCCCTTGATTTGGAATGAAAAAACCACGTCGTCGAGTCCCCCGGAATCGCATCGCTGAATCCGGGTTTTCGAACGATCGAACGGTTTTATCTCGGACACCCGGGCGGTTCAAGACATTCGCTGGGGTGTGCGGCGTTGTGATTGAGTCGCCTTCTTGGCTTGGTTGTTCGGTCCGGGTCGCGCAACTCAAGTCGTGCATGCGCAACGCTTGCAGATTTGGACTAACGACCTTGCGCTCTCGGGCTACAGGTCCAGTGTCCTCCGCACTCACGATCCTCTTGCGGCGAAAACTGACGGCTTCCGTCACTTCGCCAGCAGCAGCCCTCCGCGCCCTGCGGACCGGCTTCGACCCATCAAGAGGAGACACAGATGAAGCAAATTCTTTCGGCAACCTTGGCCGCCTCACTGGCCGTTCCTGCGTTCGCACAAAGCAGCGTGACTTTGTACGGAACGCTGGATGCAGGGGTTGTCGTGCGCAGCGGTGGTGACGGCAAAGTTCCCAGCCCGGGTAAGAAGTGGGAGATGGGCAATGGAATGGGTGCCGGTGGCAGTCGTTTCGGCCTCAAGGGGGTTGAGGATTTGGGTGGAGGTCTGGCCGCAATCTATGAGCTCGAATGGGGATTCGACTCCGACACAGGAAGGGGCGACTCCGATATCGTGACCGGTAAGGGCTTGCAGGCGCGCCACGCCTATGTGGGGCTAACCGGGGGATGGGGAACGGCGCTGATTGGCCGAGTGAATGGCGCGAGGGCCACCGTGACAAAGAACTTCGATCCATTCCAGGGCGCCGGGGTGGCCAACTACGGAACGAACGCCCTCGGCATCTCGCGTGCAAACAACGCGGTGGCCTACATAACGCCCAGCTGGAATGGCTTCTCCCTGCTTGCGGCCTACACGAATCAGGCCATCGGTGACGAGAATGCCGGCAACAAGGGCGACACCCGAATCTATGCGCTCATCCCTTCATTCACGTACGGTCAGCTGACCATCACCTACGACCACGAAGAGCTCTGGAACGCGAAGTCGAAGGCGGCTCGCTTGGAAGTCAATGTTCTCGCAGCGAGTTACGACTTCGGGGTGGCAAAGGTATTCGGAATGCTGGATCGGGTGGAGAGCAGCAAGGTCGCTGTCGGGCCACTGGACGACCTTCGTGGCTACTTGCTGGGTGCGACCATTCCAGTCTCGACCAATGGCCTCGTCAAGGCCTCGTGGGTGAGGCGCGATCGGCACAACATCAACGACAAGTGCGATCAGTTCGGCGTCGGCTATCAACACAACCTGTCGAAGCGGACGTTCCTCTACGCTGACTATGCTGAGATCGACAACAAGAATAACGGCACCTGCCGAATCGGATTGAGGAACGAAGACGGCGCTGTCGACTTCGGGTCGGGCCCTACGGGATACGGCACACGGGGTGTCGACGTAGGAATCGTTCACAAGTTCTGATTCGATCAATTGGTCCAGTGAGTCTTGCTCGGGCATGCCGCGAGGGCGTGCCCGAGGCATTGCATTGGCGCTCGCAGGATCTGCATGCGCGTTCGCGTGATTGACGCAGGCCCGCTACGGATCTGGGGTGCTTATGTCTTTGCGATCGCCCCGCGGTCATGCGGTTGATCTACCGGCATTGAAAGATGATGTCTGGCTGGTGAGGTGGCTCATGCACTGATCCTGCCAATTCGTCTTCCGAGAGAGCGGCAATCAACTCAGGCTGGTCCTCGAATCAGTGCCGACCCAATGGTGCCGAAAAGCCGGAATAGGTCCCGAATGCGGGACGCTACGGACATTCGGGGAATTCCTGATCAATGGTTCCCAACTGGTTGATAGGCCTAGGAATTTGTCCTGATTCGCTTCTGGCACATCGATTGCGTTAACTGGTGAGAGTGCGGTTGCTGTTCGTGACTCAACGAACAGGCCGAGCAGCCTCCAGATAGGGTGCTTCTACTCACACATCAACATGGGATTCCTTCATGGGCATACAGATCAACATTGACAACGGCGGGACGCTGACGGATGTCTGCATCATCAGCGACGAGCGGGTCCAGAAGACCAAAGTGCTGACGACACCCTATGACCTTAGCAAGTGCTTTTTCGAGGGTTTGCAGAAGGCCTCCGGCGTGATCTACGGTGAGCCGGACGTCAAGCGGCTGCTCGAAGAGGTCGACCTGATTCGCTATTCGACCACTCAAGGAACCAACGCTATCTGCGAGCGTAAGGGTCCTCGTCTCGGTCTCATCCTCGACGCCAGCGATCCGGGTCTTCCGGCGAAGCTGGCAGGGCATGACCCCGAGGTGTACGAGGCGCTGGTGGGTCGGCGTGTCGTTCTCCTCGATGCTTCGGTAGTCACGGGGGCTTCTGCAGAGGTCGAAATCGTCAAGGCGATCAACTCGCTGACCGCCGCTGGAGCCAATCGCATCGTTGTCAGCTTCGGCGGTGCGGACTTTGTCTCCACGGAGAAGAGCGTCGCCAGGGTGGTGCTGCGCAGATATCCGCGCCACCTTCTTGGCGCTGTACCGATGCTCTATGGCAGCGACCTTGGCATCGACAAAGACCCGGTGCGGCGCACCTGGACCGCGTTGATCAACTCTTTTCTCCATCCCGCGATGGAGGCATTCCTTTTCAATGCTGAAAGTAGATTGAGGGAGTACCGAACCAAGAACCCGCTGTTGATCTTCCGCAATGACGGAGATGCTTCGCGGGTTGCCAAGACCATCGCCATCAAGACCTACAGTTCAGGTCCGCGGGGCGGCATGGAGGGTGTCAAGTCGTTCGCGAAGTTCTACGGATTCACCGATGTGGTGTCGATCGATGTCGGTGGTACCACGACGGACATCGGTCAGTACGTGAACGGGACGGTCGCCGAAGTGCGGCGGGGTCGTGTCGAAGGCATCAGCGTGTCCCTGCCCCTTTGCGAGATTCTGAGTGCGGGTGCTGGGGGCAGCTCGATCTTCAGGGTCGTCGATGGGAAGGTCGTGATTGGCCCAGAGAGCGTCGGCGCCGTTCCAGGGCCGGCTTGTTTCGGGCGTGGCGGCCAGTTCGCGACCATCACCGATGCCAGCCTGCTGGCCGGCCTGTTCGATCCTAAATCGTATTTCGGCGGTGGGATGGGGCTGGACCTTGACCGCGCGGCGA
>JAGNWJ010000130.1 GCA_017986065.1 Rhizobacter sp. | reverse complement strand
TCGATCAGGTCCACCGCCACCTCGGCGGTCTGGTTGCGCACGTCGAGGGCGGGGTTGAGTTCCATGACGTCCAGGCTGGCCAGGCGACCCGTGTCGGCGATCATTTCCATGCACAGCTGCGCTTCGCGATAGGTCGGCCCGCCCGGCACCGTGGTGCCGACCCCCGGGGCGATCGGAGGGTCGAGGAAATCGACGTCGAAGCTGACGTGCAGGTGGGTGTTGGCGTCGAGCGTGGCCAGGGCGAGTTCCATCGCGTGGCGCATCCCCATCTCGTCGATGAAGCGCATGTCGAAGACGTCGAGCTCCTGTTCATGCACGAAACGCTTCTCGCCGGCGTCGACGCTGCGGATGCCGATCTGGCGCACCCACTTGGGATTGATGGCAGGTACCTGGCCGCTGAGCTCGATCAATTCCTTCGGTCCATGTCCGCACAGGCAGGCCACGGGCATGCCGTGGAGGTTGCCGCTGGGAGTCAGCGCGTGGGTGTTGAAGTCTGCGTGCGCATCAAGCCAAAGGACGCGCAACCGCTGGCCGGTTTCGCGGCAGTGGCGTGCCACCGCGCTGATCGAACCGATGCCCAGGCAATGGTCACCGCCGAGCAGGACGGGCAAGCGGTTCAGCCTCAGCTCGGCAAGCACCGCATCGTGCACCGTGCGGTTCCAGGCGGCCACCTCGGCCAGGTGCCGGTAGCCGCCGGTGGCTGGCAGCCAGGGGTTGGTCGGGCCGACCAGGTTGCCGCGGTCGAGCACCTCGAGCCCGTGCCCCTGCAGCACCGGCAGGATGTTGGCCACGCGCAGCGCTTCCGGGCCCATGCTCGCGCCGCGGCTGGCAGCCCCGATGTCGGTCGGTGCGCCAATCAGGCTGAGGTGGGTGTTCGTTCGCACAGCCAGCGTGGCGCTCAGATGTCTGCCGCGAACTCGCCGGTCTGCGTCGGAGGCAGGTCGAAACCGTATTCCGATTCGAGCACGGCCCAGGCCTCTTCTGCGGTCTCGACATAGCGGAACAGGTGCACGTCGCCGGGCGAGATCATGCCGGTTTCGATCAGCACGTCGAAGTTGATCAGGCGCGACCAGAACTCGCGCCCGAACAGCAGGATCGGCCGCTTGCGGCACTTGCCGGTCTGGATCAGCGTCATCGTCTCGAACAGTTCGTCGAGCGTGCCGAACCCTCCGGGGAAGCACACCAGCGCGATGCTGCGCATCAGGAAGTGCATCTTGCGCAGCGCGAAGTAGTGGAACTGGAAGCACAGTTCCGGCGTGATGTACGGATTGGGTTCCTGCTCGTGCGGCAGCACGATGTTCAAGCCGATGCTCTTGCCGCCGATCTCGTAGGCGCCTCGGTTGCCGGCTTCCATGATGCCGGGGCCGCCGCCGGTGACCACGTACACCGGCGTGTGCAGGTCGGCGGTGCGGCTGGTCACCAGCGCGGCGAAGCGCTGCGCTTCCTCGTAGTAGCGTGACATCAGAACGCGCGTTTCGGCAGCGCGGATGATCATCTCGTCGTTGCCTGCACGGGCCTCTACCAGCTCGGCTGCCGCCTTCTCGGGCGATGCGATGCGCGCGCTGCCGAAGATCACGATGGTCGACTTGATGCCCGCCTCGGCCTGCACCATCTCGGGCTTGAGCAGTTCAAGCTGCATGCGCACCGGGCGAAGCTCCTCTCGCAGCAGGAAATCGTTGTCCGTGAATGCGAGCCGGTAGGCGCTCTCGGGGCCGCCGTAGCGCGACGGGGGCGTGGCGCCGACCGCGTCTTCCTGGGCGGTCGGGAAATTTCGGGCGGTCAGTTCGTTGCGTTTGTCCATGCGGTGCAGCTTAGCTTCTCTGGGTGTCTGTAGGCCGCACGCCGCAGACCGCACACGTCGGGTTGCGGGGCATGCGTATGTCGGTCCATTCCATCTGACGAGCGTCCAGCATCTGCAGGCGGCCGGCCAGCGAGCTTCCCACGCCTGTGAGCAATTTCAGCGCCTCGGCAGACTGCATGCTGCCGATGATGCCGACCAGCGGCGCGAACACGCCCATCGTGGCGCAGCGCGCCTCCTGGAAGGTCGAGTCGGGCGGGAAGATGCAGGCGTAGCAAGGGTTCGCGGCGATGCGGGTGTCGTAGACCGAGATCTGCCCGTCGAAGCCGATGGCTGCACCTGACACCAGGGGCTTGGCGTGTTGCACGCAGGCCGCGTTGACGGCATGCCGGGTCTTGAAGTTGTCGCAGCAATCGATCACCAGGTCGGCTTCGGCCACCAGCACATCGAGGCGGGCGGCATCGGCACGTTCGCGCAACCCGACGACCCGCACTTCGGGGTTGATCGCACGCACCGCGGCAGCAGCCGACTCGACCTTGGGCTCGCCCACGCGAGCCAGCGTGTGCGCGATCTGGCGCTGCAGGTTGGTCAGGTCGACGGTGTCGTCATCGACCAGCGTCAGCGTGCCTATGCCGGCGGTGCCCAGGTACAGGGCAACCGGCGAACCCAGGCCGCCCGCACCGATCACCAGGACATGGGCCGCCAGCAGCTTCTGCTGGCCCTCGATACCGATCTCATCGAGCAGGATGTGGCGCGAGTAGCGCAGCAACTGGTCGTCGTTCATGCTTGGACTGGTCTGCGTGTGAAATTCGTGGGCACGAAAAAACGCCCGCGGTCGGCGGGCGTGGGGGTGAGGTCATGATGCATCGGAGGTGCTGCCCCCGCGCAGCGGACAGGCTCAGTTGGTTTCCGTCTCGACCTTGCGCTCGGCCATCGACTTGCTCACCAGCACCGGCTTGCCTTTCAGCCGGTTGATGGCCTGGGTCAGCTGGAAGTCATCGGCGCTGCCGAATTCCGCAGGGGGCTTGGCCGGGGTGGTCGCCTTCTTGGCGTTTTCCTCTTCGAGCTTCTTGCGTGCTTCCTCGCGCGCCTTTTCCCGGGCTTCGTCCTTCTTCTCGACGCCCTGGCCGCTCTGCAGGTGCTTCTCGAGGTCGGCTTCGCGCGGGCGCAACGCCGAGAACAGGTTGCCCTCGGCGGTTTCGTCGAGCATCACGTCGGGCACGATGCCCTTGGCCTGGATCGACTTGCCGGTCGGCGTGTAATACCGCGCCGTCGTGATCTTGAGCGCGGTGTCAGGCGACAGCTGGCGCACGGTCTGCACCGATCCCTTGCCGAAGGTCTGTGCGCCCATCACGATGGCACGCTTGTTGTCCTGCAGGGCGCCGGCCACGATCTCGCTGGCCGAGGCGGAGCCTTCGTTGACCAGCACCACCAGTGGCACCGACTTCAGCGCTTCCGGCAGGCGTCGCAACGGATCGGCGCCGCCGCGGCGCATGTAGAACTCGGGCGATGCCTTGAAGATCGACTTGGACTCGGCGATCTGGCCGTTGGTCGACACCACCGTCGCGTCGGCAGGCAGGAAGGCCGACGAGATCGCCACGGAAGCCTCGAGCAGACCACCCGGATCGTTGCGCAGATCGAGCACGATGCCCTTGAGGTTGGGGTCCTGAGCGTAAAGCTCTTCGAGCTTCTTCGCGAAGTCCTCGACCGTGCGGTCCTGGAACTGGCTGACCCGCAGCCACGCGTAGCCCGGTTCGATCAGCTTGGCTCGCACGCTGACCGTGCGGATTTCCTCGCGCACGATGGTGACCGGAAAGCTGCGGCTTTCGGCCTTGCGGAACATCGTCAGCACGACCTTGGTACCCGGCTCTCCGCGCATGCGCTTGACGGCCTGGTCGAGCGTGAGTCCCTTGACGGCAACGTCGTCGATCTTGGTGATCAGGTCGCCACTCTTGAGGCCGGCACGAAACGCAGGCGAACCCTCGATCGGCGAAACCACCTTGACCAGCCCGTCTTCCATGCCGATTTCTATGCCGACACCCACGAAACGCCCGGTCGTGCCTTCGCGGAATTCCTTCCACGATTTCTTGTCGAAATACTGCGAATGCGGATCGAGCCCGGCCACCATGCCGCTGATCGCATCGGTGATCAGCTTCTTCTCGTCGACCGGCTCGACGTAGTCGCTCTTGACCATGCCGAAGACCGCAGCCATCTGCTGCAATTCCTCGAGCGGAAGCGAGCTGACGGCATTGCGCGCGGTCGCCTGCAACTGCATCGTGGCCAATGCACCAGCCACCGCTCCGAGGGCAATCCATCCCGAAATCTTGAGCTTGGTACCCATGTCCGACCCTCTTGCTGACTTGTGCATGCTGTGACGCTTCAGTATAGAACCCGAGGGTTGTATGGATGCTTGCCGGCGCCGGTAAGTTTCAGCGTTTGCCCGGGCTAAGCCAAAGATTTCCGGCGCCGGCACCCAGTCTGTCGCGGATCGTGGTTTCGCGGGGGCGAGGAAAGTGTCAAGTGATGACGTTCCCGGCCGATAGCGACTGAGATCGGCCGGGCTCCGGACCGACGTTGCCCGGAGAAAAGGCCGTCCACATGTTGAATCCAACCCAGGTCATTGAGATGCGACGCGACCCGAGCGTCGACGGGGCACGGTCGCTGACCCGGGCGGCGCGGCAGTGGGTGCGCTCGCTGCCAGCCAGGTTGCGACCGCTGTCGCTGTGTTCCAGCTACGCGCGACTGGCCAACCGGATGGCCGCAGTCTGGGAAGACCCGGAGCAGACCGAAGCGCTGTTCGACGAGTTGCTGATCGA
>JAGNWJ010000129.1 GCA_017986065.1 Rhizobacter sp. | reverse complement strand
TGCGAGACCACCTTCGAACGCGACCTGCATGCGGTGCGCGACCGCACCGCGCTGTCGGAATGCTTCACGCGGCTGTGCGAGCGGCTTGCCGCGGACCTGAAGCGCAAGGGCTACGCGACCCAGACCGTCGGCATCAAGCTGCGCTACGACGATTTCAGGATCGTGACGCGTGATGTGACGCTCCCGGCGGCGATCGGCGACATGGCCGCGCTCCGCCGCGCCGCCGGGTCGTGCCTGAAGCGAGTCGACCTGACTCGCCGGCTGCGGCTGCTCGGCGTTCGCGCCGGCACGCTGGTCCGGGCGGACGAGCTGGGCGCCTCGATCAGCGCCGCCGCAGCCCGGCCACCGCCATCGACCCATCAGGTCGACCTGCCCTTCATCGATGAATCGGACGAAGCAACGGCCTGAAAGGTGACCCGGACCGCTTCGGTCTGGCCACCGGGACCGGGCGCCTGCGCGGGCAGTCAGGACAAAGCGCCGATGGTGCGCCGCCGCCTTAGCATCCGCAGATCGGACTCCGGATGCCGCGATGCCCACGATCACCCACATCGAAGACCTGCGCGTGCTCGCGAAGAAGCGGGTGCCCCGCATGTTCTACGACTACGCCGATTCGGGCTCGTGGACCGAGAGCACCTACCGCGCGAACGAGGCCGACTTCCAGCGCATCCAGCTGCGTCAGCGCGTCGCGGTCAACATGCAGAACCGGAGCACGCGGGTGCAGATGGTCGGCATCGACGCGGCGATGCCGGTGGCCATCGCGCCGACCGGACTCACCGGCATGCAGCACGCCGACGGCGAGATCCTCGCAGCGCGCGCAGCGGAGAAGTTCGGCATCCCGTTCACGCTGAGCACGATGAGCATCTGCTCGATCGAGGACATCGCCGCACACACGACCGCGCCGTTCTGGTTCCAGCTCTACGTGATGAAGGACCGCGGCTTCATCGAACGGCTCATCGAGCGCGCACGCGCCGCGAGGTGCAGCGCACTGATGCTGACGCTCGACCTGCAGATCCTCGGCCAGCGCCACAAGGACATCAAGAACGGCCTCAGCGCGCCGCCGAAGCCGACGATCGCCAACCTGATCAACCTGGCAACCAAGCCGCGCTGGTGCCTCGGCATGCTGGGCACCCAGCGCCGCAGCTTCGGCAACATCGTCGGCCACGCACAAGGCGTGGGCGACCTGTCGTCGCTCAGTTCATGGACGGCCGAACAGTTCGACCCGGCGCTGAGCTGGGCCGATGTCGAGTGGATCAAGAAGCGCTGGGGCGGCAAGCTGATCCTGAAAGGCATCATGGATGCAGAAGACGCGAGGCTGGCCGCGGACAGCGGCGCCGATGCGCTGATCGTGTCAAACCACGGCGGGCGCCAGCTCGACGGCGCGCCTTCGTCGATCGCCGCCCTGCCGGCCATCGCCGAGGCGGTGGGCTCGCGCATCGAGGTGTGGATGGACGGCGGCATCCGCAGCGGGCAGGACGTGCTGAAGGCCTGGGCGCTGGGCGCGCGCGGCACGCTGATCGGCCGCAGCTTTCTCTACGGCCTGGGCGCGATGGGCGAAGCCGGCGTCACCCGCTGCCTCGAGATCATCCGCAACGAACTCGACCTGACGATGGCCTTCTGCGGCCACACCGACATCCGCACCGTCGACCGGAAGATCCTGCTGCCCGGCACCTTCTGAACCATCGAGACGGCCAGCGGACAGCCGCGAGCGGCCCGTGCGGGAGAACTGGGCGGTCAGGAACGCGCTGATGCGGCTTTTGCTGCGGCGCACAAGGGCGTAGATTGAAGCTGAAGTTTCCACCACCCCGTTCGCAGGAGATCGCGATGACGCTGGATCAGTTTCAGTCCCTCAGGATGTGGCACATGCGCCATTGGCAACAGCATCCGGTCGAGAAGCACACCTGGGAAGGCGTGCTGACGCTGTGGATGTCAGGATGGGTCGGCGGGCCCGCGGCACTGGTGCTCGACCTGCCCTGGGTCTGGGCCACTTCGCTGGCACTGCTGTGCCTGCCAAGCCTCTACGTGACGATGCGCGAGCGCATGCACCGCAACGGCCGCCTGCGCTGCGACTGGATCACGCTGGTCCGCTGAGCTCCGTCGGGCGTCACTTCAGCCGCCGGTCGAGCGCCTCGAAGATTCGAGTCTCCCAATCCTTGGCCGTGATGTTCGCGGCCAGGGCTCGCTTGTTCAGAACCTCGACTCGAGTTCTCGCTTTGCCGCTCGCATCTTCGACGAAGACCGCAACGTTCTCCCCCCAGCTGAAGGCGGAAATCGCACCCTGGGCCAGGATGGTTCCCTTCTCCTTGTTCTCCGCGACCAGAGCCAGGTCCGAAGCCTTGACCGTTTCGATCACTGCACTCCAGACGGTGTCGTACGGCTTGTCGTAGATCCTGGATGTTCCGGTGCCTTTGGCTGCCTGAGCATCCACGAGCGTGGAACAACCAGAAGTGAACCCAAGGGTCAGGGAAATCAATACGACCGCAAGAAACCGAGACATGTCGCGCTCCGCAAAAAAATGGGCTGTGGGCTTGTCGAACCGCCCCGGATTCTGAGGGGAATCTCGTCTCTGAAAGGCCGGAGCCTCCTCGAATCCCGCGGCGGGCTCACCTGGAATGGACCTCGATTCGAAGTGGAGTTGCTGCGACAGAACGCCCGGCTTCGCACCAGACGGCTGTGCTCGGCGTGAATGTATAGATGCCTTGCTTCGACAGCACGACCGTGCGCGTGTGGTCGGACCGGAAGTCGGTGTTGAATGTTGCGACGTTCGCAGGCTCAACGATCCAGTGCAGGTTGTCGGCGACGGCTGCTTCCCGTTGGGGAGGTATGGCTGCCATCCAGCATTGGTCAGGCTTGAGTTCCCGGTAGGGGATGCGACTCCAACTTCCCTCGGTCGTTCGCTCTGCGTAGAGGACGACTGGCGTGCCGATTCCGACGCTTCGGGAAGATGCCGAGGCGGCAAGTTCAACCGTTTGCGGCGCCTCAAGGACAAAGACGAACTCAGGCTTTGGGTCGCAGCCCTGCAGGGGAATACAGGCAAGAGTGAAGACCGCGGCGAGAGACAAACGGAGCAAGGTGCGAACCCTCTCGAGTGAAGCGTCAGGCACCTCGGCCCACTGCATGGACGTTTTCTCCAGCGACTCCAGTTTCAAGCCAGGCAATGACCTGCGGAAGAAGGGAGGCAACTTGATTCGCCAGTGCATCGAATTTGGCCTGATCTTCGCCGAAGCCCTCGAACTTGAATCCCCGAAACACCTCTTCTGACGCGTCATCCTTGCGTTGCAGCCTGGCGCGCTGGGTCGGGCTTGTATGCGCAACGTCCAGTCTTTCTTCTGGAATGACCTCACCCCAGCTCGTATGAAGGTCACCCCGTTCACGGCGTGCGAATTCCAGAATGAACTGCCCGCCGTATTTCCAGTATTGAATGCTGAGCAGATCAAGTGCCTTGTCAGACTTGCGCTGAAAGCTTGAAGATGTGCCATCGAAGCCAAGAAGCTTCAGCTCTGGGAGCAAGGCCCGCTTGAGCGCCTTGCGCATCAAATCACCTTCGCGAGACATATGAGACGCCTGACGTTCGAGCTCAGCCGGCACCAGCGGGGAGGCGCCAGGCCCGGGCTGTGGTGAATGTAGCGCGCCACAAGCCGGGCCGGCCTGCTTGCCGTTGGGGCTCTGGGGCTCGGATTCAGTGAGCGGCAGGCGTCATTACGGTGTACCGCGCTCCCAACTGAACGCTCCCTGCCTTCGGACACTGCCCAGGTCCACTCCCAGGCCAGACATTGCGGCTTCGAAATCTTCCCAGTGAACGATGCCGTCGTCACCGACTTCGAGACTGAGCTCAACGATGCCGGGCTTGTGCTCCCAGGAATTGAACTCCGCCAGTCGTCCGCTACCAAGGATCAGAAAGAAGTGGCGCACTGGGCCGGCCCCACCGCCCTTTCGATCCAGGCTGATCCGAGCTTGATACCTCGAAGCGATGGCATCGAAGTCGCAGGCGAACCACGCGACCGGAGTGATGTCGCTTGGCTTGACCCGGGAAATTGGTAGCCAGGTGGGACTGATTGATTCCACCATGACGCCTACCGTTCGAGTTGAGGCGAGAGGTCAGGCGTCGCTGTTCGAAGCATAGGTACCTGGCATTCGAGTTGCTGATCCGAGCACGGGAAGACAGATCAAGTAGAAGACCGAGAAGTACAGGAAAACTGCCGGTACCTTTGCAGGATCGAGCTCCTCGCGTGTCGTGATGCTGACACCACCGAAGAACAAGAGCGTTCCGAGAAGTATTGCAAGTGCCAACCATGCCGCCGCCTTGTACGGTCGAGGAGACCAGCGGGTGAGGAACGCGATCTCGGCAGACGACAACCCATCCGATCTCTCATCAGGATCCGTTGCCTTGCGCACGGTACGAATGTACTCAGCACCCAGCATGCAAACCGGCAGGAAGGTGAGCAGGAGACCAGCCAGGCAAACCGATGCAGCCAGAAAGGCCGGGAAGTTCGCAGGCGGCGAATACAAGGTTCTTCCGGCCTGCAGGAGCATCACAGCACTGCCCGCGAGCGCAATCAGTTCCGATGTTCGGAGAAGTCGCTTTCTGTTGCTGAGCATGGGCACGGGTGCGAGGCCTAACGA
>JAGNWJ010000057.1 GCA_017986065.1 Rhizobacter sp. | reverse complement strand
CATCGCAATGCACTCAACCCCTCCTGTAGCATCCGCCGGCAATGCAATGGCCCTACGAACTCCAGATCGGCTGGCGCTACACCCGCGCCGGGCGCAGCGGGCGGCGCAACGGGTTCATCTCGTTCATCTCCGGCGTGTCGATGCTCGGCATCGCGCTCGGTGTGGCGGCGCTGATCATCGTGCTGTCCGTGATGAACGGCTTCCAGAAGGAAGTGCGCGACCGCATGCTGTCGGTGATCTCGCACGTCGAGGTGTACCAGTCGAAGGGTGAGGCCCTGCCCGACTGGCAGGCGACGGCCGCGCAGGCCCGGCTCAGCCCGCAGGTCGTCGGCGCCGCGCCCTTCATCGCTGCTCAGGCGCTGATCGCGCGCGGCGACGACATGCGTGGTGCCGTCGTGCGCGGCATCTCGCCGATCGAGGAAGCGACCGTCACCGAACTGGCCGCCAAGCTGCGCGACACCACGCTGGCCAGGTTGGTCCCGGGCGGCTGGGGCGTCGTGCTCGGCGGCGAGCTGGCGCGGGGACTGGGTGTGAGGGTGGGGGACAAGGTGACCATCGTCGCTCCCGGAGGGCAGGTCACTCCCGCCGGGGTCGTGCCCCGCCTGAAGCAGCTGACGCTGGTCGGTACCTTCGAGGCCGGCCACTACGAGTACGACAACGGGCTGGCGCTGATCCACGTCGAGGACGCGGCGAGGCTGTTCCGCGTCGAAGGGCCGACCGGCGTGCAGCTGCGCCTGAAGGACGCACAGCAGGCGCGCGCCGTGGCGGACGAACTGCAGGTGCGCCTCGGCCCGAGCGTGCGCCTGAGCGACTGGACCCGAACCAACCGCAACTGGTTCCAGGCGGTCCAGATCGAGAAGCGCCTGATGTTCATCATCCTGACGCTCATCGTCGCGGTCGCGGCATTCAACCTGGTGTCCACGCTGGTGATGACGGTGACCGACAAGCAGGCCGACATCGCGATCCTGCGCACGCTGGGTGCGAGCCCCCGTTCGATCATGGCGATCTTCATGGTGCAGGGCGCCGCTTCAGGCGTGATCGGGACGCTGGCCGGCATGGTGCTCGGGCTGGCGGTGGCGTTCAACATCGGCGTCATCGTGCCGGCGATCGAGCGCGCGCTGCACATGAGCTTCCTGCCGAGCAGCATCTACCTGATCAGCCGCATGCCGAGCGATCCGCAAAGCGGCGACATCGTGCCGATCGTGCTGATCTCGCTGGCGCTGGCCTTCGTCGCGACGATCTACCCGAGCTGGCGCGCGAGCCGCGTGCAGCCGGCCGAGGCGCTGCGCTATGAGTGAAGCCCTGGCGCCCGCCGGCAGCGTGATCCGCGCGATCGGACTGCACAAGCGCTTCCATGAAGGCGCGCTCGACGTGCAGGTGCTGCAGGGCGTGGACCTCGACATCGCGGCTGGTGAAACGGTTGCCATCGTCGGCGCGTCGGGTTCGGGCAAGAGCACTCTGCTCCACCTGATGGGCGGGCTCGAAGCGCCGACGCAGGGACAGGTGCTGCTGATGGGCCGCGACCTGATGGGCATGGATGCACAGGCGCAGGGCGTCTGGCGAAACCGCCACCTGGGCTTCGTCTACCAGTTCCATCACCTGCTGCCCGAGTTCACCGCGCTCGACAACGTCGCGATGCCGCTGCGCATCCGCCGTGTGCCGCAGCCCGAGGCGCGCGCGGCCGCCGAGGCCGTGCTGCAGCAGGTCGGCCTCGGGCACCGCATCGGTCACCGGCCGGCGCAGTTGTCGGGCGGTGAACGCCAGCGGGTGGCGATCGCGCGCTCGCTGGCCGGACGACCCGCCTGCGTGCTGGCCGATGAGCCGACGGGCAACCTGGACCGCGAAACCGCCGACGGCGTGTTCGAGCTGATGCTGTCGCTGGCTCGCGAACGGGGCATGGCCTTCGTGCTGGTCACCCACGACGAGGCGCTGGCTGCCCGTTGCGATCGGGTGCTGCGACTGAAGCTGGGGCGGCTGGTTCCCTGAGCCGCCCACGCCAGCCGACCGTCACCTGCGCGACAGTGCCAGCCAGCGTTGCACCGAGGGGCGTTGCCACTGCCGGTGTGCATAGCGGGCCAGTGACTCGGGCACCGCGTCGCCGTTGATCACCAGGCGGTTGAGCATCAGCGCCAGATCGGTGTCGGCGATCGACCACGCACCGAACAGTTGATCGGCTTCGTGGCCCAGCCACTCGGTCGCCGCGGCGCACAGGCGGTCGGCAGCGGCAAGCGCGGCGGGCGACAGGGCTGTGTAGATCGGCTGATCGAAGATGACGGTGGTCGGCCGCTCCTCGCGCAAGGGCATCAGGTCGCTGCGCAGCCAGGCCTGGATCTGGCGAGCACGGGCGCGATCTGCGATGTGTTCCGGGTAGACCGCGACATGGCCGGGCGCCGGAAACAGTTCCTCGAGGTACTCGGAGATGGCGGACGATTCGGACAGGTCGAAGTCTCCGTGAGACAGCATCGGGACCCGACCGGTGGACGAGCGCGCCCGGTAGTCGCTCTCGCGATGCTGCCCCGCCGACAGGTCGATCTCGACGAGTTCGAAATCGATGCCCTTTTCGACCAGCGTCACGAACGCCGACATCGCGTACGGACTCATGTAGCGATGGTCGACGTGGAGGGTGAAGGTGTTGAGCGCCATGGTGCGGGGTGTCCTGAATCGGAGAGTGTTCGGGTTACGCGGTGCGAGGGTTGTCAGGCGACGCGGCCGAACCAGGCCACCGACAGCCCCACCGAAAGCATCAGCAGCAGTGCGGCCGCGCCGGCGAACAGGCTGCTGACCTCGGTCTCCCTCTGTTCGACGACGAGGCGGGTGCTGAGCGACTGGTAGACCTTCTTCAGGTCGGCCGCGTTGCCGGCATAGAAATACTCGCCCATCGTCATCGTGCTGATGCTCCTGAGCGTGTCCTCGTCGAGCTTCACGCGCATCGTCCAGCCTTCGAAGCTGATGCTGTCGCCGTCGCGCGTGCCGATGCCCACCGAATACACCTTGACGCCTCGGTCGGCGGCCATCCGCGCGGACTCGATCGGATCCGGACCCACCGTGCGCTGCCCGTCGGTCAGCAGGATGATGGCGCCCGAGCCGTAGCTGCCAGGTGCCACAGGAGTGAAGTCGGGTGCCGGCTTGTCGGCACTGCCTCCAGGCACCGGCGCAGGCGGCAGGCCTTGCGTCGATGCAGTGGCTGGCGGCATGGCGCGGGCGCCGGTCACCTGCGACAGGTCGATCCCGGCCTCGGGGAACAGCGTTGCCAGCGACAGCACGATGCCACTGCCGATCGCGGTTCCGCGCTGCAGTTGAAAGCGGTCGATCGCGGCGATAGCGTCGGCCCGGTTGTGGGTCGGCGGCTGCACCACGGCCGCCGTGCCTGCAAACGACACGATGCCCACGCGCACCGATCGCGGCAACTCGGCGACGAACGCCTTGGCTGCTTCCTGTGCAGCAACCAGACGGTTGGGCTGGACGTCGGCTGCGCGCATGCTGCCCGAGACATCCATCGCGAGAATGACGGTCTCCTGCTGGCTTGGAAGCATGACGACGGCCACCGGTCGCGCAGTCGCCAGCAACAGCGCGGCCAAGGCCAGCAGCATCAGCAGCGGCGGCAGGTGGCGCCGCCAGCCGGGGCCGCTGCCAGCGGCCTGCCTGACCAGCGACAGGCTGGTGTAGCGCAGCGCGGTCTTCTTGCGCCTGGCCAGCAGCCACAAATACAGGACCACCAGGGCCGGCAGCCACAGCAGCAGCCACAGCATGTCGGGCCACAGGAAATTCATGCGTCCGCTCCGGCGGAGGCTTTGATCACGGGCCCCAGGTGCGCGGGCAGCGCGCCGGCCGACGACAGCCGGCTGCGTTGCCGGCGCAGGTCGGCGTAGCGCATCACCGTCTCGGCCAGGCCGTCATCCGTGGCGATCTCGAGGGCATCGACGCCGGCATGTGCCAGGTCTGCGCGCAGGGCTGCCTCGCGCCGTCCTGCGGCAGCGATGAAGCGGCGGCGAAAGCCTGCATCGTGCGTGTCGACCAGCAACTGTTCGCCGGTTTCGGCATCCTGGATCGTCATCAGGCCGACGTCGGGCAGGTCGAGCTCGGCCGGGTCGTGCAACCGCACCGCCAGCACCTCGTGCTGCTGCGCGAGGCGCGCCATGTCGTCCCCCCAGCCTGGCGTGCTGATGAAGTCGGAGATCACGAACACCAGGGACCGGCGGCGTATCCGCTTGTGTGCCGCCTGCAGCAGGTCGCGCAGCTGCGTCTGTGAATCGGAGGGCGCCACCGCGTGATCGCGCACCTTCTGCATCAGGTGGAGCACATGCTGCCGGCTGGCGCGTGGCGGCAGTTGAGCGTCGATCGCGTTGCCGTACAGCAGTGCGCCGACCTTGTTGCCGTGGCGGGTGAACAGGCGTGCCATCAGGCCGGTGAACTCGGTCGACACCGCGCGCTTGGTTCGCACCGATTCACGTCCGTCTGCTGTCGAGGTGCCGACACTGCCGAAGTCGAGGCTGGCACTCAGGTCGAGCACGAACCAGACCGTGAGCTCGCGGTCCTCGGTGAATTGCCTCACGTGTGGCACCTGCAATCGCGCGGTGACGTTCCAGTCGATGTGGCGCACGTCGTCGTGGTGCTGGTACTCGCGCAGGTCGGCGAGATCGAAGCCCGCGCCGCGCATCAGCGTGCGGTGCTCGCCTTGCAGCAGGCCGTCGAGGCGGCGGATCACCGTCCATTCCAGCTGGCGCAGCAGGGCTTCTGTGCTCGCGCCCTCAGGCATGTGCGCTGCCCGGCTGCCCCATCGGTGGCTGCGGCCGCGCAACCTTCGCGACGATGCGCTCGATGATCGCGTCAGCCGTCAATTCATCGGCCAGCGCCTCGTAGCTCAGCGCCAGTCGATGGCGCAGCACATCGGGCACGAGATCACCCAGGTCGTCGGGCAGCACGTAGTTGCGGCCGCGCAGCATCGCCATCGCGCGAGACGCCTCGATCAGGCCGATGGTCGCTCGCGGGCTGGCACCGAAATTCAGGTACCTGGCCAGCTCGGGCAGGCCGTGCCGGGCCGGGTCGCGCGTCGCGCCCACCAGCTTGACTGCATAGGCGATCAGCGACGGGTCGACGTACACCTTGCGGCACTCGTCCTGCAGCTCGGCAAGCTGGGTGGTGCTGGCCACCGGGGACACGGCAACCGGGTCGCCGGTGACCCGTTGCACGATGACGAACTCTTCCTCGTCGGTCGGGTAGCCGACCAGCACCTTCATCATGAAGCGGTCGACCTGGGCCTCGGGCAGCGGGTAGGTGCCCTCGGACTCGATCGGGTTCTGCGTGGCCATCACGAGGAATGGCGACGGCACCTTGTGGGTCTCTCCGGCGATCGTGACCTGACGCTCCTGCATCACCTCGAGCAGCGCGCTCTGCACCTTGGCGGGCGCCCGGTTGATCTCGTCGGCCAGCAGCAGGTTGGCGAAAACCGGCCCCAGCGCGGTGCTGAAATCGCCGGTTTTCTGGTTGTAGATGCGCGTGCCGATCAGATCGGCCGGAACGAGATCAGGCGTGAACTGGATGCGCTTGAAGCTGCCGCGCAGCGTGGTGGCCAGCGTCTTGATCGTGATCGTCTTGGCCAGTCCCGGCACGCCTTCGACCAGCAGATGGCCCTGCGCCAGCATCGCGACCATGACCCGCTCGAGGAAGCGGTCCTGCCCCACGACGACGCGCTTGACTTCGTAGAGCACGCGCTGCATCAGCGTGGCGGTGCTGGTCGGGGGGGCTGATGTGTCCATGGGCGGGCTCGTGGTGTGGCTGCAGTGCGCGTTCAGAAAGGCGGCATGCCGGCCGCGCCGGCTGCGTTCTCGATCGGCACCGCGAATCCGATGCCGATGAAGGTGCCTGCCTCGCCCGGGTTCAGGATCGCGGTGACGATGCCGACCACGCTGCCATCCATGGCGATCAGGGGCCCGCCCGAGTTGCCCGGGTTGGCGGCCGCGTCGAACTGGATGAGGTTCGTCATCCGCTTGCCGTCGTCGTCGGCCTGGAACTCCCGCTTCAGTCCCGACACGATCCCTCCCGAAGCCGACGGACCGATGCCGAACGGATAACCGATGGCCAGCACCTGATCGCCCGGCTGAAGCTGCGACGACGAACCGAGTGTCGCCGCCACCAGGTCGTCCGGGATGCGGCGCGCACGCAGCACCGCGAGGTCGTTTTCCGGCTGCGTGCTGACAACGACGGCCTCGGACTCCAGCCCGTCGGCGAACACGACTCGCAAACGCTTCGATCCCGACACCACGTGCAGGTTGGTCAATATCGTCCCGTTCTCGACGATCACCACGCCGGTGCCGGTCGAGCGCTGAACTGCCTCCGGGCTGTCGCGCTGGGCCGACCCGGTGGCCTCTTCGGAATCGGAATCGGACCCGATGACCTTGACCACTGACGGCCGGATCGCGGCGTAGGCGGTCGCGTATGCGGAGGGCAGAGGTTGCTTTTCGATGCTGCTGCGCACGGCGGCATCGATGTCTGCCTGGCTGAGCTGGCGCGCGGGCGAGAAGCCGGCCTGCTGGATGAGCAGCGCGGCCCCGACTGCGAGGGCGCCGCACACGGCCCAGAAGGGTCCACCCAGGCGCACGATGACGGCATGTCGTTGCGGCGCGAGGCGGGTGCCATCGGCCGCTTCGGCTGTCGAGGCGGGCGCCGGTGCTTCCACGGCCCGATCGGCGGCCCGCGCGGGTCGGCGCGAACGACTGTAAAGCGGAGCCCTCTTCATTGCTGCACTCCCGACGTGGCTGATCCGACCCTGGTGGGGCGAACCGTATCACGGGCGATTGCGCAGTGCACGGAGCGAGGCACCGAGGCGCACCAAGGCATCATCGACGCATGCGCTGGATCGACACCCACTGCCATCTCGATGCCCCCGAATTTGCTGGAGGTGCGGCCGCCGTGGTCGGCCGGGCGCGTGCTGCGGGGGTCGAAAAGATGGTCCTGCCTGCGGTCGAGGTGGCCAACTTCGAGACGGTGCGCCTGCTCGCCCACAAACACGACTTGTTCTATGCGCTGGGTATCCACCCCCTGTACGTCGAACGTGCTGCCCAGGGCGACGTGGATCAACTCGCACAGGCGCTTGCCGCACATCGCGAGGACCCACGCCTGGTGGCGGTCGGAGAGATCGGGCTGGATCATTTCGTCGCGGGTTCCGATCGTGCGTTGCAGGCCTGCTTCTATGCTGCGCAATTGCAACTGGCGCGACGGTTCGATCTCCCGGTGATCCTGCATGTCAGGCGCTCGGCCGACCACTTGCTCAAGCAGCTGCGCATCACGCCGGTGCGTGGTGGCATCGCGCATGCGTTCAATGGCAGTGAACAGCAGGCGCTCGCCTTCGTCGCGCTGGGATTCAAGCTGGGCTTCGGTGGTGCGTTGACGTTCGAGCGCGCGTTGCAGCTTCGGCGCCTCGCGAAGACCCTGCCGATGGAGTCGATCGTGCTGGAAACCGATGCGCCGGACATTCCTCCGCAGTGGCTGTACCGAACTGCCGCCGAGCGACTGGCCTCTTCGGACCAGGCGGCGCCCAACGAGCCCTCGCAATTGCCGCGCATCGCCGAGACGCTGGCCGCGCTGCGCGGAGCGACGCCCGCCGAGATCGCGCAAGCCACCTGGGCCAACGCGCACGAGGCGTTGCCTGGACTGCGGGCCGTCGCATGACACCGGGCGCAGGGGGCGCTCCCGGGCCGGCGACCGATCCGCTCGTCGGCCTGCCACCGGTTCTGGCGCCGCACACCCGGCTGGTGGTGCTCGGCAGCTTTCCCGGTGTCGCGTCACTGCGTGCGCAGCAGTACTACGCCCATCCGCGCAACCAGTTCTGGCCATTGCTGTCTGCGCTTTGGGACATCGATCTGGTCGGCCTGCCGTATGCGCAGCGGCTCGCCGAGTCGAGCGCACGCGGACTGGGCCTGTGGGACGTCTATGCCAGCTGCCGCCGGGCGGGCAGTCTCGACAGCGCGATCCGCGATGCGGTATTCAACGACCTGTCCAGCCTGAAGCTGCGGGCCCCGCAGCTGCACGCCATTGCACACAACGGGGGCGAGTCGGCGCGGGCGATGCGCCACACGCAGTTGCTGGGAGTGGACGTGATCCGGCTTCCCTCGACCAGCCCGGCCCATGCCAGCTGGAGTTTCGAACGCAAGCTGGCAGCATGGCGTGCCGTGTTCGTCGGTTGCGGCCTGGTCTGAGTGTCTCAGCCTTGCCTAGGGGTTACCCCGAGTCGTGCGCGGGCGGCCCGGAAAGCGGTACTGAGAAAGCGTGTTCGTGCATCCAGGAGTCGAGGTTCTACGTAACATTGGGACCGGGGCGATGTCGTGTCCTTGACTGGGAAGAGCCCCAGTCCCATCGACTGTCCATGGCCACCGGCGATTCCAGATCACGAGACGCCCATCACTTCACAAGGAAATGCTTTGATGACAAAACTCGCAATGGCAGCAGTAGCCGCCGGTGCCATGGCCGGGGAACCCGCCGAGGCCGCCAAGATGGTCAAGAGGGACGACGCCGCGTTGTCCGCCATGCTGGTCGGCACCTGGGTCAACCCACCCGACAGCGCCGACTACGAAGGCATCCCGAGTGCGGAGGTGTTCAACGCGGATGGCACCTACTCTTACATCGAATACGAGGACAAGGAATGCCAGAGGGTGTCAGGCGCCGTCCACTCGAAGTGGTACGTGTGGGATGGCACGATCGTCAATGAAGTCGGCGAAGGCAAGACCCTGAAGGACGAGATCGTCAACATGGCGCCGAAGAAGATGGTGTTGCGATCGCTTGAAGACAGCCTGACGTATCACCGAGTCCGCTCGACGGCCAAGACCCGCGCATGCGCGGGCACCCCGCCGCAGCCGAAATAGGTCGATTCGGCTGCAGTCGATCGAGACGACTGGAGCGAACCCGAAGGCCCGCGCTCCGGCACGGGCCTTCAACCGGTCAAAGCTGGTTCGGTGGGGTGATCCCGAAGCGCTTCATCTGCCTGTAGATGGTGGCCCGGCAAAGGGACAACTCGTCGGCGGCTCGCGTCACGTTCCATTTGTGGCGCTTCAGGGCATTCAGCAATCTCGCGGGCGAGTCGGCGTCGGTATCCAGCGCCAGGGAATCCGTCGAATCCTCGCCCAGGGTGCGGGGCTGGATGCAGGACGGCCGCGGGCGCTCGACATGCTGCCCGTGGACGACTTCGTCGGGCAGGTCGGCCATCGTCACAGGTGCATCGTCGCTGAGCGCGATGGCGAAGCGCAACGCGCTGCGCAATTCGCGCACGTTGCCGGGCCATTGGTGTCCCATCAGGCGGTCGACGATTTCCGAGGACAGCGTCGAGCGCGAATTCAATCGGCGCGCCTCGTCCTGGAAGATCGCCTCGATCAGGTAGCGTTGATCCGCACGGTCGCGCAGTGCCGGCAGGCTGAGCGTGGCTCCGCACAAGCGGTAGTAGAGATCCTCCCGGAACGTGCCGGCTTCCACCTGGTCGCGCAGATCGCGGTGTGTGGCCGCGATGACCGTGCAATTCACCGGGATCGGGTGATCGGCGCCCAGTGGCAGCACCTCGTTCTCGGACAGCACCCTCAGGAAGCGGGTCTGCAGTTGCAATGGCATGTCGCCTATCTCGTCGAGGAACAGCGAGCCACCCTCGGACTGCAGGATCAACCCCTTCATTCCCTTGCTGCGCCCGCCGGTGAAGCTGCCGGGCATGTAGCCGAAGAGTTCGCTTTCAATCAGCGATTCGGGAATCGAGGCGCAGTTGACCGCCACGAAAGGCTTGCGCGCACGCATGCTGTAGCCGTGCAGAGCCTTGGCGAAAACCTCCTTGCCCGACCCGGTCTCGCCCTGGATCAGGATGTTCACCTTTCGATCAACCAGGCGCTTGGCCTGCCGGATCAGGTTCTGCATCGTCGGGTCGCTGCCGGCGAGCCTGTCGAGCGCAAGTGGCTCGTCGCGGCTCTCGGTCGTCGCTGGCAAGACGGCTGGCGTTCGTGCTTCCGCCTGTGCCGGCAGAGTTGACCGGAGCAACGGCAGCGTGCGGGGCGGAATCACGGTCGCGTACTGTCGATCCTGCAGGTGGGCACCGATCCCCGACAGTTCCATCGTCGTGCCGCCCTTGGCCAGGCGCGACAACTCGTCCTGTGAGGTCTCGAGCAGATCCATGACAGTCTGGCCGACCAGGTTGTCGCTGGCCCATTGCGGCACGCCCGGCGCCGCGAACTTCTTGCGGGCTCCGGTGTTCGCGCCGACGATGCGACCGTCCTCATCGAACGCCAGCATGATGTTGCCGGACACCTCGACCAGCCCGCAGACCTGCCCGAGCCTCAGGATCCAGTGCTTGTCGAAGTGACGCAGGAAGTTGGCGTCCTCGATCATCTGACCGTACATCGACGTCAGGTGAAACACGAGGTGCTGACTTTCCTTGGCCTCGGGCGAATGCAGGGCAGACACGTCGAGCACAGCCAGCAACTGGCCGTCCGGCGTGAACAGGGGCGCCGAGGTGCAGGTCAGCCCGATGTGGGTGGCGTCGAAGTGCTCGGCCTGGTGGCAGGTGATGATCTCGCGCTCGACAAGGCAGGTGCCCACGCCGCAGGTGCCGGCGTGCGCCTCGTTCCAGTCCGCCCCGAGGTACAGCCCGGCCGCCTTGAGCTGCTTCTCGCTGGCCGGGTTGCCGATGTAGTCGACGGTGATGCCATCACTGTCGGTGAGCAGCATCATGTAGCCGAGGTCAGCGACCCGCCGATACATGTCTTCCATGCCGGCTCGAGCGACACGGATGAAACCCTCCATCCGCTGCTGGTGCTCGCGCACCCGCTCGAACGGCAGGATGTGCGCGGCCTTGGGCTTGGAAGGGTCGAGCCCATGCTGCTTGATGCAGCGGGTCCACGACTTGTGTATCAGCGCGTCGGCACCTCGGGTGTGTGCGAAGTTCGAACCAACGTTGATGACGTTGTCGATGTGCTCTATCAGCGCGTTGCTCATCGGTCATCTCCTGAAGTCGATCGCTCTGCTGGCGATCTGACGCGTTTAGTGGCAAGTGATCATGGGCGCGGATGCTCGGCATCGCAAGAGCGCGTTTGCCCGGTGTTTGTCCCGAGCGCATGCGCTTCGGGGCGCCATTCTGGCTTGAAAAATGTTGTTTTCAGGGGATGCTGGCAGCGCATCTCGATGCGCAAGGGTGCCGTCTGCAAGTGGCCTGCGACAGGTGTCGCAATGGCTGCTGCTATTTGCAACAGCTGTGGCTTGCCTGATGCGCCGGTCTTCGCCGCCCGGGGCGACCAGCAAGCGCCTCTGCTTCCTGGGCATGGCGATTGCGAATACCGGCTGGCGGTTCGCTGTCGACCGCACGTTGAAGCCCCAGGGAGATTCGCCTCGTGACCCGATTGACGCTGAACGGCATCGCCACGTACACCGAGGGCACTTTGCCGAGGGTGGGGCACGAGGCGCCGCGCTTTCTGCTGACCACCGTGGCGCTCGAGGACGTCGGGCTCGACCATTTCCACGCCCGCTGCAAGGTGCTCAACATCGTGCCCAGCACCGAGTTGCCGAGTTGCCGTGAGTCGACGCGGCGCCTGGAAGAGGGTTTGCGCAGCCTGCCGCAGGCGACGTTGCTGACCATCTCGCGCGACCTCCCGTTCTCCGGTGGGTCGCAGCGCGTCGATGGCGAGCGTTTTCGCGCTGTCACGCTGTCGACCTTCCGCCATCCCTCGTTCGCCCGCACTTACGGCGTCGACATCGTCAGCGGGCCGCTTCGCGGGCTGATGGCGCGGGCGGTGCTCGTGCTGGATGCTGGTAACCGGGTGGTGCATGCCGAACTGGTTCGGGAGCTCAGCTCGGATCCAGACTGTCTGGCCGCCCTGTGCGCCGCCCGCGGTGTGGCCGACTCGAGTTGTGCGACGACTGTGTCATCGGTGGATGATGCAACTGTCGCGGTGTGACACCGGCAAGCCAGCCAAGCCAGGTTGATTCCACGCCCCAAACGAAGCACCAGAGCGGCTCTCCGGCGGGTGTCGCGTCCTTGACGACTGCCTCGCAAGCCGTGGCATGCGGCTTGCGCCCTGTGTGCGAATTCAACGCAGGAGGCAGTTTCGATGGTTTCCCCCGGATCCGGTGCACAGGACTGCATCGGCATCATCGCCAACCCGGTGTCCGCACGCGACGTGCGGCGCATCGTCGCGAATGCCAGCAGCCTGCAGATCTCCGAGCGGGTGAACATCGTCCTGCGGGTGCTCAGCACGGTGCGCAGCTTCGGTGTCAAGCGCGTCCTGATGATGCCGGACCGCGCGGGCATCCGGGCGATGCTGGTTCGGCACCTGAATCGGGAGCGCAACCTGCACCACGTTTTCCCGGAGGTCGAGTTTCTCGACATCAATGCAGCCTCCACCGTTGACGACACGATCCTCGCCGCCAGGATGATGGGCGAAGCCGGTGTGCGTGCAGTCGTCGTGCTCGGCGGCGACGGCACGCATCGCGCCGTGATCAAGGGCTGCTCCACGGTGCCGATCGCGGGGTTGTCCACCGGAACCAACAACGCCTTCCCCGAGATGCGCGAACCCACGATCGCCGCGATGGCCGTCGCCTTGTACGCCACCGGCCGGCTCAGTGCCGAGCAGGCGCTCGCTGCCAACAAGGTCATTCACGTCTCGATCAACGACGGAGAACGGCAGGACATCGCTCTGGTCGATGCGGTGATCTCCACCGATCGATACATCGGCTCTCGCGCCCTCTGGAAGACCGACAGCCTGCGAGAGGTCTATCTGACTTTCGCCGATCCGCAGGCGATCGGGCTGTCGGCTCTCGGCGGCCTGCTGCAACCGGTCGGCCGGCGCGATGCCGGTGGGCTGGCCGTGCGCCTGAGCGACGAACCAGGCACCCGCCGCTTGTGGCTGCGCGTGCCCATCGCTCCCGGAATGATTCGCGACGCCGGCATCGCTGGTTGGGAGCGGATGCCTGCCGACCAGGAATTTGCTGTCGGCCTGCAGGCCGGCATCGTTGCCCTCGACGGCGAGCGCGAAATGCCTTTCGACGCCAACGATCGAGTGCGCATCACCGTGCGTTCCAACGCTTTTTCGACCGTGGATGTGGCCCGCTGCATGCAGATCGCTGCATGCGAAGGCCTGTTCCGCTTCACTTCCCAGACCGACCAGACCTAGAAGGAGACAACACCATGGCTGCCAGCAATCCATTTCCCCTCAGCAGGGACGACCTGCTCCAGTGCTACCGCACGATGCGCACGATCCGCGAGTTCGAGGAGCGCCTGCACGTCGACTTCGCACGCGGCGACATCCCGGGCTTCGTCCACCTGTACGCCGGTGAGGAAGCCACTGCGGTGGGCATCATGAGCCACCTCGGCGACGGCGACCGCATCGCCAGTACGCACCGCGGCCACGGACACTGCATCGCCAAGGGTGTCGACCCGGTCAAGATGATGATGGAGATCTACGGCAAGAAGGGTGGTTCGTGCAACGGCAAGGGCGGCTCGATGCACATCGCCGACCTGTCGAAAGGCATGATGGGCGCCAACGGCATCCTCGGCGCCGGGGCGCCGCTGGTCTGCGGTGCGGCACTGGCTGCCAAGTACCGCAAGAAGAACGAAGTCGCGATCAACTTCGTCGGTGACGGTGCCTCCAACCAGGGCACGTTCCTCGAAAGCCTGAACCTCGCGGCCGTCTGGAACCTGCCGGCGCTGTTCGTGATCGAGAACAACGGCTACGCCGAAGCGACCTCGCGCGACTACGCCACCGCGGTGGACAGCTACGTCGACCGCGCGGCCGGTTTCGGGATGCCCGGCATCACCGTCGACGGCACCGATTTCTTCGCCGTCTACGAGGCTGCCGGCGAGATCATCCGCCGCGCCCGCGAAGGTGGCGGTCCGTCGTTGCTCGAATGCAAGATGGTTCGCTTCTACGGCCACTTCGAAGGCGACGCCCAGACCTACCGCGCCGCCGGCGAACTCGATGACATCCGTGCCAACCACGACTGCCTGAAGATCTTCGGCGCGACGGTGTCTGGTGCCGGCGTCATCGCCGAATCCGAACTTCGCTCGATCGATGACCAGGTGCTCGCGCTGATCGAGGACGCAGTCAAGCAGGCCAAGGCCGCACCGCTGCCGCCGCCCTCCGACCTGCTGACCGACGTCTACGTGTCGTACTGACCGCACGCCCCCAATAAATCCACAGGAGACTTCCATGGCCAGAAAAATCAGCCTGAAACAGGCAGTGAACGAAGCGATCGATCAGGAGATGACCCGCGATCCAACGGTGATCATGCTCGGCGAGGACATCGTCGGCGGCACCGGTGCCGACGGCGAGATGGACGCCTGGGGCGGCGTGCTCGGCGTCACCAAGGGTCTGTACGCCAAGCACGGCGACCGCCTGCTCGACACCCCGTTGTCCGAAAGCGCCTACGTCGGTGCGGCCATTGGCGCTGCCGCTTGCGGCATGCGTCCGATCGCCGAACTGATGTTCATCGACTTCATGGGTGTGTGCTTCGACCAGATCTTCAACCAGGCGGCCAAGTTCAAGTACATGTTCGGCGGCCACGCCGAGACGCCGGTCGTGATCCGCGCGATGGTCGGCGCAGGTTTCCGCGCAGCCGCTCAGCACAGCCAGATGCTGACGCCGATCTTTGCCCACATCCCCGGACTGAAGGTGGTCTGCCCCAGCAACCCGTACGACACCAAGGGCCTGCTGATCCAGTCGATCCGCGACAACGATCCGGTGATCTTCTGCGAGCACAAGAACCTGTATGCCATCGAGGGAGAAGTGCCCGAGGGCTCGTACACCATTCCGTTCGGTGAAGCCAACATCGTCCGTGAAGGCAAGCACTGCACGATCGTCACCTACGGACTGATGGTGCACCGCTCGCTCGACGCTGCCAATGCGCTGGCGAAGGAAGGCATCGACGTCGAGGTGGTCGACCTGCGCACCCTGTCGCCGCTCGACATCGACACCGTGCTGGAGAGCGTCACCAAGACCGGTCACCTGGTCTGCGTCGATGAAGCCAGTCCGCGTTGCAACATTGCCACCGACATTTCCGCTCAGGTGGCGATGCATGCGTTCAGCGCGCTGAAGGCGCAGATCGAGATGGTCTGCCCGCCGCACGTGCCGGTGCCGTTCTCGCCCAGCCTGGAGGACCTCTACATTCCGGGCGCTCCAGCCATCGCTGCCGCTGTTCGCCGTACCGTCAAGGGGAAGAACTGATGGCTGGTATCACGCCTATCGTCATGCCCAAGTGGGGCCTGTCGATGAAGGAAGGCACCGTCATGGCATGGCTCGTCGAAGAGGGCACCGAGATCACCGTCGGCATGCCGATCCTGGATGTCGAGACCGACAAGATCGCCAATGCGGTCGAGGCCGCCGACCCTGGCTTGTTGCGGCGCAAGATTGCCAATGAAGGCGAGTTGCTGCCGGTCAAGGCGCTGCTCGGTGTCATGGGTGGAGACGACGTCAGCGATGCCGACATCGACGCCTACGTGGCGAGCTACGTCATGCCAGCCGCGGGTGACGGCGATGACGAGGATGCCGGCCCGAAGACCCAGTGGGCCGACGTGGACGGCCTGCGCGTTCGCTACGCGAAGCGCGGTGCGGAGTCCGGCACGCCGGTCCTCTTCATTCATGGCTTCGGCGGTGATCTTGACAACTGGCTGTTCAATATCGATGCTGTCGGCGAGCACTCACCGGTGGTGGCGCTCGACCTGCCAGGGCACGGTCAGTCGACCGTGAAGCTGCCAGGTGCCAGCATCACCGCACTGGCCGAGTTCGTCGACCATTTCATGGCCGCGATCGATCTGCCGAAGGCCCACGTCGTCGGGCACTCGATGGGCGGTGCGGTGGCCTCGCAACTTGCGCTGGCGCATCCCGACCGGGTGGCTTCCCTGACGCTGATCGCGAGTGCCGGCCTCGGCGCCGAGATCAACGTCGGCTACACGGGTGGCTTCGCCGCTGCGGGTTCACGGCGCGATCTCAAGCCCTTGCTCGAACAGCTGTTCAACGACGGGTCGCTGGTCAGTCGACAGATGATCGACGACGTCCTGAAGTACAAGCGTCTGGACGGTGTCGATGCGTTGCTGACCGAGCTCAATGCGGGCCTGTTCAACGGTGGCAGCCAGTCCGAGCAACCGGGTCTGAAGCTCGGATCGACCGGCAAGCCGGTGCTGGTGGTGTGGGGCCGCGAGGACCGCATCGTGCCGGCCAGCCATGCTGGCAACGCGCCGGCCGGAGCCACCGTCGAGATCTTCGAGGGTGCCGGGCACATGGTGCAGCTCGAACGTGCCAACGACGTCAATGCCCTGATCAAGCGGCATGTGGGTGTCTGAAAAGCCGCGCTACGCTCCGATGGTGATCCCGTCGGAGCCGCCCCGGCTGGCCTTGCTGATCAATCAACACGCGGGGGCGCAGCCCCTCGCGATCGAGCAGGATCTGCTTGACAGTGCGGCCGGGGGCGAACCGGCCGTGTGCGTGTGGGAGCCGGGGCCCTCACTGGTGGTGCCCAGCACCTACCAGCGCTACGAGCGCTTTCCGATGTTGTGCGAACGTTTCGAGCAGCGCGGCTGGCCCGTGTCGGTGCGCCGTTCGGGCGGCGGGCTGGTCCCGCAGGATCGCGGGGTGGTGAACATCAGTCTGGCCTGGCGCACCGAGACCGACATGGCGACCGGCATGACTCGCGTCTACGAAGCCCTTTGTGGCCTGCTGCAGGACGCCATCGAGCCCTTCGACATCGACCTGAATGCGCGAGCTGTCCATGGATCGTTCTGCGACGGGCGGTTCAACCTGGCAATGAACGGTCGCAAGGTCGCCGGCACAGCGCAGTACTGGCAGCGACTCAGCAGCACGGAGCATGTCGTCCTGGCTCATGCCTGCCTGATGGTTCGTGCCGATCTCCAGTTGCTGACGCAACGAGCCAATGAGTTCGAGGCCCAACTGGGCAGCGACAAGGTCTATGACCTCGACGCAATCACCAACCTGATGGGCGAAGCTCCCGCCGCATTCACGACGACCGCGGTGCTGATGTCGCTGCGCGACACGGCGCGCGACCGCGCCGTGCTCTGCTGAAACCTCGGCGCCGGTCCCCGCCCGGGCACCGGCGAGGCTGCGGCTCCCTTCAGGGAGCTGGCGGCTGGGTCGACAGGAACTGGATGTAGGCGACGAGTTCCCAGATTTCTTCGGGCTTGAACCCCTTGCCCCAGGCGGGCATCACGTCGGAACCGCGCCGGCCATTCGTGATGACCTCGAGTGCCGCCTTCACGTTGAAATTCTTGTTGCCCTTGAACGGCGGGGTCTTTCCTCCCGCCCCTTCAGCACCGTGACAGTAGGCAGCGCAGTTGGAATTGAAGCGCTTCTTGCCTGTGGCGATCCGTTCCGGATCCGTGAGATCAAAGGGAGCGCCATCGTTGCTGGCGGATGCAGCCTCGGCTGCAGGAGATGGTGATGCATCGGCAGGCGGTGCTACCGCCGACGCAGTGAATGCTGCGGACGATCCGATCAAGAG
>JAGNWJ010000128.1 GCA_017986065.1 Rhizobacter sp. | reverse complement strand
GCTCCGGAGGGTGAAAGTCCGGGGCCCCTGGGGCGCAGGGACTGCGCCGCTGGGATGACCTGCATGCAGGCCGACCCAGATTACGCCTCGGGGCGGCGAACCACAAGCCCTGTTTCAGGTTTCATGGCCCCGGGTTCCTCGTCAGCGCGCGGCCCGCATGATCTGATCGAACACGTCGGCCACCTTGTCTTCCACCGCCGCATCCATCGCGATCGTGCGGCCCCACTCGCGCGACGTCTCGCCGGGCCATTTGTTGGTGGCGTCGAGCCCCATCTTGCCGCCCAGTCCGCTGACTGGCGAAGCGAAGTCGAGGTAGTCGATCGGCGTGTTCTCGACCAGCGTCACATCGCGAACCGGATCCATGCGGGTGGTGATGGCCCAGATCACTTCCTGCCAGTTGCGGATGTCCACGTCGTCATCGGTCACCACGATGAACTTGGTGTACATGAACTGCCGCAGGAAGCTCCACACCCCGAACATCAGCCGCTTGGCATGGCCCGGGTAGCTCTTCCTGATCGAGATGATCGCCATGCGGTAGCTGCAACCCTCGGGCGGCAGATAGAAGTCGACGATCTCCGGAAACTGCTTCTGCAGGATGGGCACGAACACCTCGTTCAGTGCCACGCCCAGGATGGCGGGCTCGTCGGGCGGCTTGCCGGTGTAGGTGGAGTGATAGACCGGGTCACGGCGATGTGTCAGCCGGTCGATCTCGAACACCGGGAACCAGTCCTGCTCGTTGTAGTAGCCGGTGTGGTCGCCGAACGGTCCTTCCAGTGCATATAGATAGCCGCCCACTTCCTTCAGCGGCACGCCGTGCTCGCTGCAGCCCGTGTAGCCGGAGGCCGCGACCGGGATGTGCCCTTCGAGCACGATCTCGGCGCTGGCCGGCACCTGCAGCATCACCCCGGCATCGCCGACGCCCGAATCGGTGACCTCGGTGCGGCTGCCGCGCAGCAGGCCGGCGAACTGGTACTCGCTCAGCGTGTCGGGCACCGGTGTCACCGCGCCGAGGATGGTGGCCGGATCGGCGCCGAGCGCCACCACGATCGGGAACGGCCGGCCGGGGTTGGCCCGCGCGAAGTCACGGAAATCGAGCGCGCCGCCCCGGTGGGCCAGCCAGCGCATGATGACCTGACGGCTCGCGATCACCTGCTGGCGGTAGATGCCCAGGTTCTGCCGGCGGCGCGGGTTCGAGCCGCCCTGGGGGCCTCGTGTCACGACCAGGCCCCAGGTGATCAGCGGCCCGGCGTCGCCCGGCCAGCAGGTCTGCACCGGCAGCAGGCCCAGCAGATCGATGTCCGATCCCTCGATCACCACCTGCTGGCACGCCGCCTGGCGCACCGTGGCCGGCTTCATGTCCCACAGCGACTTGACCAGGTGCAGCAGCCGGCCAGTGTCCTTCAGGCCCTTCGGCGGTTCGGGCTCCTTCAGGCTGGCGAGCACCCGACCCACCTCGCGCAGATCACCGATGTCGGCAGCGCCCATGCCCATCGCCACCCGTCTGGTCGTCCCGAACAGGTTTGTCAAGGCTGGAATTTTGTAACTCCCCCCGGAATAGAGTGGTTGCTCGAACCAGAGCGCCGGCCCTCCGGCACGCAGCACCCGATCGCTCAGCGCGGTCATCTCGAGCCGCGCCGACACTGGCGCAGCGACACGCTGGAGCTCGCCCACGGCCTCCAGACCCGCACAGAACTCCCGGAGATCGCGGTATTTCATATTCATTTGTAGTTATGAACCAGCCCCTAATGGTTGACCGGTTATGTTTTTGCTTCCTAGAATCCCGTCCGGTTGTCCTTGATGGGTACTTACCCTAGATCAAGGCAACGTTCATCAGATTCATTTCGAGCGCTCTCGCAGCGGTCCGTGTCCGTATCACGAACGTGTCCAGACCGTCCATGCAGCCGATTATGTTCGGCGCGATGCTCGAATCAGCCCC
Organism: Rhizobacter sp.; assembly: GCA_017986065.1. Taxonomy (GTDB): domain Bacteria; phylum Pseudomonadota; class Gammaproteobacteria; order Burkholderiales; family Burkholderiaceae_C; genus PBB1. Next base: position 2,741 of record JAGNWJ010000128.1, on the reverse strand, counting down.
GCGGCGCAAGCCCGGTTCGGGGCGGAGAGGGAGAAGAGTCATGTCCGTACTCCGGCAGTTATCTTTGAAGGCGCAGCAGTCCTGCCGCGCCACGGTGCGTTCGGCCGGTGTCTTCATGCAGGACGTCGGGCACGGCCTGCTGGAGGTGAGCCACAACACGCTCGCACTGGTCGGCCTGATCGCGGTCGCACTGATCGTCTTCGTGGCGGGTCGCTCGGAACTCCGGCACACGGTGGAAATGCAGGCGCTCGGCTGGCTGCAGGCGCGCCAGGAAGCCCGCACCGATCCGCTCGAACTGATGGCCAACGATCTGCGCGAACCTGAAGCGATCGCGCGCGCCACGGCCAGCGACCCGCGGGATCTCACCCGCCAGCAGGCAGCAGTCGCCCAATGGCTGGCGCGTCGCTACAAGGTGGCACCCGAGCCGATCAGCCGTCTGGTCACCGAGGCCTGGCGCGTGGGCGCGCGGGTCGGCCTGGACCCGACGTTGATCCTGGCGATCATGGCGATCGAATCGAGCTTCAATCCGTTTGCCCAGAGCCCCGTCGGTGCGCAAGGTCTGATGCAGGTGATGACGCGCGTGCACGACGACAAGTACGAGCAGTTCGGCGGCAACCTCGCCGCGTTCGATCCCGTCACCAACCTGCGTGTCGGTGTGCAGGTGCTCAAGGAATGCATTGCGCGCGCCGGTGGCGTCGAGGCGGGCCTGCGCTCCTACGTGGGTGCCGCCAACCTGAGCGACGACGGCGGATATGCCCTGAAGGTCCTGTCCGAGCAAACCCACCTGCAGGCGGTGGCGGGCGGCAAGCTCGTCGCGGTCAATGCGCCCAACGTGGTTCCGACGGCATCGCGCGCGCAGGCAGAATCGGCCGAGGCCCCGGCTCCGGCCAGCGAATCTTCCGAGCCGCCCGCCGACGAGAAGCTGGCTGCTCTGCGCTGAAACGCTGAAAATCCGGCTCCTGGCCGCATCGGACGGACGGTCCGCCGGCCCTGCTTCATGCCGCAGGTCATGCGACCTTGCGTCGCGTCCTGAATCCCGTGTTCCCGTTGTAGAGGATCGTCGCCATGTTTGACCGCACCCAATCCACCCTTGCACACATCGATCCTGAACTGTGGTCGGTCGTCCAGAGCGAAAACCAGCGCCAGGAAGACCACATCGAACTGATCGCGTCGGAGAACTACACCTCGCCGGCCGTGATGCAGGCGCAGGGCAGCCAGCTGACAAACAAGTACGCCGAGGGCTACCCCGGCAAGCGCTACTACGGTGGCTGCGAGTTCGTCGACGTGGCCGAGCAGCTCGCCATCGACCGCCTCAAGGCACTGTTCGGCGCGGGCTACGCCAACGTGCAGCCGAACTCCGGCTCGCAGGCCAACCAGGCGGTGTTCTTCGCACTGCTGCAGCCGGGCGACACCATCATGGGCATGAGCCTCGCCGAAGGCGGCCACCTGACCCACGGCATGCCGCTGAACATGAGCGGCAAGTGGTTCAAGGTCGTGAGCTACGGCCTGAACGCGCAGGAAGAGATCGACTACGACGCGATGGAGCGCCTGGCGCACGAGCACAAGCCGAAGCTGATCATCGCGGGAGCGTCGGCCTATGCGCTGCGCATCGACTTCGAGCGCTTCGCCCGCGTGGCCAAGGCCGTGGGCGCAGTCTTCATGGTCGACATGGCTCACTACGCCGGGCTGATCGCTGCCGGCGTCTATCCGAACCCGCTGCCGCATGCAGACGTGGTGACCTCGACCACGCACAAGAGCCTGCGCGGACCGCGCGGCGGCATCGTGCTGACCAACCACGAGGACATGGCCAAGAAGATCAACAGCGCCGTGTTCCCCGGCCTGCAGGGTGGCCCGCTGATGCATGTGATCGCTGGCAAGGCGGTTGCCTTCAAGGAAGCGCTGGCGCCGGAGTTCAAGGTCTACCAGCAGCAGGTGGTGACCAACGCGCGGGTGCTCGCCGAGACACTGATCTCGCGCGGGCTGCGCATCGTCAGCGGCCGCACCGAGAGTCATGTGATGCTGGTCGACCTGCGACCGAAGAACCTCACCGGCAAGGAAGCCGAAGCCGTGCTGGGGCTGGCCCACATGACCTGCAACAAGAACGGCATCCCGAACGACCCGCAGAAGCCGATGGTCACCAGCGGCATCCGCCTGGGCACGCCGGCGCTGACGACGCGCGGGTTCAAGGAAGAGCAGACGCGCCTCACCGCGCACCTGATCGCCGACGTGCTGGACCAGCCGCACGATGAAGCGAACCTGGCGACGGTGCGCAGCAAGGTGGCCGCGCTGACGCGCGACTTCCCGGTTTACCGCTGAGTCCGTCGCCGGCAACCCACCGACCGCGGCCCGCTGCGCGATCTCGATCCGACCTGATCCGACGACGTCCACGGCCCCACTGCCATGCGTTGTCCGTACTGCAGCCACGTCGACACCCAGGTCGTCGAGACGCGTGAATCCGACGAAGGCGACGTGGTGCGCCGCCGCCGTCGGTGCCACAGCTGCGACAAGCGGTTCACCACCTACGAACGCGCTGAAATCGCGCTGCCGGCCGTCGTCAAGAAGGACGGCACGCGCGCCGAGTTCGACATCGGCAAGGTGCGTGCATCGATGTCGCTGGCGCTGCGCAAGCGGCCGGTCAGCGTCGAGCAGATCGACGCGGCGATCGAGCGCATCCAGGAGAAGCTGCTCAACAGCGGCGCCAAGGAAGTGCCCTCGACACGGCTGGGCGAACTGGTCATGCG
>JAGNWJ010000127.1 GCA_017986065.1 Rhizobacter sp. | reverse complement strand
GTTCCCCACAGTGCGAGACGAGCCGCAGCCAGGAATTGCCCGAGCCACAGGCGCCGTCGCACCGCTTCGATCAGGGTCTGCGGGAGCGCGGCCATTCGCGCCTCAGGGCTGCGCCCAGACCCAGATATCGCGCAGGACCCAGGCGGTCGACGCCAGCGCGAGGCCGAGGGCCGTGGCCACGACTTCGGCCAGTTCGGGCCGACCCAGTGCACGACGCAGGCCCTGACCCAGCAACGGCAGCACGACACCTGCCGACAGCAACGACAACTCCACCAGCGCGGCCGGCAGCAAGGGCACGGTGCTGGCCGACCAGACAAGAATCAACAACGGCCAGGCGGGCGCGAGCAGCAACGCCGCTGCCGCAGCCCCCGCACGCCACCCGCTCAGCGCACCGGCGCGCAAGCCCAGCGGCGCGAGCACCATGCCGCGCACCACCCAGAGCGCCAGGAGCGCGGCGGCGGCTGCCCGGCTTGCATCGCCCGCCTGATCCAGGGCGATGCGGGTGCTGCCCAGCCACCACAAGGCCACGGTGGCCGCGAGCGCCAACCCGGTCAGGGCAGCCAGGCGAGGATCCGGCACGGATTTCATCGCCGCGGCACCGACACGTGCAACCATCCCTTCGAGTCGATCGGGGCATCCACGACACCACCGAGTTCGAGCTCCCACAGCGCGGCCGCAGCGTCGGACGGCGTGCGCCTCAAGGCCATGCGCATCGCGGCATCGCGCGGCGGTTGTCCCGCCTGCGGGCTGATCTGGCTGCTGGCGCCCGGGCCGAGGGCCGGCAGGTCGCTTGCGAGACCGCCACCCAGCAACCAGCCCGAGGGCCAGGCAATCGTTCCGACATTTCGTATGTCGCGCGAACCGTCAGGACGCTCCTGCATCTCGATGGCGCGGGTCATCGGGAAGCTGCCCGAATAGCAAAGCGCAGTCTGGTCGAACAGGCGCGTGTCGAATTCGGCAAAGGTCGGACGTCCGCGGCCGGCATCGAACTCGAAACGCATCGCACGGTTCGGTGCGCACGGCTGCGCAGCGGGGGCGAGCTGAGGAGGAATCGGCACTCGCCTGCGATCTCGCACCAGTCCCGCGAACCACTGACTGGCGTGGTACTCGGCGAAGCGCGCACCCGATTCACCCTCGCTCCAGACGACCAGTTGCGACGAAGGCTGCATCGCATGCGGCAGGGCCAGCGCCGCTGCGGCCGCAAGCACAGGCATCAGCAACAGCATCGGCAGCGAGGTGAAGAACAGGAAGACCAGCGCCGCCGCCGCGAAGTAGACCGCCAGCCCCAGCGCCACGCGATGCCAGCTCGAGGGCGCAGCCCGTGTCAATTCACCCAGTCCGGCGGATGACACCGCCGGCGGCATGCTCGTGGCCAGCGACGCCTTGAGCCTGTCCGTGGCATCCGCCAGCGTTGCGGCGCTCATCAGCGCGCTGCCGCCGCACCCCCCCGCCCCGTCCAGCAATCGAAGCACGCGCTCGTTCGCGTTCAGCACCACGATGCGGCCACACGCGGCCGCGTGCTCGAACAGCGCACCGAGCTGTCGTTGATCGAGGGCACCCAGCGTCGCCGCGTCCAGGATGAGAGCGTCGACACTCGAATAGGCCCGCGCGTTGCGTGGCAGGTCATCCGCGCCGAGCAGGACCGTGTGGAACCCCTCAAGCGCGACCGCCTCGTCCGTCACGAGGCCGACACCGAGCACCGGGGACTCGGACTGCGCGATGCCCACTTCACGGCGCACGGCGGATGCGGCCGGTGCCCCCACGGTCAACGCGATCCGCTCGGTCGAAGCCACCGGGATCTGGAGCCGCACCGTGCGGCCCGGCTGCAGATCGAGTTCGGCTCGCACGACCTGGCGGCCGGCAGCCACCTCGAGAGCGGTCTTCGTCGGGGTGTCGGCGGTCACACGGATGTCGATCTCCGTGGCGCGACCGGGGCGCGACCAGCCCTTCCAGGCCGGTGCCGCGGTCAGGTCGATGTGCGGCGGCTCGATCGCATGCGCCAGACCGCAGAGCGCCAGCCCGATGAGCAGCAGGCAGCGCAACACCGTGTCACTTCAGCGCTTGCTCGAGGGCGATCACGGACCACGCGGTGACGAGCTGCGGGCGATCCTCCCACCAGGCTTTCGAATCGGCATTGGCCCAGCTGCCATCGGCCGACTGCAGGCTCATCAGCTTCTGCGCAAGCTCGTTGCGCCAGTTGTGCGTCTGCCCCTTGCCATCGGTGAACGTGTCCTCTCCGTAGGCCGCCATCACCTTCGAGAACGCGTTGTAGAAATAGAAGAGGCCGTGCTTCTTGTTCGTCCCCGGATTGAATTCGAGCGTGTAGTTCGCGGTCATCCACTTGTAGGCCGCCTGGACGCGCGGATCGGTCTTGTCCACGCCGGCGAAGAGCAGGCTGAGCAGGCCGGCAGCCGTCATGCCTCCGTACGAGGACGTGCCGTTGTCGTACTCGGGCGGGTTGGTGCCCGGCCGGTAGGTGAAGCCGCCATCGTTGGCCGCCCACTTCTGGTCGTTGCTCTCGCTGCGATTCTGGGAGCGGTTGACGAAGGTCAGCGCCTTCTGCCAGACCGGATCCTTGGGATCGGAGGATGTGGACTTCAGCCCCTCCAGCGACATGTACAGGTTCGACAGGTCGGGGCGCTCGCCACCGCCATAGCCGATGCCGCCGTAATAGACGTGGTCGGTCTTGTAGCCTTCTTCCTCGTCGATCTGGTGACCGATCAGGAACTTGCGCGCGGCGGCAATGACAGCGTCATGCTTCGGGTTCTTCGTCGCGGCCAGCGCGCTCATCGCGACGGCCGTGTTGTAGGCGGTGCTCTGCAGCGACGCGCTGATCGAGCCATCGCTCTTGGCATTGGCGAGCAGGTAGTCGACCTGGCGCGTGATGAACGCACCGTCGGCTTCGTTGTACTTCTCGGGGCTCTCGAGGAAGGCACGCAATGCCAGGGCCGTGATGCCGACCGACTTGAGCACCGAACCATCCGGGGCCTGCTGGCCCCGCAGGTAGTGCAGGCCACCGGCCACCGCGCGCTTGGCCTTGCGGCGCAACTCGGGGTCCATGGCATCTGCGGCATGCACGGAAGGCGCCGCGAGCACAGCGCAGGCGGGCAGGACAAGCAGGTGTCTTCTTTTCATCATCGAGGTTTCTCCTGGGTGAGATCGGTGGGGGCCGGATCGTTGACGGCACGACGCCTGCGCCCTGCAGCGAGCGCACCGAGCGCCAGCAGCGAGCACGCCGTCGCATAGGACCAGACCAGGGGGGTCAGGTCGGGATAGGACACGGGCAAGGCCGCAAGATTGGAGTGCTGGTAGAGCCACTCGTTGTGCAGCAGGTCGTTGCCGCTTGCCACTGCCAGATGGGTGAGCGGGCTGACCGCGAGGGCTGCATCGACGACCCAGTCGTGCCGAACCGAAAGCAGTTCGCTCGCCGGGCCGAACCACAGCGGCAGCGAACCCAGCAAGGCCAGCAGGATCGTCACGACGAAGCCGGCCGCCTCGCGCGCCTCGTCCGCGGGCCGCGATGGACCTCGCAAGTACATCTCGAGCATCGCGGCCAGCGCCTGCATCAGCAGCAGCAGCGCCAGCAGCATCGCGCAACTTCCGAGGGTGGCGGCCAGAGGCTGCCCCGCGGCACCGAAGGTGCGAAGCACGACAGCCGCCGTGCCCGCCGCCGCGAGCGACCAGCCGGCGATGCGCAGAACCGTCTGCCTGCGCGTGGCGGCGCTTCCCGGCCAGAAAAGCAGGGCCAGCAAGGCGACGATGGCCGTCACGGCCACCCGTTGGGCAGACGGTTGCAGATCGGCAGCCGTGGCGCCGAAGGCAGCGGACATCAGCAAGGTCAGCACAGCCAGCATCGCCCAGCGCAGTGCGATCACTTGGTCGGGGCCGTCGATTCGACGATCAGCTCGATGGCCGAGCCGATCGGCGGCAGCATCGGGTGGCCACGCACCGATCCGTAGGCGCCGATGCCGATGCCCGCTCTGGATTCGATGATGCTGTTGACGTCGTGCACGAAGCCGATCAGCGTTCCGGTGTCATCAGCCACGAAGCGGCCTTGAACTTCGGACGCGGGAGCTCCGGAGTAGACCCATTCGACCGATTCGGGCTTCACGCCGGAATCCGCATTGAGCAAGGCCTCCGCCGCCGACACCTGGCGGCGCTTGCCGCCCTCCGACCAGGCGATCGACAGGTTGATCTTCTGGCCGGCCAGTTGCTGCACCTGCCTCATCTGCTGCCAGGGCGCCTGCTTCGGATCGCGCTCCAGCCCGATCAGGATGCACGCCAGGTTGAACTCGCTTCCAGTGGTGTCGAGCTCCAGCAGCGATTCGTAGGCCTTCATGCCCGCCGGGCTGGTGGCCAGGTACTCGAGCGGCTTGCCGACCACGAGCACGCGGCCCGGCACGGTGAACACACCCGCACGCTTGTCGATGACGATGCGTCCGATCTGGTAGCGGTCCTGACCCAGCGGCTTCAGCTCGCCCACGGGCGGAGCCGGGGCCTGCGCCTGTACAACGGTCACGCCGGTGGCAGCCAGCCAACCCAGCGCGGCCATCAGTCCGTCGCGTCGATTCACGGCTTCAGTCCCATCACGACCCGGTGCGGCATGGGCGGCGGCAGCGGCACCATGCGCATGTCGCGGAAGCCGCAGTCACCCATCCAGCGCATCACGTCGGCGTCGGCATGCACGCCGCCATCGGGAGCCGTCAGCATCATGTT
>JAGNWJ010000056.1:3493-18091 GCA_017986065.1 Rhizobacter sp. | reverse complement strand
GCCAACGCGTTCGAGCAGGACCGCGAACGCTGCCTGGCCGCCGGCATGGACGGCTTCATCACGAAGCCGATCGAGGCGCGGGATCTGTTCGAGACCGTGCTCAGCTGGCTCTCGCAGGGACGCCGCACCTCGATTTAGCGAGCGGGTCTAGCCTTCGCGAGATCTGGCCGGAGGTCTGCGTCCGTGTCATTGTTATCAGTTTATATTGATATTTATGTTTGTTTTGTTCAAATAATGATTGATCCAGGAGATCTGAGCCACACTTCCGTCCCATGGCGTATCAGATCAATTGGCAAGAACGCGGTGTCCTGTACAACTACCGCGGCCACACGAGCGATTTCGAAATCGCAGCGGCCACGCGCATCGCGCAGGCAGACGCCCGGTTCGATCAATTGGTCTATGCCATCCACGACTTCCTTCCCTGCGAGAGCTTCACGTACTCGGTGCCGAAGATCGAGGAGATCGCTGCAGTCGCCTCGGCAGCCGCCCTGTCGCTCAGGGCGCCCAGGCTGGCGATCGCGATCGTGACGGACCGGCCGCAAGTCCGCGCGGCCGCCGATGTCTACGTGGAGTCCGGTCTGACCCCGCACGACCTGCGCGTCTTTCCTTCGATCGGCGAAGCTCGTGGCTGGTTGAGCAGCGTGCATCGGCCGTAGGTTTTCGGGAGCGGGTCAAGGCCACACCTGCCTGAACCGCATCCATGGCCTTGGCGCCGCCCGAGTTGCGAAGCGGTCAGCCTGTGGCCGTCGGACCGATCGGTGACACAGCGGCCGAAAGTCGACGCCTCGTCCTGTGGTTGGACAACCCGTGGATGCCGAGTGCATCCGGCAGTCGCACAATGGCCCAGAGAAGCAACGAGTGCGCCCATGACCATCGTCAGTGTGTCCCCAGCCCAGCTGCGACTGAATCTCGAGCCTTCGGCCCTGGGCTTCGCGGACACCTCCGAGTTGCTGTCCCTGCCGTTGCCGTGGATTGGCCAGGAGCGTGCCGAACAGGCCGCGCGCTTCGGCCTGCAGATGGATCAGCCCGACTACAACCTGTTCGTGCTGGGAGACGTGGGCAGCGGCCGCACCACGCTGATGACCCAGATGATGTCCAGGGAGGCGGCCGGACGAGCGGTTCCACCCGACCTCTGCTACCTGCACAACTTCGAAGAACCCGAACACCCGCGTGCACTGCGGTTGCCCCCCGGCGAGGGTCGCCTGCTGCGCCAGCTGATGGCCGACCTGGTCAAGACGCTGCAGTCCGAGATTCCCAAGCGGCTGTTGGCTGGCGGGGTCCTCGCCGAAAGCGAGCGCATCGAGAACACCTGCAAGGCCGAGGAGGACCGTGCCTTCGACGAACTGAGCGCCTATGCGAAGTCGCGCCATTTCGGCTTGTTGCGCGAGGAGGGGCGACTGGTGTTCACCCAGTGCGATGAGCAGGGTGAGCCGCTCACGGCGGGCAAGGCGCTGGATCTGAGTCGCGAGCAGCGGGCTGCGTTCGATGAGGCCGAGAGCGCGCTGCGCACCGAGATCAGCCGGTTTCTCGAGAAGACGAGGGCCCGCGAGCTCGCCATGAACGACAGCCTGGCGGCCCTGCGGCGCCAGATGATCGAGCCGATGCTCGACCACGCGCTGCAGGAGATACGCAACCAGCTGCGCAAGCAGATCAAGGACTCGGTCAAGCTGGGCCAGTACCTCGACCAGGCGCACGACCATGTTCTGGAGAACCTCGAACTGTTCCAGCCCGGCGAAGACGCCGAGGAAATGCGAGTCGCCGCGCTGATCGAGGTGCTGTCCCGTCTGCGCGTGAACGTCGCCGTGGACAACCACGGCTTGCAGGGCGCTCCGGTCATCGTCGACGACAACCCGCTGTTTCGTTCGCTGTTCGGCAGCATCGAGTACGCATCCGAGAACGATGTGCTGGTGACGGACTTCTCGCGCATCCGCGCTGGCAGCTTGCTGAAGGCTCACGGTGGCTTCCTGATGCTGCATCTGCGCGACCTGCTTTCCGATCCGCAGGTGTGGGAGAAGCTGCGCCGCTTCCTGCGCAGCGGCCGGCTCCAGATCGAGGAGCCGGGGATGGTCTTCGCGCCGATCGCCGCGGTGTCGCTGCAGCCGGAGCCGCTGGATGTCGACGTCAAGATCATCCTGATCGCCTCGGCCGAGGACTACTACGCGGCGCAGGAAGGCGACCCCGAGATCGCCCGGCGCTTTCGCTGCAAGGTCGATTTCGCCGAGAGCTTCATGGCGACACCCGAATCTCGCATCGCGACCGCGATCTTCGTGGCCCACACCTGCCGCAAGCTCGGATTGCCGCACTTCCTGCCCGCGGCGGTGTGCGTGCTGATCGAGTCGACGCACCGCGAGGCCGAAGACCAGGCGCGGCAGAGCGCCATATTCGCCCGCACCGAGGCCCTGGTCATGGAAAGCGCAGCCATGGCGCGCACGCGCGGCGCGCTGCTGGTCGACGCGCAGGACGTGCAGGCCGCCATCGACGCGCGCGTGCGCCGTCACGGGTATCCCGAGCAGCGCCTTCAGGAATCCATCGTCGATGGGGAGCGACTGCTTCAGGTGACCGGCGAGCGGGTCGGTCAGGTGAACGGTCTGACGGTTGTGGACCTGGCGGATTACCAGTTCGGTTTTCCGGTGCGGGTGACCGCGAGCACCCACGCCGGAGAGGAGGGGCTGCTCAACATCGAGCGTGAGGTCGAGTTGTCGGGTCCCATCCACGACAAGGGGGTGCTGATCCTGCACAGCTATCTCTATGCGCTGTTTGCCCACGTCGCGCCGCTTGCGCTGAATGCCTCCGTCGTGTTCGAGCAGGAATACAGCGGGGTCGAGGGCGATTCGGCCTCGTGCGCGGAGTTCTATGCCCTGCTGTCCGCCCTGTCGGGTCTGCCGCTGCGGCAGGGCATCGCGGTCACCGGCGCGGTCAACCAGCACGGCGAGATGCTGCCGGTGGGCGGTATCAACGAAAAGATCGAAGGCTACTTCCGCAGTTGCGAACTGCTCGGCCTCGATGGCCAGCAGGGCGTGCTGATCCCGCATCGAAACCGGCGTCACCTGATGCTCAGTCCGCGGGTGGTCGACGCGGTGTCGCAGGGTCGATTCCACGTCTACACCGCGGACATGGCAGGCGACGGGATGGAGCTGCTGACGGGCCGGAACTTCGGCACCCTCAGCGCAGGAAGTTACCCGGCCGACACCGTTCTGGGCTGCGCGCAGCGGACGCTGCACGCTTATCGCGAGGCGTGCCAGACCTCGGGCACGCGCAGGCAACCGTCGGATTGGCCGCGCGGACCGAATCCGAGGCGCATCCGACCCGGTCGACGCTGAACGCCGCCCCGCGATTGACCACGGTCAATGTCGGGATACCGCGGCAGGCGCCTGATAGGGCGGTACGAAGATTCGCAGACGCGGAAAACCGGAGCGTGACCTTGACCCATTTCAACGCGTGGCAATGCGGCGCGACCGCGCTGGATGTCTGGTCGTCCGGATCACTGTCCGCGTCGGCGTTGATGCAGCGTCAGGCGACGAGGCTGAGCGAGATGCTGCGCTGGGCGGCGCAGCGTTCGCCGATGTATCGCGCCGTGGCCGGACGCGTCGATCCGGATCGGCTGACCCTGGACGACTTTCCGGTGGTGACCAAGCCGGAGCTGATGGGGAAATTCGACCAGTGGGTGACCGACCCGCAGCTGCAAATCGACGAGTTGCGCCGATTCATCGCCGACCGGGAGCGCATCGGTGAGGATCACCTGGGGCGCTATCAGGTCTGGGAGAGCTCCGGCAGCACCGGCGAGCCCGGCGTATTCGTGCAGGACGCTCACGCCCTGGCGGTCTACGACGCGCTGGAGGCGCTGCGCCGACCTGCGCTGCAGCCGCTGCGCCGCTGCGTCGACCCCTGGTATCTGGGAGAGCGGTTGGCCTTCGTCGGCGCGACCACCGGCCATTTCGCCAGCACCGCATCGATCCAGCGCCTGCGTCGGCTCAACCCTTGGATGTATCGCAACATGCGCAGCCACTCGTTCATGCTGCCGCTGCCGGAACTGGTGTCGGCGCTCAACGATCAGGCGCCGACGATCCTGACCACCTACCCGAGCGCCGCGCTGCTGCTGGCACAGGAAGCATCAGCCGGTCGGCTGCGCATTCCCGTGAACGAGGTCTGGGTCGGTGGTGAATCGCTGAGCGCTTCGACCCGGGAGTGCATCACGAGGGGGCTGGGCTGTCCGGTGAGCCAGAGCTACGGAGCGTCCGAGTTCCTGTCGCTGGCATCGGAATGCCAGCACGGTCGATTGCACCTGAACACCGACTGGGCGGTCCTGCAGCCCGTCGACGCGCAGCACCGTCCGGTTCCCGTCGGTGAGACCGGCTTCACGACCTTGCTGACCAACCTGGCGAACCGGGTGCAGCCGCTGATCCGATACGACCTCGGCGACCGCGTCAGGTTCGCGCCAGAGGCCTGCGAATGCGGTTCGGCGCTGCCGGTGATCGAGGTCCAGGGGCGGGTCGACGACCTGCTGGAACTCGACGATCCGATCGGGCGTCCGGTCAGCCTGCTGCCACTGGCCTTGACCACGGTGCTGGAAGACGATGCCGGCGTGTTCGACTTCCAGTTGCAGCAACGCAGCCGCCACGCGCTGTGGCTGTGCATCGCTGCCGAGGGTGCCGACGCTGCCGCCGCGCTGCAGCGGGCGCAGGGGGTGCTGCGCCGCTTCCTGAGCGCGCAGGGGCTGCCCAACGTGTCGGTGGGTGGCAACTGCGGCGATCGCGGGCAGACCGGACGCAGTGGCAAGCGGCAGCGCGTGGTGGCCAGAAGGCATCGACACCGAACGTGCCGGGTCGATGCCGAGCCGTGAACCGGTGCCCCGGGAACGTCGATTGCCACGCGGGATCGAATCCTTCGAGGCTTGCGATTTCATGAAGCTGCGCCGGCCGGCTTGCTGTCCAACAACCAGGTATCTCCATGTCTTGTCGAACGCGTCTTGCCCGATGGGCGGCCCTGTGCTGGCTGGCAGCGCTTTGCGGGTGCAGTGCGTTGCTGCCGAAGGGCCAGACCGAAGACCTGTCTCCCTTCTCGAAGTACGAGGATGCACGCAGTTCCTTCGTCAAGGTCACTCCGTATCGCACCACCCTGCAGGACCTGAAGGCGCTGGGTTTCGACGCGCAGGCGAGCACGAACGTGCGGGAGATCGCGTACCCGCAATTCATGTCGCTCGTCGCCGAAAGCCCGTATCTGCACACGGACCAGCTCGATGCCGGCATCCGTGATTGCATCAGCGCAGGCGCGCGGTGCCGCGCGTACGTGTTCCAGTTTGGTCACCAGTCGCGCAACCGGACCGGCGGTTTCTGGCTCGACTTCTTCAACTTCTACCGCGTCACGCACACCTCGGGCTGGCGCTTCCAGGGCGTGGTGCTGGTGCGTGACGACAACCTCGTGCTGTTCCGCAACCATTCCGGCGAGCCGAACATCGAGAAGACCGACGTGCGCCGCAACCCGCTCGGCCCGCTGCAGTCGTTCGGAGAGTCGATGCCCTAGCCGGCGATCGATCGGCGGTGGTGGGTACGCATCACCGTCCCGTGCCCGACATGATCCCGCCGGTTCAGACCGGCAGGTTGAGGGCGATCCCCAGCGAATCCACGTCGGTGGTAGCCGGGTCGGACACGAACCCGTTGTTCCTGACGAGCTCGAGCATCGGCTGGTTCTCCCGCATCACGCGGCCCACCATGCGTTGCGTCCCGTGCGCCGACAGGTAGGCGATCATCTTGCGCAGCAGCAGCTGGCCGAGCCCGCGTGCCTTCAGATCCGAACGCACCACGATGGCGAACTCGGCATCGATGTTGTCGGGGTCGCAGACCGCTCGCACCACCCCCAGCGTCTGCTGCGTTCCGTCTCCGGCCGTGCGCACCGCGATGAAGGCCATCTCGCGCGCGTAGTCGATCTGAGTCAGGCGAGCCAGCTCGCTGCGAGGTAGTTCGCGCCGGGAACTGAAGAAGCGCAAGCGCAGGTCGTTCGCGTCGAGGCAGTCCAGGAAGGCGCGGTGCTGGGCTTCGTCCTCCGGTCGGATCGGCCTCAGCACGATCGATTCGTCCTGCCAGGCCATGCTTTCGGCCAGTTCGGCAGGGTAGGGTGCGATGGCGAAGTGCGCCGCTCCAGCCGGCCGCTCGCGGCTCAGGCGTATGCGCGCATCGAGCGCGATGACGCCTTCGTGATCTGCCCACAGCGGGTTGATGTCGAGTTCGGCCAGCTCGGGCAGGTCGGTCAGCATCTGCGACAGCGCGATCAGCACATCGCAGATGGCGTCGATCCGCGCGGGCGGGTGATCCCGGTACCCGGCGAGCAGCTTCGCAACCCGCGTTCGCGACACCAGATCGCGGGCCAGCACGCGGTTCAACGGCGGCAGTGCGATCGCGCGATCGGCGAGCACCTCGACCGCGGTGCCGCCCTGACCGAACAGCAGCACCGGGCCGAACAGCGGGTCGATGCTCGCGCCGACGATCAACTCCTGCGCGAGAGGTCGCGACGCCATCGTCTGCACCGTGAAGCCCGCGAGGCGCGCCTGTGGCATAGCCACACCCACCCGCGCCAGCATGTGCTCGGCGGCCCGTCCCAACTCGACCTCGTCGCGCAGGTTCAGCGCCACGCCGCCCACATCGGACTTGTGGCTGATGTCCGGCGACAGGATCTTCAGCACGACCGGGTAACCGAGGGTCTGCGCGGCCTCCAGCGCAGCCGCGGCCGTCGGCTTGACGGACACGGTGCGGACGGTCGGGATGCCGTAGGCCTCGAGCACCGCCTTGGCTTCGAGCTCGTCGAGCATCTCGCGGCCCGCGGCCAGCGCGGACTCGATCGGCAACCGCGCGGCAGCGATGTCGGGCGGATCGCACTCGCTCGCGGTCGGTGCTTCGAGCAGCAGCGTCTGGTTGCGGCGGTAGGTCCCCAGCAGCGCGAACGCGCGCACCGCCTCTTCGGGCGTGGCGTAGTCGGGCACGCCCGCCTCGACGAAGATGCGCCGCGCATCCGCCACCGCCCAGTCGCCCAGCCAGCAAGCCATCACGCGCCCAGCGGCCTGCCGCGCGAGCGGCGCGCAGGCGCGCGCGATGTCGTCGCTGCGCACGATGGCCGTGGGCGCGTGCATGAACAGCACCGTGCCTGCGCCCCCGTCGGCCAGCAGCGCCTGCAGCGTCTGCGTGTACCGCTGCACCGGGGCATCGCCGATGATGTCCACCGGGTTGCCTCGCGACCAGGTCACCGGCAGCACCGCATCGAGCCGAGCGACCAGCTCGTCGGGCAGATCACGCAGCGTGACGCCGGCCAGCGCGGCAGCGTCGGCCGCCATGACGCCGGCGCCCCCTCCATTGGTCATCAGCGTCAGGCTTTCGTCGCCCGGCCTCGGCATCGAGGTCGTCAGCGCCTGCCGGTGACCGAAGTGCGCGAGGGTTTCGGCGGCCATGAACAGATCCTGCAGCGTGTCGACACGCAGCATGCCGGCACGCCGGATCGCGGCGTCGAACACGATGTCCGAGCCGGCCATCGCGCCGGTGTGGGATGCGGCCGCCTGCATGCCATGCCCCGCGCGGCCGGCCTTCACGACGATCACCGGCTTGTTGCGCGCAGCCGCCCTGGCGGCCGACATGAACTTGCGCGGCGATTCGATCGATTCGATGTACAGCAGGATCGAGCGGGTGCGTGCATCGCTGGCCAGGTGATCGAGCAGATCGCCGAAATCGACATCGGCCCGCTCGCCCAGCGAGACCAGGTGCGAGAACCCGATGCGCCGCGATTTCGCCCAGTCGAGCACGGCCGTGACCAGCGCCCCCGACTGCGACACGAAGGCCATGTCTCCCGGTGCGGCATCGGTGTGCGCAAAGCTGGCATTCAAGCCGATGTGAGGACTCAGCAGCCCGATGCAGTTCGGCCCCAGCAGACGCAGCAGATGCGGGCGCGCCGCATCGCGCATCGCCTGCTTCTGTGCGGCGCTGAGCCCCGCGGTCATCACGATCGCCGCGCGCGTGCCGAGGCGGCCGAGCGCGTCGATCAGGCCGGGAACGGTGTCGGGTGGTGTGCACAAAACCGCCAGGTCGGGCACCTCCGGCAGGTCGGACGGGCTCGCGTAAACCACCGTGCCGTCGAGCGTCGCGCGCTTCGGATTCACGCCGTGGATCGGCCCCTGGAAGGTGCCGGCACGCAGGTTGCGCCACACCGTGGCTCCGACGCTGCCGACGCGATCGGATGCACCGATCACGGCGACCGAGCGGGGCTCCAGCAGGCGATCGAGATGGCGGATGCTCATGCGGGTCGGCGGGTGTCAGCCGAGGCCGGCGCGGCGGAGTCGGGCGTTCAGCCCGTCGATCTCGTCGAGCAGGTCGAGCACCAGCGCGGTACCCACGACGCCGAGCTCGAGATCGCGCAGCAGGCGCAGCGCAGTGCGCGCGCGGCGCAACGAGCTGCCGGCGAACTGCCAGTCGTCGGGCCCGCTGCCGACGGGATCGAGCACCCCTTCGTGGACCAGTGTCGTGACCTGCATGCGGTCGCTCTGGCAGGCCTGGCACAGCGCGTCGAGCGTGAAGCAGATGCTGTCGTCGAGCACGATGGCATCGACGATCAGGGGCCGGGAATCGGAAGTGTGGTTCATCGCATCTCTTTCACGGCATCAAGGCGCTGCGCGGATTGAAGTCGGCGTGGGCTTGCGCCAACGCGGTGTAGGCATCGCGGTCGGCCTGGGTCTGCACCGGCGGGGCGGTGACCTGCAGCACCGCGTAGAGATCGCCGGGGGTGGTCCCGGGCAGACCCTTGCCCTTGAGCCTCAGCTTGCGGCCCGACCACGACCCGGCGGGGATGCCGAGCTCGAGGGCGCCGTCGGGTGTGGGCACGGGCACGCGGGCGCCGAGCGCGCCTTCCCACGGCGTGATCGGCAGATCGAGGTACAGGTCGCGGCCGTCGAGCCGGAAATGCGCATGCGGTCGGATCGACACTTCCAGGTACAGGTCGCCCGCCGGCCTGCCACCTTGTCCCGGCCCACCCTGTCCGACCAGGCGCAGCTGCTGTCCATCGCGAACTCCCTTCGGGATGTTCACCTCCAGCTGCCGCTCGTGCAGCATCGCCTGACCCTGCTCGTCGATCACCGGCATGCGCAGCGAGATCGTCCGGCGCGCGCCACGGTAGGCGTCTTCGAGGTCGATCTGCACCTTGGCGTGGTGATCGGCTGCGGCGCCACCCGCGTGGCGCGGCTCGGGGGCACCGCGTGCGCGGTGTCCGAAGATCGACTCGAAGAAGTCGCTGAACGCGGCATCGTCCGCGGGACCGCCACCGCTGCGTCCGCTGAATTCGAAGCCGCCGTCGGGTGGAGGCCCATAGCCTTGTCCTCGCTCGCGGCGTCGGCCGACCTCGTCGTAGGCCGCGCGCTTCTCCGGGTCGCTCAGCGCCTCGTACGCTTCCGACACATCCTTGAACCGGGCCTCGGCGTCAGCCTCCTTGCTGACGTCCGGGTGGAACTTCCGCGCCAGCTTCCGGTAGGCGCGCTTGATCTCCTCCGGCGTTGCGGTGCGCTCGATGCCGAGTAGGGCGTAGTAGTCCTTGAACTCCATGTGCGTGTCTGCCTGTTGTCGCGCGCTGCGTGATGCCGTGGTCACCGTGGCCAGGTCATCCGGGGCGTGGCCCCCGATCGAACCATCGTAGGTGCCGCTACCCGGCACAACGTTGACGGGGCGCAATCTCCGGGGATTCTTTGCCCATGCTGCATGAGGCCGGTCGAACCAAGGTGTGGCGCACGATCCGTGCATGTTGATTTGCCGCAGATCAAGCTTGCGGCCTGAACAAACTGCAAACATGCCTCGATGGACACTCAGCGCAAATCCGTCACCGCAGTGGACAACGGAATGGTCGTCGCCCTGCGCGCGCACCTGCAGGCGATGACCGGCCAGCCGGTGGAACTGCTGGAAACGCACATCTCGTGGATCCTGCTCAGCGGATCGCTGGCCTACAAGCTGAAGAAGCCGGTTCGGCTGCCGTTCCTCGACTTCACCGAACTCGAGTCGCGCCAGCGCTACTGCGAGCTCGAACTGAGGCTGAACCAGCGACTCGCGCCTTCGCTGTACCTCGACGTGGTGCCGATCTGCGGCACCGTGGATTCGCCGCGGATCGACGGCATCGGCGAGCCCATCGACTACGCGGTGTGCATGCGCCGCTTCGCTGCCCGCGCGCTGCTCAGCGAGCAGCTCGCCGACGGACACCTGCACGAGGCGCAGGTCGAACAGCTCACCCGCCGACTGGCCGACTTCCACCACGACGCCCCGGCCGCCGAGCGTGGTTCGCAGTTCGGCTCGCCGGAACGGATCTCGAGCGCGGTGGCGAACGTCATCGACCAGCTCGATGCCGTCGCGATTGCTTCGCGAATGCAGGCCTGGCGGAACTGGCTGAAGGAGCAGGAGCGGGTGCTGCACCCGGTCTGGCAGTCGCGGCGCGCCACGGGCGCCGTGCGCGAATGCCACGGCGACCTGCACCTGGCCAACGCGGTGCAGGTCGGTGAGGAGGTGCTGGCGTTCGATTGCATCGAGTTCGACCCGGAGCTGCGATGGATCGACGTCATCAGCGACCTGTCGTTCCTGACCATGGACCTGCAGGCGCACGGGCGAGCCGACCTGGCCTTCGTTGCGCTCGACGCCTACCTGCAGCGCAGCGGGGAATACGCGGGCCTGCAGGTGCTGCGCTTCTACGAGATCTACCGGGCCCTGGTGCGTGCGCTGGTCACCAGCCTGCAGGCGCGCAACCACATCGAAGGCAACGTTCCGGGCGCACCCGATTACCAGGGCTGTGCAGCGCGGATGATGCAGGGCAGCCGGGGCGGTCCGCGGCTGATGATCACCCGCGGACTGTCGGGCTCCGGCAAGTCGACGGTGGCCCGCCGGCTGCTCGCGCAGGTCGGTGCGGTCCGTGTGCGCTCGGACGTCGAGCGCAAGCGGCTGTTCGGGCTCGGTGCCCTGGAACGCTCGGCCGACCAGGATCTCGACCTGTACACGCCCGAGGCGACCCGGCGCACCTTCGAGCGGCTGGCCGTGTGCGCCCGCGACGGTCTGCGTGCGGGCTATCCGGTGATCGTCGACGCGGCGTTCCTGCGACGCGGTGAACGCCAGGCCTTCAGGGCGCTGGCGGCCGAGCTGCGCGTGCCGTTCTCCATCCTCGATTGCGGGGCCAGTCCGGACGTGCTGCAGCAGCGCCTGGCCGCGCGAGCCGCTGCCGGCAACGATCCGTCCGAGGCCGATGTCTCGGTGCTGAAACGACAGGTGCACTGGCAGGAAGCTCTTGACGCCCACGAGCAGTCGCGGGCGCTCGAGGTCGCAACCGACCAGCCTGTCGATGTCGTTGCCCTGGGCGAGCGCTGGCTGGCTGCCACCTGAGCGGCCACTGTGGCTCGGCAGTGCAGACTCCGACTCTGCGTTGACCGTTCGGCCTGCGCTTGATCCCGCGCAACCGAGGTTCGCGGCCCGTGCCTACAGTGGAGTCGAAGGCGGAGTGCGAAGGCGATGCCTTCCGGTCCCGCCGACCCGGGCGCTGGCTGCCCGAACCACCAGGAGTTCCCCATGGATGAAATCAGATCGATCCTGCTGCATCTGGACGCATCGACCGGTGCCACGCGGCGGTTGCGCGCGGCGCACCAGCTGGCGGCCACGCACGGCTCGGAGCTCGAGGTGCTGTACGCGGTGACACCAGCGCTGCTGCAGTACCCGATGGCGGCCTCCGCCGACAGCCAGCTCGCGGGCATGCTGGCCGCGCTGGATGTCGAGACCCGCGCCAGGGTGCGGGCGGACTTCGAGCGCGAGCGGCTGCAGGTCGGATTGCCCCACCTCGCCTGGAACGAGTCCGACGACACGCCACTGGCGGCCTTCAGGCGGCGCGCCTTCGAGGCCGACCTGCTGGTGCTGGCGCAGGTCCGTCCCGACGATCATCAACAGTCGCAGGTGCCCGTCGATTTCGCGCCGACGGTGCTGATCGAGACCGGCAAGCCCGCCTTGCTGCTGCCCTACATCGATACCGGCTCCGAGTTCGGCCAGACCGTGCTGATCGCCTGGAAGGACTCGGCGGCGTCGGCGCGTGCCGTGACGGCTGCCTTGCCCGTGTTGCGGCTGGCGAAGTCGGTGCATGTGGCCGCTTGGGATGAGTCGGGATCGCCCGGTGACGGCGAGCCGCTGCCGATAGAGCGCTTCCTGCAGCGGCACGGCGTCCATGCGAAGGTCCACCGGGGTGGCCGCCCGAGCGCCGAGGTCGGCGAGCTGCTGCTGTCGCTGGCCGCCGACGTGCAGGCCGATCTGCTGGTCATGGGCTGCTACGGACACAGCCGGGCCCGCGAATGGCTGCTCGGAGGCGTCACGCGCACGATCTTCCAGTCGATGACGCTGCCGGTGCTGATGTCGCACTGAGCCGCTTCGGACGCCCGGTACTACAGGCGTCCGAGGCTTCCAGGCCCGGGCTCAGAGCGCGCGCGGGTGCACCCGCGCGGCGTCGGCCACGGCAGGCGACGGATAGATCACCACCGTGTCGCCCGCCTTCAGTCCGCTTCGCACCCAGGCCTGGCTGCCATTGCGGGCACCCACGTCGACGGGCTTCAGCCGGGCCCGTCCGCCGTCGACGACGAACACGGCGAATCGCTGTTCGCGCCTGCCGTTGACGTCGGCGTCGCGGGCCTCGGCCGGCAACGGAAACACCGCGCTGACCGGCACCATCAGCGCCTGATCGATCGCGACCGTGACGATGTGCACCTCCACCCGGAACGCATCGCCCAGGGCCTGCCACTCGGACGGCGGGCTGGTGATGTCGACGAGCAGCCGCACCCGCTGCTCCTCGACACCGAGTGCCGACACCTTGGTGAATGCAGCGGGCTCGACGAGTCGCACACGGCCCTCGAGCGACGTCTTGCCCCCCCAGCGCTCGATGCGCACCCGGCTGCCCGGCGGGGCGTTCAGTGCGTCTGTCGTCAGCAGCTCGACGACGATCTCCATGCGTGCCAGATCGCCCAGTTCGATCAGCGGGGATCCGACCGCCACGGTCGTCTCGCTGGTCTGCACCACGCGCAGCACCTGGCCGGCGATCGGCGAGCGCAGCTCGAAGGCACCTGTTGTGCCCGAGGCGCCGCGCGATGCCTGCAGCGCGGCACGCGTCTGTTCGAGCTCGTGCTGGGCGACATGGTGTTCCTGCACCGCCGCATCGATCTCCCGCTGCGCGGCCTGCACCGCGAGGCGTTCGTTGTCCAGCCTGATCGGCGCCACGAAGCCCTGCTTCGCCAGCAGCTCGGTGCGCTGCAGATCGTTGCGGGCCTGCGCGAGCGCGATGCGCGTGCGTGCGATGCGCGCCGATGCGCGCTGCACGTTCGCCTCGCCGGCCTCGACGCGCGAGGTCAGCTCGTTGCGGCTGCGCTCGTCGAGCATCGGCGAAAGCACCGGGGTCAGCGTCGCGACCACGGCGTTCGCCTCGACCCGGTCGCCCTCGGTCAGCGTGATGCGCGAGAGCCGACCGGCCAGCGGGGCCGACACCACGTAGCGCTGGTGCAGGCGGGTCTTGCCGTCCTCGGTGATCGTCTGCTCGAACGCACCGACGCGGGCCTTCGCCACTTCCACCTCGATGGGGCGCGGGGCGAACGCCCAGGCCAGCAGCGCCGCCAGTGCCAGCGAGGCCACCCCGATGGAGATCTTCGTACCTGTTTTCATCGTCATTCGCGTGTCTTCAAGGCGGCCACCATGTCGAGCCGGTCGATGCGCCGGCGCACCACCAGCGCGCTGCCCAGCGCGGCGCCGACGACGCAGATCGCGGCCCAGGCGTAGGTGCGCGGCAGGATCACCACCGGAAAGTAGAACTGATCGCTTTTCAGAGCCCCCGCCAATACGTGCACAAGCCCCCATCCGAGCAGCATGCCCAGCGGCAGCGCCAGCGCCACCACGATCACCATCTCGCCGAGCAGCAGTCCCGAGACCTCCGCGCGCGTGAATCCGAGCACGCGCAGGCTGGCCAGTTCCCACGTGCGCTCCGCCAGTGCGATGCGGGCGTTGTTGTAGACGACCCCGACCGCAATGATGCTCGCGAACACCGTCAGCACCGTGCTCATGATCCGCACATTGCGGGCGCTGAGTTCCTGCATGTTGCGCAGCATCGTCGCCTTGCTGAATGCGCCGGCCACCCGCGGCAGCTGGCGCGTGGCGTCCAGCAGTTCGGCCTCGCGGCCGGGTTCGACGGCCAGCATGAATCCGGTGGAGAGATCGCCGTCGCCGAGCGCCCGGTTCAGCGCCGGGCGGTTCATGTAGGCGTTCAGTCCCATCATTTCGCGAACCGTGGCATCCACGACCAGATCCAGCGTGCGGGCGCGCCCTTCGAGCACCTCGACCTGCACCCGGTCGCCGACCCGGACCCCAAGCTTGTCGGCCAGCCTGTCGGTGAGCACCAGCCCATCGCCGGCCGGCTGCGTCTGCCGGCGGTTGACGTCGACGATCCGGTAGAGCTCGGGCTGCAGCGCGTAGCCGCGCAGCTGGCTGCGCTCGCGACGATGACCGTTCACCAGCGTGACCGGGACATACCGGTTCGATTCGACCGCGGTGACCCCGGGCAGCCGGGCCAGCTCGCGGCCCGAGG
>JAGNWJ010000056.1:0-3393 GCA_017986065.1 Rhizobacter sp. | reverse complement strand
AGCGCGGTGCGCCCCGGCCGACGCTCCATCTGGCGCAGGATCATCCGCAGGCTGGTGGGGATGTGGCGTATGCCCATCCGTTCGAACAGCGTGCGCCTGTAGCGGCCCGGCGCCTGCGGGCGCATCGCCTCGGCGGGCGCCAGGCGTGCCGTGGCCGCGATCGCATTCAACGTGCCGAGCACCGCGGTCGCCAGCGTCAACCCACCGCTGACCCAGAGCAGCCAGGGCGCGACACGGTGCTCGAAGCTCGGGAAGCGGAAGAAGTCCGAGTACAGCCGCGTGAGCGCGGCGCCCAGCTGATCGCCGATCACCAGCCCCAGCAGCCAGCCGATGCTCACGATGACCAGCACCATCTTCAGGTAGTGGAGGGCGATGGTCGCGTTCGGGTAGCCCAGGGCCTTCAGCGCGGCGATCTGCTCTCGCTGCGTGGAGACCAGCCGGGCGATGACCACGTTGAGCAGGAACGCCGCGACACCGAGGAAGATCGATGGCAGCAGCGTGCCCAGCACGCGCTGCTCCTTGATCTCGTTGTCGAGCATCGCGTGCGAGGTCTGGTCGGTGCGGCCATGCGCCTGCCGGCCCCCGTAGGTGTCGAGCACGCCGGTCAGGCCGTCGATCACCGTGCGCTCGTCGCCGTGCGGCGCCAGCTTCAGCGCCAGATGGTTGAATGCGCCGGCCATGTCGAACGCCGCCGCCAGCGCCTCGTGGTCGACCCAGAAGACACCGAAGCCACGCTGGTCGGGCATGCCCCACAGGCCGGCGAAGACGTATTCGGGCGAGAGCGCCACCCCCGTCATCAGCAGCGTGCGCCGCTTGCCGTTGATCAGCGCCGACAGCCGCGAACCGGGCTTCAGCTGGTTGGCCGTCGCGAACGATTCCGACACCCAGGCCGGAATCGATCCATCGGCGAGCGGCGGGCCGGGCGAGGGCGCGGCAGCGGCGCCACGCAGCACGACGAGGTTCATGCGCGCCGGCCGACGCGGATCGACGCCGATCAGTTGCCCGACGATCGGTTCGCTGCGGCCCTCGATCTCGACCCGCACGGCCACTTCGACGCTGGTCTGCACGTCGGCCACGCCGGGCAGCGCGCGCAATGTGTCGGCGACCGTCAGCGGAGCGCGCTTGAGGCCCGCGAACACATCGGCGAAGCGCGCCTCGGCGTAGAAGCGGTCGCGCGCCAGGGCCAGCGAGTCGACGGCCGACAGCGTGGTGATGAATCCGGCCACGCCGCTGGCCACCACCAGCGCGATGGTCAGCACCTGGCTCCACATCGCGCGCAGGTCGCGCATCAGCTTGCGATCCAGGGCCTTCATGTCACCAGCTCAGTTGCGACGGCGACAGCTTGTGCGCGTTGGTCTCGACGCGCTGGATTCGCCCGTCGCCGAGGTGGATCACGCGATCGGCCATGCCGGCAATGGCCGCGTTGTGCGTGATGACGACCGCCGTGGTGCCGGTCTCGCGGTTGATGCGCTCGATGACCTCGAGCACCAGCTTGCCGGTCGCGTAATCGAGCGCACCGGTCGGCTCGTCGCACAGCAGCACCTCGGGGCGCTTGACGATGGCTCGCGCGATCGCCACCCGCTGCTGCTCTCCGCCCGACAGCTGCGACGGAAAGTGATCGCGGCGGGGCGTCAGGCCGACCAGATCGATCGCCTCGTCGACCGGCATCGGGTCGAGCGCGATGTCGGTGACCAGCGCGACGTTCTCGCGCACCGTCAGGCTCGGAATCAGGTTGTAGAACTGGAACACGAAGCCCACGTGCTCGCGACGGTAGGCGGTCAGCTCCGCCTCGCTGGCGCCGTCGAGGCGCTGATCGCCGAACCGGATCTCGCCGGAAGTGGGCACGTCGAGCCCGCCCAGGATGTTCAACAGCGTGCTCTTGCCGCTGCCCGACGCGCCGAGCAGCACGACGAATTCGCCCCGCCCGATGTCGAGATCGACATCGCGCAGGGCATGCACCTCGACTTCGCCGCTGCGATAGACCTTGCTCAGGCCGCGCGCATGGAACACCGGGACACGCTCTTGAAAGATTTGCAGGACATGCTCATGCCGCCATTGGACAGCATGGCCGCGCCAATCGATCACCGCCGCGCCTGAACGACCGAGCGGTCACCGAATCCGGTTCGCCCGCCCCGGTCGGGATGGGCTCAAGTTGTCGATCCGGCGGTCGATAACCGATTCAAGGGGGTGTGACTGCCCTGCCAACACACGGAGAAATGCATGCGGGTCCTGGTCGCCTTCTTTGCCAACACGGGCAACACACGTTTCGTGGCGTCCGAGATCGCCCGGCGTTCGGGTGCCGAACTGGAAGAAATCAGGGACGCACGTCCGCATGCCGGTGCCTGCGAAGGGCTGCGCTACATCCGGGATTCGCTGATCGGGGCCAAGCCGCCGATCGAGGCTGCCCGCAGGGATCCGAGCGGCTACGACCTGGTGATCCTGGGCACGCCGGTGTGGGCGTGGCGGGTGGCATCGCCGATGCGCTCCTACGTGCTGCAGAACGCCTCCCGCTTCAAGCAGGTCGCCTTCTTCTGCACCGAGGGCGGACTGGGCGACCGGCTCGTGTTCTCCGAACTGAGTCGACTCTGCGGCCAGACCCCGGTTGCCACCTACCAGGTGACGGAGCCCTATCTGGCCGAACCGACCCAGCAGGAACCCCTGTCACGCTTCATGGAGCGCCTGGAAGCCACCTGACGGCGGGCGCGCGCCCCGCCGAGTCGGCCTATTTCTCGCGCAGCGCTTTCCAGCCCTTGCCGTGCATGCACACGACAAATCCCCGCGTGACCTGCTGTGTCGCGTTGTTGGGCTTGTGCGCGCTGCCGAGCTGGGCCACGCAGTCAGCCGTGTCGGCTTCCATCGCCTCACGGCCAGCGCCCAGCTTCCACCACGAACTGATCTTGTAGACATCCAGCGGACTGGCCGGGGGAGCGGGCGGGGGCGCCGGGCTTGCGACCGGGGCGCCGCCTGAGCCGGCCGCAGCGGTCGCGCCCGGCATCGCGGGCGATCTGGCAACGGTTCCTGGCGCGGGCTTGTCGGCGCCTTTCGCAGGCTCGGAAGTGCCCAGATTCCTGTTGTCGTCAGTGACGCTTGCCGTGGCAAACAGCTCGATGTCGTCGAGCTTCTTCACCACCCAGCCGTTGTCCTCCAGACACTTCTCGACCGCCTTCTCAGTGCCGGCAGACTGGCATGACTTCCTGGTCGCCTCGAGATCCTGAGCCGAAGCGCCCCGCTTGTACGAGAGCTCGCCGCAACCGGTCATCGACAAGGCCATCAATCCGATACACAAGAACGTCTTCATCAGTTGCTTCCACACGGTCAATCGATCGCCACAGAGCGCTCCGATCGATTGTGAGCGGGGGCGGTGGCCAGTGATCTACGCTGTTCGACGTAGAC